>NZ_WVUH01000392.1 GCF_017614955.1 Micromonospora echinofusca
GTACCGCCCGGCTCGACGCGGCCACCACCAGCGCCGTCCGGACCCTGGCCCGGCGGGCCGACACCACCGCGCACGCCGTCCTGCTCGCCGCGTTCGCGCAGCTGGTACGCCGGCTCACCGGACAGGACGACCTGATCGTCGGCATCCCGTTCGCCGACCGGGACCACGTCGCGTTCGAACCCCTCGTGGGGCTGCTGCTCCAGATCCTGCCGGTGCGGCTGCGCGTCGCCGACGACGACAGCTTCACCGCGCACGTCCGGCGCTGCGCCGAGGAGGTCCGGCTCGCCGTCGACCACCGGGACGCCCCGCTGGAACGGGTCGTGGAGGCCCTGCGGGTGCCCCGTGACCTCGGGCGCAACCCGCTGATCCAGGTGCTGTTCAACATGTACACCTTCGGACCGGCCCGGTTGGAACTGCCCGGCTGCACCGCCGAGCCGGTGCCGGCCGGGTTGCCCGGTTCGCTGTTCGACCTCACCCTGTACGTCAGCGAGGACGGCGACGGCCTGCACCTGGCGGCGGTCTACAACCCGGACCTGTACGACGCCGACCGGATCGCCGCGCTGCTCGACACGTACCCGCACCTGGTCCGGGCCCTGGTCGCCGCGCCCGACGCCCCGGTCGTCGACGCCCCGGCCCGCCCGCCGACCGCCGTGCTGCCCGACTGGGGTACCCCGCTGCCGACCCGTGACGGCGTACCGGTGCTGCACCGGCTCGCCGCCCGGGTCGCCGCGCACCCCGACGAGCCGGCCGTCACCGGTGCCGGCGGTGCGCTGACCTGGCACGCCTGCGACGACCTGCGCCGCCGGGTCGCCGCAGCGGTCCGCGCAGCCGGGATCGGCCCGGGGGAGACCGTGGCGGTGCTGGCCGGCCGGCACGTGACCCTGCCGGCGTTGCTGCTGGGAGTGCTGACCGCCGGGGCCCGGTGGGCGGTGCTGGACACCACCCTGCCGGCCGTCCGGCTGGCCCGGCAGGCGACGGCCGCCGCCGCCCGGGCCCTGCTGGTCTGCCCCGAGGTGACCGTCCCCGCCGAACTGGACCACCTGCTCCGGCTCGACCCTGCCGCCACCGCCGTGCCGCCGGACGCCGACGCCGGGCCACCGGACGCCGGGTACCTGTCGTTCACCTCCGGCACCACCGGCGAGCCGCAGGTGGTGGCGGGTACCGCGGCCGCGTTGGCGGCGTTCCTCGACTGGTACCCGGAGACCTTCGGTCTCGGACCGGCCGACCGGTTCGCGCTGCTCGGCGGCCTCGGCCACGACCCGGCGCTGCGTGACCTGTACACGCCGCTGGTGCTCGGCGCCCGGCTGGCCGTACCCGACCAGACGTTGCTGCGTGACCCGGTCCGGCTCGGTGCCTGGCTGCGGGAGCAGCGGACCACCGTGGCGCACCTGACCCCGCAACTGGGCCGGATGCTGACCATCGGCCCGGCCGGCGCACCCCTGCCCGACCTGCGGCTGGTGGTCGTCGCGGGGGACCAGTTCACCGGCGGGGACGCGGCCCGGCTGCGGGCGCTGGCGCCGAACGCCCGGATCGTCAACGCCTACGGCACCACCGAGACCCCGCAGATCCACTCCTGGTACGAGGTACCGGCCGGACCGGCCACCCCCGACGCCGTTCCGGTCGGGTGCGGTGCCCCGGGCAGTCACCTCGTCATCGTGGACCGGGCCGGCCGGCCGGCGGCGGTCGGCGAACTGGGCGAGGTGGTGGTCCGCAGCCGGCACCTGGCGGCCGGCTACCTGGACCCCGGGCCGACCGCCCGCCGCTTCGACCGCACCCCCGGTGGCACCGACCCGCAGGACCGGCGGTACCGCACCGGTGACCTCGGCCGGCACCGCCCGGACGGCACGGTGGTGCTGACCGGCCGGGTCGACCAGCAGATCAAGGTACGCGGCCACCGGGTCGAACTGGCCGAGGTCGAGGCGGCCCTGGCCGCCCACCCCGACGTCCGCGCCGCCGCCGCGCTGCCGGTCACCACCGGCGCCGAGCAGGGCATCCGGGCGTTCGTCGCACCCGCCCAACCCGACCTGCGTCCGGCCGACCTGGTGGCGCACCTGCGGACCCGGTTCCCCGAGTACGCCGTACCGGCCCAGCTGCACCTGGTGCCGGCGATCCCGTTGACCGCCAACGGCAAGGTGGACCGACGGGCGCTGGCCGGCATCGTGCCGCCCCCGCGACCCCGGCCGGTCGACGACGAGCTGCGTACCCGCACCGAACGCCTCGTCGCGGGCATCTGGTGCACCGTCCTCGGCCGGCAGCGGGTCGGCCCGGAGGACAACTTCTTCGACACCGGCGGCCACTCGCTGGCCCTGGTCGCGGTGGCCGCCCGGCTCACGGCGGCCGTCGGTGCCGAGATCCCGGTGGTGGAGCTGTTCCGGCGCCCCACCGTCCGCCTGCTCGCCGGCTTCCTCGACGGTGACAGCGGCAGCCCCGGTCTGGACCGGGCCGCCCGTCGCGTCGCGGCCCGCCGGGAACGGCTACGTCAGAGGAATCAGGGCCGCGCCGGCGGTGCCACGGACACGACTGGAGATGGCGCCCGATGACCCACACCGACCAACCGGTGGAGCCGACCGACACCCCCACCGCCGAGCCGATCGCCGTCATCGGGCTGGCCTGCCGGATGCCCGGCGCCGCCGACGCCGGGCAGTTCTGGGACAACCTCGTCGGCGGCGTGGAGGGCGTCCGGTTCTTCACCCTCGACGAGCAGCGGGCGCTCGGCGTACCCGAGTCGATCGTCAGCGACCCGAACTTCGTTCCGGCCGCCGCCGTGCTCGACGACTACGACAGCATCGACGCCGGGTTCTTCGGCATGTCCATCCGGGAGGCGGAGACCCGCGACCCGCAGCACCGGCTGCTGCTGGAGCTGAGCCACACCGCGCTGGAGGACGCCGGCTACGACCCGGCCCGCTACGACGGCGAGATCGGCATGTACGCCACCGTCGGCCCGGACGTGTACCAGTGGTTGAACATCCGCAGCAACCCGAAGGCGTACGCCAACGCCGGCTGGCTGGCCGTGATGGTCGGCAACCACCCCGACTACGCGGCGACCCTGACCTCGTACCGGCTGGGCCTGCGCGGACCCAGCCTGACCATGAACACCGCCTGCTCCAGCTCCCTGGTGGCACTGCACCTGGCCTGCGAGGCGCTGCGCAACGGTGAGTGCGACATGGCGCTGACCGGCGGCGCGACCATCGACATCCCGGCCGGACACGGGTACCTCTACGACGAGGACGGCATCACCGCCCCGGACGGGCACTGCCGGCCCTTCGACGCCGACGCCCGGGGCACCATCTGGGGCAGCGGCGGCGGGGCGGTGGTGCTCAAACGGCTGTCGGAGGCGATCGCCGACGGCGACCACATCCGCGCGGTGGTGCTCGGCAACGCGATCAACAACGACGGCGACACCAAGGTCGGCTTCTCCGCGCCCAGCATGGAGGGGCAGGCGGCGGTGATCGCCCAGGCGCTCGGCGTGGCCGGGGTGGACCCCCGGTCGATCACCTACGTGGAGGCGCACGGCACCGGCACCGCCCTCGGCGACCCGATCGAGGTGTCCGCGCTGTCCACCGTGTACCAGCGGGACACCGACGACCGGGGCTGGTGCGCGATCGGCTCGGTGAAGTCCAACATCGGTCACCTCGGACAGTCCGCCGGGATCGCCGCGCTGATCAAGACGGTGCTCTCCCTGGAGCACGGCCAGATCCCGCCGAGCCTGCACTACCGGCAGGCCAACCCGAAGATCGACTTCGGGCAGAACCCTTTTCACGTGACCACCGCGTTGACCCCCTGGTCCCCCGACGGCATGCCCCGCCGGGCCGCGGTCAGCTCGTTCGGCATCGGCGGGACCAACGCGCACGCCGTCCTCCAGCAGGCGCCCCCGCAGCAGCCGGCCGGCGCCGGCACCCGCCCGGCGTACCTGCTGCACCTGTCGGCGCGTACCGACACCGCCCTGGCCCGTCAACGCGGACAGCTCGCCGCGCACCTGCGGGAACACCCGGAACTGGACCTCGCCGACGTGGCGTACACGCTGCGCGTCGGCCGGCGGGAACTGGCCCGCCGGGCGGCGGTGGTGGTCACCGACACGCTCGACGCGGTGACCGCGCTGGCCGACGCCAAGCGGGTCGTCACCGGGGTGGCCGGCCGGCGGGCGCCCCGGGTGGCCCTGCTCTTCTCCGGCCAGGGCGCGCAGTACGCCGGCATGGGCGCCGAGCTGTACCGCACCGAACCGGTGTTCCGCGACGCGGTGGACGAGTGCCTCGACCTGCTGGCCACCGACCCGGCCGGTGACCTCGCCGACCTCCGGGACGTGATCTTCATGGCGGGCCGCGACGAGGAGCTGCGCCGCACCGGCCAGGCCCAACCGGCGCTGTTCGTGGTGGGGTACGCGCTGGCCCGGCTCTGGCAGACCTGGGGCGTCGAACCGGCCGCGATGCTCGGCCACAGCATCGGCGAGTACGTCGCCGCCACCCTGGCCGGGGTCTTCACCCTGCCCGACGCGCTGCGCCTGGTCGCCGCCCGGGGCCGGCTGATGCAGGGCATGCCGGCCGGCGCGATGCTCGCCGTGCAGCTCGACGAGGCCGAGGTCCGCCCGATGCTGCCCGACGGGCTCTCCGTGGCCACCGTCAACGCCCCGAACAGCTGCGTGGTGGCCGGGCCGACCGAACTGGTCACCGCGTTCGCCGAACGGCTGGCCGCCGACGCCGTGGGCGCGACCCTGCTGCGTACCTCGCACGCGTTCCACTCGCCGATGATGGACCCGGTCCTCGCCACGTTCCGCGACCTGGTCGCCGCGACCGGACGCCAGGCACCCCGGCTGCCGTTCCTGTCCAACGTGACCGGTACCTGGATCACCGCGCAGGAGGCCACCGACCCGGCGTACTGGGCGCGGCACCTGCGCGAGCCGGTCCGTTTCGGGGACGGGGTGGCCACCCTGCTCGCCGAGGGGGAGTGGCTGTTCCTGGAGTGCGGGCCGGGCCGCCAGCTCGTCGGGCTGGTCCGCCCGCAACTGCCCCGGGACGCGCCGGCCCCGCTGCCGAGCCTGCCCGGCCCCCGCGACAGCGGATCGGACCTGCACGTGCTGTACCGCGCCGCCGGGGCGCTGTGGGCACACGGCGCGGCCGTGGACGCGACGGCTGTCACCCCGGTCGCCAACCGGGTGCCCCTGCCGACCTACCCGTGGGAACGGACCCGGGCCTGGGTCGAGCCGGACGCCGCCGCAGCCGGGTTCTCCGCGCAGACCTCGGCGGTGGCCAGCCGCTCGGAACGGGGCGGGATCCTGCCGGTCGACGCCTGGGCGTGGGCGCCGACCTGGCGCCAGCTCACCCCGGGCCCGTCCAGCGAACCGCCGATCGGCCGGTGTCTGCTGTTCTGCGACGACGACAGCGCCGGACTCGGCGCCGCCCTGCGGGCCCAGGGCGCCCAGGTCGTCGAGGTACGCCCCGGCGGGGAGTTCGGGCGTACCGCCGACGGCTGGACCGTCCGGCCCGCCGACCGGACCGACTACGACACCCTGCTCGCCGAGCTGGCGCAGGCCCACGGGCCGGTGGACCGGATCGTGCACGCATGGTCGGCCGGCGGCCCGCCCGCCGCCGGGGCCCCGGCCACCTGGGCCGCCCAGGACCGGGGGTTCTTCAGCCTGCTGTACCTGGTCGAGGCGCTCGCCGCCGGGGAGCACCCGGAGACCGTCCGGCTCGACGTGCTGACCCGGGGGGCCGCCGACGTCACCGGCACCGACCTGGTCCGCCCCGAACACGCCACGGTCACCGGGATCGCCCGGGTCGTCCCGCTGGAACTGCCCTGGCTGGCCGTCCGGCACGTCGACCTGGACCCGGCCGACCAGGGCACGCCCGTCACCTGGTCCACGGTGGTGACGGAGCTGGTCCGCAAGCCGGAGACCGACGAGGCGGGCCTGTGCCCACCGACCGCGCTGCGCGCCGGGCGCCGCTGGGTGCAGGACTACCAGCAGGTCGCCCTCCCCGAACGGGCCGGTGCCGGGGTACGCCCCCACGGCGTGTACGTGATCACCGGTGGGCTGGGCGGGATCGGCATCACCGTGGCCGAGGACCTCGCCTGGCGGGCCCGGGCCCGGGTGGTCCTGGTGTCCCGCTCCGGTCTGCCACCACGCGTGCAGTGGGACGACCACCTGCGGGAACACGGCACGAC
>NZ_WVUH01000393.1 GCF_017614955.1 Micromonospora echinofusca
CCCCCACCACCGCAACCACCTGCGCCGCACCCTTAGGCAACGACACACCCACCAACTCACCCGAACCCACACCACCGGCCCGCAAATCAGCCGCCAACACCACCGCACGCCGATACAACTCACCAAACGTCAAAACCCGACCCCCGGCAAAAACCGCCGGACGCTCCGGCGAACACAACGCCTGAGCCACCAACCGGTCATGCAACAAACCACCAGGAACCACACCACCGGTATCGTTCACCGACGCCACCAACGCACGATGCGACTCCGGCAGCACCGTCGGGGGCGGGGCGGTCCAGCGTTCGTCGGAGTCGGTCAGGTCGGTCAGCAGGCGGACGTACTCGTCGAGCATCACGCCGAGCAGGTCCTCGGGGAAGATCTCGTCGACGCCGATCCAGCTCAGGTAGATGCCGTCGCGCACGCGCAGCACCGCGCCGTCGACCCACACCTGTGGGGTCTGCGCGCCCTCGTGCACGATCTCACCGAGCCAGCCGAGCAGGCTCTCGCCGGTACCCTCGGTCTCCTGCACCAGGGTGGAGGTGAACACCACGGGCATCGCCGCGCCGACCGTGCCGCCCCGGGCCCGGGCCAGTTCGCGCAGCACCTCGACGCCGTTGACGTACCGGTTCTCCAGATCCTCCCAGCTGCGGTCCTGGGCAGCGGCGGCCACCTCGGCGAACGTGCCGCGCCGCAGATCGACCGGTACCAGGTCGAACGAGGCGAACTCACCGACCAGTTCGTCGACGTCCTCGTGCAACGGGAACCGGTTCACCACGGTCGCGTTGATGGTGAACTCACCCTCGCGGCACCAGGTACCGAGCACGGTCGCGTAGGCACCGAGCAGCGCCGCCGACGGGGTGAGCCCGTGTTGGGCGGCACGCCTGGTGAACCGCGCCCAGGTTTCGTGGGACAGTAGCCGCCCACGGGCCACGAACCGTGGCGAGGTGATCTCGGCAGGGTTGCGGACCTGCGGCAGCTGCGGAGCGGGGGGCAGTTCGGCGATCCTGCCGCGCCAGTACTCCAGGGACCGCTGGTACAGGTCGGTGTCCCGGATCCGGCCGGCAGCGAGCACGTAGTCCCGGTAGGACAGCGCCAGCGGGGTCAGCTCGGCGCCGGCATAGGCCCGGCCCCAGTCCCGCAGCACGATCCGGATCGAGCCGATGTCCGCGATCAGCAGGTCGAACGACGCGCCCACCCGGGTACGGCCGTTGGGCAGACGTACGGCGATCAGGTCGAACAGGGGCCACGTGGCGGGATCCCGCATGCCGTGGGAGAGCTTCTCGCGCAGGTCGGCCAGCCGTTCCTCCGCGGCCTCCTGACTCTCCTTGCGCAGGTCGAGCCGCTGGATCCGGTAGGGGCCGGCGTCGGGCAGGACGCGCTGCCGGCCGTCACCGTCGACGACGGCGTGCAGCATGTCGTGCCGGGCCTCCACGGCCTCCCAGGCCGCCTGCAGGCGGTCCAGGTCGACCTCCTGCTCGGCTTCGACCTCGAAGTAGACCTGGGCGGCCACGTTGCCGAGCTGGAAGTTCGACTGCCGGCCGATCCACTGGGCCTGTTGCATCTCGCTGAGCGGGAACGGCTCGTACCGCGCCTGGGGTGCGGGTACCGCCGTCGGCAGCTCGGCCGGACCGGTCGAGGTGCGCCCGGGTGCGGCGCCGAGTCCCTCGGCGACCTCCGCCAGGCCGGCGACCGTCCTGGCGGCGATCATCTCCCGCAGCGGAATCGTGATGCCCAGCTCGTCACCGATGCGCTGGACGACCTTGACGCCGAGCAGCGAGTGTCCACCCAGTTCGAGGAACGGGTCGTGCAGCCCGACCGGCGCGACGCCGAGCAGCTCCGCCCAGATGGCGGCGAGCGCCCGCTGCAGGTCGGTCTCCGGCGCGACGAACTCGGCGTCGAGCTCCGGCCGGGTGCCGAGCGCACCGTCCTCGGCCGACGGCTCCGGAACGCTGGTGCGGGTGGCGAGGTCGGTCGGCCCGGAGGCGGCACCGGCTGGTTCGACCCAGTAGCGGCGGCGCTGGAAGGCGTACCCGGGCAGCCGGGCACGGCCGCGTGTGGCGTGCTCGTCCACAGCGGCCCAGTCGACCGGGACACCGCCCAGCCAGAGCCGTCCGAGCGCGGTGGCGAGGACGGTGGAGTCGTCCCCGTTCTCGTCGGCGGCGCGCAGCGTGGTCGCGGTCACCGCGTCCCGTCCCTGCGGGCAGCCCTTGACCAGGGAGGTGAGCGTGTGACCCGGCCCGACCTCGAGAAACGCCGACCCTTGCGGTACGTTCGCCACGCCGTCGGCGAAGCGCACCGGGTCCAGCAGCTGCCCGGCCCAGTACGACGGATCGGTGGCCTGCTCGACGGTGATCCAGCCGCCGGTCCGGTTGGAGGCGAACCGCAGGGTGGGTGCGTGCAGGGTCAGGCCGGCGACGACCTGCTCGACCCGGGCCACGGCGGGGGCCATCATCGCCGAGTGGAAGGCGTGTGAGGTGTGCAGTGCGGTGGTGCGCACCTCGCCCAGCGACTCCCGGAATCGTGAGACGTCCTCGTGCGGGCCGGACACGACACACAGCTCGGGTCCGTTGACCGCGGCCAGGGAGAGCTGGTGCGGCAACCGCTCGCGCAGTTCCCGCTCGCCCAGCGCGACGGCGAGCATCGCGCCGGGCGGCTGCTCCTGCATGAGCCGGCCACGGGCGGCGACCAACCGCAGCGCGTCCGGCAGGTCGAGGACGCCGGCGAGGTGCGCGGCGGTCAGTTCGCCGATGCTGTGTCCCACCATCGCGTCGGGGCGCAGGCCCCAGCTCTGCAGTAGCCGGGCGAGCGCGACCTGCACGGTGAACAGCGCCGGCTGGGTGAACCTCGTCTGCCGTAGCCGGTCCGCGGCAGCCGGCCCGGCCCGATCGACCGGCTGGAGCAGTTCCCGCAGATCCGTGCCGAGGTCGTCGCGCAGCAGGGCCGCGCACTCGTCGACGACGTCGCGGTACACCCGCTGGTCCCGGTAGAGGTCGGCGCCCATGCCGGGGTACTGGCTTCCCTGACCAGGGAAGAGCCAACACAGTGACCCCGCACCGGCCTTGCGCGCGAACACCCGCTCCGGGTCGCGGCCGGCCAGGATCTCGGCCGCCCCGGCCGGAGTGGCGTCGCCGGGCACGATCGCGACACGGCGGTGTGGGAACTCCCGCCGCGCGGTCTGCAGGGTACGGGCCACCTCCGCCAGGTCGACCGGGTCTGCCGCCGGCCCGGCCAGGGCTGCGGCCAGCACGTCGGTCTGCTCGTCCAGTGCCGCCCTGGTACGCGCGGAAACGGTCAGTACCTGCACCGGACGCGACGGTCCGGCCGGCGGGGCCGGTGGTGCTTCCTCGAGGACCGCGTGCGCGTTGGTGCCGCCGAAACCGAACGAGCTGACCCCGATGCGCCGTGGGTGCCCGTTGGCCTTCCAGACGGTGGTCTCGACCGGCACCTGGAAGGCGCTGTGTGCGAAGTCGATCTCGGGGTTGGGTTCGGTGTAGTTCAGACTCGGCACCAGTTCGCC
Organism: Micromonospora echinofusca; assembly: GCF_017614955.1. Taxonomy (GTDB): domain Bacteria; phylum Actinomycetota; class Actinomycetes; order Mycobacteriales; family Micromonosporaceae; genus Micromonospora; species Micromonospora echinofusca_A. Next base: position 3,518 of record NZ_WVUH01000393.1, read on the forward strand.
GTGCCGCAGCTGTAGGACCGCCTTGATGAAGGAGGCGATGCCGGCGGCGCTGTCGAGGTGCCCGATGTTGGACTTCACCGAGCCGAGCAGGACCGGGGAGGAGCGGTCCGAACCGTCACCGAACACCTTGGTCAGCGCGGCCACCTCGATCGGGTCGCCGAGCCGGGTCCCGGTGCCGTGCGCCTCGACCGCACCGACGGTGTCCGGGGTGATCCCGGCGAGAGCCTGCGCGGCGGCGATGGCCTCGGCCTGTCCTGACACGCTGGGGGCGGTGTAGCCGACCTTGCTGGCGCCGTCGTTGTTGATGGCGCTGCCGAGCAGCACGGCGTCGATGCGGTCGCCGTCGGCGAGGGCGTCGGTGAGCCGTTTGAGCACGACGGCTCCCGCCCCGGAGCCGACCGTGGTGCCGTTCGCCCGCGCGTCGAACGGTCGGCAATGACCGTCCGGGGAGAAGATCGAGCCCTCGTGGTAGCGGTAGCCGACGCCGTGTGGCACGCGCACGGTGACGCCGCCGGCGAGCGCGGCGTCACACTCGTAGGACAACAGCGCCTGCGCGGCCAGGTGCACCGCGACCAGCGAGGTCGAGCAGGCCGTCTGCACGGAGACTGCGGGGCCGCGCAGGTCGAGCTGGTAGCTGACCCGGGTGGCCAGGTAGTCCTTGTCGTTGGCGAAGAGCAGTCGCAGGCTGTCCGGACTCGCGTCGAGCGCGCGACCGCCGAGCAGGTTCGCCAGCAGGTAGCCGGACATGCTGGCCCCGGCGAACACACCGATGCTGCCGTCGAAACGGCCGGGCAGGCAACCGGCATCCTCCAGTGCGTGCCAGGCACACTCGAGGAAGAGCCGGTGCTGCGGGTCGAGGATCGCCGCGTCCTGCGGGCTGTAGCCGAAGAAGCCGGCGTCGAACTGCTCGATCCCGTCGAGCAGGACGGCGTTGCGCACGTAGGCGTCGGCGCCGACCTGGTCGGGATCGGCGCCGCGACCCAGCAGTTCGTCGCGGCCCAGTTCCACCACCGATTCGACGCCGGCACGCAGGTTGGCCCAGAACCTGTCGACCGTGGGCGCGCCGGGGAAGCGTCCGGCCAGCCCGATGACCGCGACCGCCTCGATGTCGTTGTTCGTCGGTGAGTTGACCATCACGCCCTGTCCTCCCGCGTCGCCGGTACTCCTCTGGTTGGCTGCTGCCTGCGTCGGACCGCCCTGGTCAGTCCCGCCCGGTGCCGGGCCGCGGCGAGCAGCTCGGTGCGTCCGCCGTCCACGCCGGCGTCGTCGGACAACGCGGCCGCGAGGGCGCGGACCGAACCGTGCTCGAACATGGCGGTCAGCGGGAACCTGCGGGCCAGTCTGGACTGGAGGATCCGGAAGGCCCGGACGATCGCCGTGGAGTCGGCGCCGAGATCGAAGAAGCGCACCCCGACGCCGATCGAGTCGATCCCCAGCACCTCCTGGAACACACCCGCGATCGTGGTCTCCAGTTCACCGACGGGCGGCGTGGTGTCGGCCTCGCGGCTTTCCGCGGCGACCAGGTGTGCCAGCGCGCCACGGTCCACCTTCCCGGTCGGGGTGAGCGGCAGGTGATCGACGGTGACCAGCTGCCCCGGCACCAGGTACTCGGGCAGGCGTGCGGCGAGATACGAACGGACGTCCTCGACCAGGGCACGGCCGGCTGCGGGGTCGACGGGCTCGGCGGGCCGCTCGCCGGCGCGGAGCAGGGCACCGCCGAGCAGTGCGTGCAGCACCTCGTGCCCGTCGCCCAGGCGGAACGGCTCGCTCAGGGTCTCCGCGCCGCCGGCGACGGTGAGCTGACAGAGTCCGATGTGGTGGGCCGCGCTGGCGTCCTCCAACAGCTGCGACATCAGGCCCGCCTCGATCAGGCACAGGTCACGGGCCGCACGCACGCCGTAGAGCGGGCGGATCGCGTCCATGTCGGCGACCAGGAACAGGGTGAAGGCGGCGGTGTCGAGCGCCTGCTGGTCCGCGCCGAACCGCAGGTCCCGGGACAGGGTGGCGCCGGGCCGGAGCGGGATCAGCTGATGTGCGGCCGGATCGTGGTAGTAGGCGCCGCCGGGCAGGCCGGTGACCCTGCCGTCCTGGACATGCAGGTAGGTCTGCACCGCGTAGGCATTGCCGGCGGAGGCGTACGCGTGCTTGGGCATCGCCCCGCCCTCATGGCTGCGCAGGCACTCCAGCAGTGCGGCGAGCGCGGCGAGCGGTACCGGGCGGTCGCCGTAGCGGCGCTGGCTGGCCCGGACGGGCGGGCCGGCGGTGGCGGGCAGCTCCACCGGGGCGCTCACGGCGGTGAGGTCGGTGCGGACGCCGTGCCGGGCGAGCTTGAACTCGACCCGCTCCAGTTCGTCGAAGAGCATTCCGGCGCGGCCGTCGCCGGAGACGGCGTCCGGGCTCAGCGCCCCCGCCGAGCGGGGTCCGTCGGTCGGTCCGTGGGCCGGTACCAGGCAGGCGACCAGGCGGCGGTGGTGCCGGTCACCGAGCGCGACAGCCGCCCCCGCCCGCACCCCCGGATGCGACACCAACGCACTATCGATCTCACCCAACTCGATCCGATAACCACCAACCTTGACCTGAAA
>NZ_WVUH01000394.1 GCF_017614955.1 Micromonospora echinofusca
CCGCCCGCCCGCCCGCCGGGTCGATCATGAAGTTGTTGTCACGACACGCCGAAGGGGACGACAACAACTTCATGATCAACGAGGAGAGCTGCGAGGTGGGCAGGGCAGGGGCGACACGCCGGTAGGCTCCTCTACCTGTTTCTAGCTGGGCAGCTAGACGGACCGATACGGTGCGAGACGTGGACCCGGTGCGCAACCCGTACGCCCCCGGTGCCGGCCAGCGGCCCCCCGAACTCGCCGGTCGGGGCCGGGAGCTGGACGTCTTCGACATCGTGCTCGAGCGCATCGCCCGGGGGCGCCCCGAGCGCAGCCTGATGCTGACCGGGCTGCGCGGCGTCGGCAAGACCGTACTGCTCAACACGCTGCGTTCACAGGCGATCAACCGGCTCTGGGGCACCGGCAAGATCGAGGCCCGACCGGACCAGTCGTTGCGCCGACCGGTGGCCGCCGCCCTGCACATGGCGGTCCGGGAACTGGCCCCGCGGCACCGCGCCCCGGACCGGATCGACGGCTTCCTCGGAGTACTGAAGGCGTTCGCCCAACGGGCCACCCCGACCGGGCGCGGCACGGCCGCCCCGAAGCTCCGCGACCGCTGGCAGCCGGGTATCGACGTACCGGCCAGCAACGGCCGGGCCGACTCCGGTGACATCGAGATCGACCTGGTCGAGCTGCTCAGCGACGCGGCCGACGTCGCCGCCGACGTGGGTACCGGAATCGCGGTCTTCATCGACGAGATGCAGGACCTCGGGCCGGAGGACGTTTCGGCGCTCTGCGCCGCCTGCCACGAACTGTCGCAGCTCGGTGCGCCGCTGATCGTGGTCGGTGCCGGCCTGCCGCACCTGCCGGCGGTGCTCTCCGCCGCCAAGTCCTACTCGGAGCGGCTCTACCGCTACCAACGGATCGACCGGCTCGACCGGCTCGCCGCCGACCAGGCACTCTGCGCCCCCGCCGGGCGCGAGGACGTCGAGTACGAGCCGAAGGCGCTCGACCTGCTCTACGAGAAGTCCGGTGGCTACCCCTACTTCGTGCAGGCGTACGGAAAGGCCACCTGGGACCATGCGCCCCGCTCGCCGATCACCGCAGCGGACGTCCGGGTCGCCGCCCCGGAGGCCGAAGCCGAACTGGCGGTGGGATTCTTCGGCTCGCGTTTCGAACGGGCCACGCCGGCCGAGCGGGAGTACATGCGGGCGATGGCCACCCTCTCCCTGCCGGACGGCACGGACGGTACGGCGCCCCGCGACGACATGGACCTCGCCGTACCGACCGCCGACATCGCCCGCGCGCTGGGCCGTAAGCCGGCGAGTCTCTCCCCCGCCCGGGACGCCCTGATCAAGAAAGGGCTCATCTACTCGGGGGAGCGTGGCACGGTCGCCTTCACCGTGCCGCACTTCGGCCGGTACCTCCGGACCCAGCCGGCCTGACCCCGGACCGCAACCAGCGGAGGTGCGGGCGGACTCAGACCCGCGACCAGGGCGCCGGGAAGACGACCTCCCCGGCGGGCGGGGCTGAAGCGCCGGTGACCTCCGGCGGAAGGACCAGCGCCTGCCACGGATCGCCGAGCCCGGACCAGGGGCTGGTCAGGCGCAGCCGGGCCGCCGGCTCGAACCCGAACCGCCGGTAGAAGGCCGGGTCACCGAGGACCACCACCAGGCTCTCACCGAACTCGGTCGCCGCGTCGAGCACCGCCTGCACCACCGACGTACCCAGACCGATGCCCTGCCGGTGCGGCGCCACCGCCACCGGCCCGAGGCTCAGCGCCGGCCAGCCGGCCGGATCGACCCGGACCCGGCTGAGCAGGGCGTAGCCGACCACCTCACCGCCCCACTCGGCCACCATCGACAGGCCCGGCAGCCAGGCGTCACTGCCCCGGAGCGCGTCGACCAGACCGACCTCGGGTGGCGCGCCCGCGTCCGGCCGGTCGTACGCCGCCGCGACCACGCGGCGGACGGGTTCCACGTCGGCCGGTTCCTCGGGACGTAACCGCAGTGTGGTCACGCAGGCACGCTACCGCCGGGCGGGCGGGTCGACCGGCCCATTCGACCGGCGTGGCGCGGACCACCTCCACCGCGGGGTCGAGCCGGGCAGAACGGCGGATGCGGGGGTAATCCGCCCTGTGACGGGGTATGACTGGTGCATGAGACCCGTACGCAGCCTCGCCCGCATCATGCTGAGCGGCATCTTCGTGATCTCCGGGGCCCGGGCCGTACGCGACCCGGCACCGTTGCTGCCCCGGGCCCGACGGGTGACCGACCGGGTCGGTCCGCTCCTGGAGAAGGTCCATCCGCAACTGCCGACCGGGGCCGAGCAGTTGGTCCGGGTCAACGGGGCGGTACAGCTCGCCGCCGGTCTGCTGCTCGCCAGTGGGCACCTCACCCGGCCGGCTGCCGCGACGCTCGCCGGGACGTTGGTGCCGACCACTTTCGCCGGTCATCCCTTCTGGACCCTCGGGGACCCGGAGGCGAGGGCCAACCACCAGGTCCACTTCGTGAAGAACCTCGGTCTCCTCGGCGGGTTGCTGCTGGCCGCCGCCGACACCGAGGGACGGCCCGGGCTGCGGTGGCGGGCCGGTCACCGCATGGACCACAGCCGGCGGTCGGTCCAGCGCGCGGTCCGTACCGCCCGCCGGGAGGCCCGGATCGCGGTACGGTCCGCCGCCACCGCCCGTCGACTGCCCGGCTGACCTGCGTCGATCCTTCCCACCCCCCACATTCGCCGGTCTCCGCCCAGGGCAGAGGCCACGAATTACCTGAACCCCCCGCCAGGCGTTAACGCGGTGGAAATGTCAAAAACTTGTGTGGGATCGGACACGGTCGGATAACGCGGGAGGCATCGGGGTGAGGCGCCGTTCTAGGCTCCAGTCAGGAGCGGGACGGGCATTACGACCTTGGTACGGGGGTGGCCACACCATGCCGGCGACCGTCGGGAGACGGGTGGAACGCCTCGCCCCAGTCCGCCGCCTCACCCGTGGCATCGACCGCAGGACGGTCCTCCGGATCGGCGTCGTGGCCGCCGTCGCGTACGCCGCCTGGCTCGCCATCGGCGCGTTCGGTCGGCCGTACAACTTCTTCGACATGCGGATCTACCACGGCGCGATGGTCTGGTGGGCCGGTGGCGAGCCGCTCTACGAGTTCGTCGCGCCCAAGACCACGCTCGGGTTCACCTATCCGCCCTTCGCCGGGTTGGCCATGCTGCCGATGGCGCACCTGCCGATGGCGGTCGCCGGTTGGCTCAACGTGATCGGCAGCGTCGCCGCGCTCACCGTCGTCCTGGCCGCGCTGCTGCGGCCGATCGTCGACCGGCTCGGCTGGCCGCTCTGGTTCACCGTCGGTATCGCGGTGCCCCTGGCGATCGCCACCGAGCCGGTCCGGGAGACCCTCGGCTACGGCCAGGTCAACCTGCTGCTCTTCGCGCTCATCATGGCCGACCTGGTCGCCCTGCGCTGGCGGGGCCGACGGGGTACCCGGCACCGGGCCGGGGACGGGCGCGTCGACCGGGCCGGGCCGCTGCGCCGGTTCGTCCTCAGTGGTGTCTGGGCGGGCGCCGGCATCGGCCTGGCCACGTCGGTCAAGCTCACGCCGGCACTGTTCATCGTGTACCTGATGCTGACCCGTCAGTGGCGGGCCGCGTTCACCGCCATCGGTACGGCCGCCGGGGTGACCCTGGGGACGTTCGCGGTCGCCGGGCGGGACTCGGCCGCCTACTTCACCAGCGTGCTGTGGCAGACCGAGCGGGTCGGTGCGGCGGACATGACGCCCAACCAGTCCCTAGCCGGGGTGCTGGCCCGGCTCTACGACTCGATCGAGACGCCGGGGCTGCTCTGGCTGTCGTTCTCGGTACTGATGCTGGCGCTCGGCCTCTCCCGGGCGATGAGTGCCCGCGCGGACGGCGACGAGCTGACCGCGTTCACCCTGGTCGGGTTGACCACCAACGTGATCAGCCCGATCTCCTGGTCGCACCACCTGGTCTGGGTCATCCCGGCCGTCATCGTGCTCGCCGACGCGGCGGTACGCCGCCGGGACGCCAGCCGGGGCCTGCTCCTGCGGGCCGGTCAGGTGCCGAGCGGCAACAACACCCCGGCCGGGGTGACCGGGCTGCGGGCGCCGATCTGGTTCCCTACGCTGACCGGTCTCCGGCACGCGGTGGCCGCGCTCGGGCTCTACCTGCTCTTCGTGATCTCACCGATCTGGCCGTACGAGCACCAGCTTCCCGAGGTCTCGCACTACCAGGACGGCCTCTTCGGTGCCCTGATGGAGAACTCGCTGGCGCTGGCGCTGATCGTGCTGGTCGCCGCGCTGCCGTGGCGTCCGGGCGCGGAGCCGGCCTTCTACGCCGACCGGCTGCACCGGGCGGGCCTGGTCCGCGCCGGCCGCTGACCCGGCAACCCGACCGGCAGGGCGGGCCCGGTCAGGGGCAGTTCACCCACTCCTCGGTACCGTCCGCGAAGACCTGACGCTTCCAGATCGGCAGCCGCGCCTTCACCTCGTCGACCAGTCGTGCGCAGGCCGCGAAGGCGGCGGCACGGTGGGCCGTGCTGACCGCCGCGACCAGGGCGACGTCGCCGATGGCGAGCGGGCCGATCCGGTGGGACACCGCCACCGCGTAGACGTCCGGGTCGGCGGCCAGTTCGTCGGCCACCTCCCGCAGCACGTCCGCCGCACTGGGATGGCCCTCGTACTCCAGGGAGCACACCGTACGGCCGTGGTCGTGGTCGCGGACCACCCCCTGGAAGGAGACCACCGCCCCGGCCCGGGGGTCGGCCACCGCAGCCTCGTGCGCGGTGAGGTCCAGTGGCGCGGAGGTCACCTCGGCGTACCTGACCGGGGCGCCGTGACCAGCCCGGGCGCCGGCCGGCGGGACCACGCCCGCACTCCCGGCAGCAGCGGCCGGCGGGGTCACGTCCGCTCCCCGGGCAGCGGCCGGCGGGGTCACGTCCGTTCCCCGGGCAGCAGCGGCAGCGGCACCACGGGCACCCGCGTACCGGGCTCCCCCACCGTGCCCGGTCGGATCACCGCGAACCCGTCGGCGACCGACAGTCCGCGCAGCATCGCCGAGCCTACGTGCCGGACCGGGTGGGCGGTGTTGGCCGCGCGGTCCAGCCGGACCAGCGCGAGATGGGTGTAGTCGCCCCGGCCGGGGATCCGCTCGGCCAGGGTGGCCTGCGGAAGGACCGGCATGGCCCGGCCCCGCAGTCCGGCGAGCAACGGCGCGACCAGCGAGACCATGGCCACGATGGCGGACTGCGGGTTGCCGGGCAGTCCGGCCACGAAGCGGGGTCGCCCGTCGGGGCCGACCAGCCGGGCCAGCAGCATCGGGAACCCGGGCCGGACCGCGACCGTGTTGACCACGTAGTCCGCGCCGAGCGCGTGCAGAGCGGGGTGCAGGTGGTCGACGGGCCCGTGCATGGTGCCCCCGGTGGTGCAGACCAGGTCGGCGCCGGCCAGCGCCTCGGTCAGCGCCGCGACGTGGGCGGGGAGGGTGTCGGCGACCGGGCCGATCACGTCGGACGGGCGGACCGTGCAGCCGTACCGGCGCAGCCAGGCCGGCACCGCCGGGCCGAGTGCGTCCCGGACCCGGCCGGCGCCGGGCGGGCCGACGGTGAGCAGTTCGTCGCCGAAGACCAGCAGGGCGGCGCGCGGCGGGCGGCGCACCCGGAGGGTGTCGTGGCCGCAGGAGGCGGCCAGGCCGATCACCGCCGGGTCGACCGGGGTGCCGGCCGGCAGCAGTTGCTCACCGGCCTCCGCCTCCTCGCCGGGGAGCCGCCACTCGGGGCTGGGCCGGGGGTTGCCGGTGACCCGGCCGTCGCCGGTGCGGGTGGACTCCTCGATCCGGACGATCGCCGTCGTCCCCTCGGGCACCATGGCGCCGGTGGCGATCTCCACCGTGGTGCCGTCCTCGTCGAGCGCCGGGGGTCGTGCTCCGGCGAGTACCCGGCCCACCACCCGCCACGGCGCCGGTCCGCGTACCGCCCAGCCGTCGACGCTGGAGGTGGGGAAGGCGGGTAGCGGGGTCCGGGTGGTCAGCGGCTCGGTCAGGGTGTACCCGTCGGCGTCGGCGAGCGGGCGGGTGGTCTCGGGC
>NZ_WVUH01000395.1 GCF_017614955.1 Micromonospora echinofusca
CCCCCGGGCCGCCGACCACAGTTCGGCGTAGCTGACCGTGCCACCGCCGTGCACCAGGGCCGGCGCGTCGGGCTGGCTGTCGACCCAGCGCCGGATCGCGGTCGGTACCGGTGGGGCGTCGAGATTCCGGGTGGCCATCACGGGGCACCTTTCCCATGGCGTGCGGAGAGGGCGGGCACGGTCGACGGAAGCGGACCGGCGACGGGTTGCGGGGGCGTGGTCGACCGACCGCGCAGGAAGCCCCCCACCTGGTCGGCCGCGCCGGTGGCCGCGTCGTAGAGGGCGGGGCGCCGGAAGAAGCCGTGCACCATCCCGCAGTACCGGGTGGCGGTGACCGGAACACCGGCCTCGGCCAGCAGCGCGGCGTAGCTCTCACCCTCGTCGCGGAGCACGTCGTACTCGGCGGTGAGCACCAGGGCCGGGGGGAGTCCGGTGAGGTCCGCCCGCAGCGGCGTCACCGCCGGATCGGTACGGTCCACCGACCCGGGCAGGAAGGAAGTCCAGAAGTACTCCATCTCCGTCCTGTCTAACATGTACCCGTTCATCGTGGTGTACGACAGGGACGACATCCCGGGATCGAGTGCCGGGTACACCAGGATCTGGCAGACCAGCGGTTCGTGACGGTCACGGGCCCGCCCGGCGGCCACGGTGGCCAGGTACGCCCCGGCGCTGTCCCCACCGACGGCCACCTGCCCGCCGTCGATCCCGTACCGGGCCGCTGGACCGCGCAGCCAGGTCAGCGCGGCGTCCACGTCGTCCACGGCCGCCGGGTACGGATGTTCCGGCGCGAGCCGGTAGTCCAGGGACAGCACCGCCCACCCGGAGACCAGGGCGATCCGTCGGCACGGGGCGTCCCATCCGGCCGCGCTGCCGGTGGTCCACCCGCCGCCGTGCAGGTAGAGCAGGACGGGCACCGCTGCCGACCCGGCCGGCTGCGGCAGGTACAGCCGGCCGGGCACCCCGTTCGCGTCCACCTCGGTCACCGGCACCGGCAGCGGCGGACCCGGCACCGTCGCGGTCGCCTCGTCCACCTCGCGGCGGACCCGGGCGAGGGTACGGTCCGACAGGACCGTCCGCTGCCGCCCGGCCACGGCGGCCCGGGCCCGTGGGTGCAGGGTCATCGGGCGGACCTGCGGGTCGCGGCCCAGGTCGTCACGGCGTCCGCGATCCGGGCGGCGGCCCGACCGTCGCCGAACGCGGCGCGGAGCCGTCCCGGGTCCACCGGCGGCAGGACGGTGTGCGCGGCGGCGGCGATCCGCTCCGGGTCCGTACCGACCAACTCGCCGGCACCGAACTCCAGGGTCTCCGGGTACTCGGTGGACGGGCGCAGGATGAAACAGGACGTGCCGAGGAAGAGTGCCTCCCGCTGCACCCCGTTGGAGTCGGTGAAGACCCGGTCGACCCCGGCGGTCAGGGCGAGCAGGTCGGTGTGCGGTTGGGCCGGCAGCAGCCGGACATGGTCGGCGGCGTGGAGGGCACCGATGAGCCCCGTCATGGTCAGCGCCTTCTCCGTGCCGGGGTGGAGCACGCAGAGCACCGGGCACGACATCCGGCGTACCCCGTCGACGACGTCGGCCAGGGTCGCCGGATCCCGGAGGGTGCCGCTGCGGTGGAAGGTGACCAGCGCGGCCTCCTTCAGCTCCGGCACCGCCGACCGCCAGGCGGCCAGACGTTCCGCCACCGCCTCCCGGCGCTGGTCGAGGGTGTCCAGCAGCAGGTCACCCACGAAGAACGCCGAACCCTGCACACCCTCCCCGCCGAGGGTGCGTACCGCATGCTCGGTGGGGCAGAGGTGCAGGCTGGTGACGGCGTCGATGATGCGCCGGTTCACCTCCTCCGGCAGGTCCGGCTCGTGGCTGCGCAGGCCGGCCTCGACGTGGGCCACCGGGATGCCCCGCTTCGCCGCCGCCAAGGCACCGATCAGGGTGCTGTTCCCGTCCCCGATCACCAGGACCAGGTCCGGTGGCGCAGCCGCCAGCACCGGGTCCAGGGCCAGCAGGCCCCGGGCGGTCTGCTCGGCGTGTCCACCCCCGCCGATGGCGAACTGGTGGGTCGGGCGGGGGAGCCCGAACTCGTCGAGCAGCCCACCGGAGAGAGCGTGGTCGAAGTGCTGACCGGTGTGGATGATCTCGACCTGGTGGTGTTCGGCCAGCGCCGGGTGGAGCGCGGCCAGTTTCGGGAAGTGCGGGCGGATCCCGACGACCACGGCGATCTTCAACTGGTCCTCCTCCTGCGTCAACTGGTCCTCCTCCTGGCGGGGCTGGCCTACGGATGGCAGGAGAGGGCGGGGGACCTGCGGAACTGCCCGTCCAGCCAGCGCGTCGTGACCTGGAGTTCGCGGCGCAGGGAGATCCGGGCGAGCCCTGGGAGCAGCCGGTGCAGCAGGGACACGTCCGCGTACGAGTCGTGGATCTCACCCGGACGTTCGGGCAGGTGCACGACCGGTACCACGCGGCCGGTCACCTGCTGCACCAGTTCGGCGAGCCGGTTGATCGGGGTGGCCGTGCCCGAACCCACGTTGACCGGGCCCGGTGCGGTCAGTCCCTCGTCGAGCGCCCGGTGGATGACCCGGGTCACGAACGACACCGGCACGAAGTCCCGGGACTGCCGGCCACTGCCGAACATCGTCACCGGTTCGCCCCGCAGCACCGCCTGCACGAACCGGGGTACCACCGGGCAGGCGCCGTGCGCGTACTGGTGGGGGCCGAAGACGTTGAAGAACCGCAAGGTGAGTACCCGGGTGCGGAAGGTGGTGGCGTACAGGCCCGCGTACTGCTCCATCGCCAGTTTGCTCGCCCCGTACGGGCTCACCGGCGTGGTCCGGGCGTCCTCCCGGACCGGTAACTGTTCCCGGTCGCCGTACACGGCCGCCGAGGAGGCGAGCACGACGTGCACGTTCCGACGGCAGGCCTCCTCCAGCAGGTGCAGGCTGGCGGTGACGTTGCGGTCGTGACAGCCGATCGGTTCGGTCATCGACCGGAGCACGGACGTCTCGGCGGCCAGGTGCACTGCGGCGCTGACCCCGTCGAGGGCGCGGGCCAGGGCGGCAGGGTCACCGACGGAACCTTTGATCACCTCGGCGCGGGTGCCGGCCAGGTTCTCCAGCCGGCCGGTGGAGAAGTCGTCCAGCACCACCGTGCGCCAACCGGCCCGGTCCAGCCGGTGTACCAGGTTCGAGCCGATGAACCCGGCGCCCCCGGTGACCAGGACCCGTCGCGTGGTCAGCGGGACCGGCATGTCAGGCCCAGCCGTAGAAGGCGACCGTCTTGTCGTGCAGTTCCCGCGGGAGCTTGGCGTACCAGTCGAGGGTCGATGCCAGCGACGAGTCGTACGGTGCGACGGCGAGGTCACCGAGGATTTCGGTGAGGGCGGTGGTGTCCGCGGTCAGGACGGTGTTCGGCGTCTCGCCGGGCCGCATCGGCAGGTGCCGGATCCCGGCCCGGTTACCGAAGTACTCGTTGACCGACCGGGCCACCTCGTTGACGCTCATCCGGATCCCGGTACCGCAGTCCGGGACCACGTCGGTCCGTCCGGTCCGGGTGAACCGGACGGTGAGCGCGGCGATGTCGTACGAGTAGATCATGTCGACGATCTGCTCCCCGTCGCCGAAGACCTCCAGCGGCAGTCCCCGGACGGCCTGCACCGCGAACGCCGGGATGATCTTGCGAATGGGGAGCAGCGACTGGCCCGGGCCGTACGCGTTGAAGTACCGCAGGGAACAGATCCGGGTACCCCCCGAGCCGTTGAACATCCGGCCGAACTGCTCGGCGGCATCCTTCGTGATGGTGTACGTGTTGAGCCAGACGTTGGGCTTGCCGGGGTAGAAGAGCCGGGGAACCCCCAGCGAGGTGGCCGCCTCGAAGACGTTCACCGTGCCGGAGACGTTGATGTCGACGGCGTCCCGGACGCTTTCCTGGAGTTCCGCGGTGCCCAGGACCCCGGCGAGGTGGTAGACCTCGTCGGCGCCCGCGAAGACCCGGTCGAGCAGGTCACGGTCCCGGATGTCGCCCTGCACGAAGGGCGCGTCCACCGGGAGTCCCTTCGTGCCGGGGGTCACCCGGTCGAGGATGGTGACCTCGTGCCCCTCCTCCAGGAGGTGCTGGGCGATGGTGCTGCCGAGGAATCCGCTGCCACCGGTGACGACTGCGCGCATGTTGTTTCCTCCCCGTGGGCTTGTTCCGTGGATGGGTGGTGTGCCGTGGGCTGGGACGGATCGGGTGGACCGTTACCAGAGCGTGGGTACGTGGGCGTGCCGGAGCCGGCCACGCGTGTCCAGCAGCAGCCGGGCCTGCGACGGCAGGGCATCGAGATCGAATCCACTGTGGTCCTGGAGCAGGATGGTGAGGTCGGCCCGCCCGGCGGCCCCACCCAGATCCGGCTCGTACGCGACCGGCTCGCCGTCGACGGACCAGGCCGGCACCTGCGGATCGCTGTAGCAGACCGTGGCCCCGGCGGCCCGCAGCAGCCGGGCGATCGGCTCGGCCGGGGTGATGGTCACGTCGGCGCTGTCCCGTTTGTAGGAGACGCCGGCGAGCAGTACGCTCGCCCCCTCGGTGGTCCGGCCCGCCTCGTGCAAAATCTGCCGTGCCCGGGCGACCACGTGCGCCGGCATCCCGTCGTTGACGGTCCGGGCCATCTCCACCAGTTGCAACGGGCGTCCCACCGAACGACTCTGGTAGGCCAGGTACACCGGGTCGCTCGGGATGCAGTGACCGCCGAGGCCCGGCCCGGGGTAGAACGCCTGGAAGCCGAAGGGTTTGGAGGCGGCACAACCGATGGCGTTCCAGAGGTCGACCCCGAGGGCGCTGGCAGCCGTGGCGAACTCGTTGACCAGGGCGATGTTGACGAAGCGGTAGGTGTTCTCGATCAGCTTGGACATCTCGGCCTCCCGGCTGGACGTCGCGACGACCACCTCGTCACAGAGGCGTCGGTAGAACTCCGTCGCCACGACCGAGCACGCCTCGGTCAGTCCACCGACCACCTTCGGGGTGTTGCGCAGGTTGTAGGCCGGGTTGCCGGTGTCGATGCGCTCCGGGGAGAACGCGACGTGGAAGTCGACGCCGGGTTTGAGCCCGGAGACATCGGCGATGATCGGGGCGAAGACGCCGTCGGTGGTACCGGGATAGGTGGTCGATTCGAGCACGACCAGGCTGCCCCGGGACAGGTGCCGGCCGACCGTCCTGGCTGCCGTCCGTACGTCGCCGAGGTCGGGCACGCCCTGCACGGTCAGCGGGGTGGCGACGCAGACCGTGACGACGTCGGCGCCGTCGAGGACGGTCTCGTCGGTGCTCGGTGCGAAGCCGGCGGCGAGCAGTGCGGCCACGTCGTCGTCGGAGATGTCGCCGACGTGGGACCGGCCGGCACGGAGCCCGTCGACGACCGCCTGACTGGTGTCGTAGCCGCGTACCGAGAACCCGGCGCGGTGCGCTTCGACGGCGATCGGTAGACCGACATAACCGAGTCCGACAACGGCGAGGGTGGGCACGACAAATACCTCCGGCATGATGGTGATCGACGCTCGTGGCACTGGTCTGCGATCTGGCGGCGCAATTGTCGACCCGGTCGGCGTGGTGGGCGCGCAGCCGCTCCCGATCCTGTAGCAGCCCATTTGAGCTGCGAAAACAGCGGCTTTTCGGTGATGTGCCGAGGTTCTCGGGCCTGGGTGCGGATTGTGCGGGACGTGTCGGGTCGAACGGATCATCGGACTGGAGCCGTGGTTGTGTCCGGATCGGAAAGGCGGTGCGGATCAACTCCCCGTCTGAAATTTGATCAATCGCATTCCTGAGTTTATCCTAAATCGGAAAGCGATTAGCTGTAATCAAATACATCAATGTATAGAAAGATTTTCGGGAGCGGGTCCCATCGTGCGGCGGCCAACGGCCGCTGACCTCGCCGCTCAACCAGAACGACTGGCTGGCCGGCGAGGTTCCCGAAGCAGTGCGGAGTGTGACGATCGTGCCCCGGCGAAGGGTGAGGAGCCGTTGAGGTCTCCGACCCGCCGACCGGTCGGCGCAACGCCGCCCTGCCCGGCGAATCCAACGAATCCGGCGAGCCTGGGC
>NZ_WVUH01000396.1 GCF_017614955.1 Micromonospora echinofusca
GGTCCGGAAGGGCGGAGCGGCCCGGGAAGGCGGGAAAGCCCGGGAACGGGACGCCCGGAAGGGCGGAGGCGGGAGGCGGGTTCGCCCGCAGGAGGCGCCGGACAGGTACACGGCCCCACCGACCGAGGAGATGGTGCTCCAGAAACCCCTGTCCCGGTCACGATGTCGGGTGGATCACGGCCGGCGGGAAGCATGAATCGAGGTCCCGACCCCGAAGCGCGGGCGCGACCTCACGGGCCGAACGCGCCCGGCATCGAATGTCAGGACGTCCGCCTGCGACCTACAGGCCAACAACCGGCACGAAGAACCGGGTACGACCCGGTGGGCCGGAGGCCCAGGTACGAACAGGTGGGCCGGAGGCCCGGGTACGACCCGGTGGGCCGCACGCCCGGGTGCGACCGACGGGGTGCGACCGACGGTCGACCGGTGCGGTCAGCCGCCGCAGTCGGGACACCGCCCGCGCGGCTGGCTGCCACGTCGTACCCTTCCGCCCTGCCACGGCCGGAGCCGTGGCCGGGAGATCCTCGGCGGAACGCCGAGGGCTTCTCACGCGATGACGCGGACCCGCTCCGCCTGTGGGCCCTTCTGGCCCTGTGCAATTTCGAACTCGACCCGCTGCCCGTCGTCGAGCGCCTTGTAACCGTCCATCTCGATCGCGGAGAAGTGGACGAAAACGTCCTGACCGCCGTCGACCGCGATGAAGCCGTAACCCTTTTCACTGTTGAACCACTTCACGGTGCCCTGTGCCACGGTGCACTTCCTCACTTCGATGGTGCTGGCTCTACGACGGACCTCCGGTCGCCACCGGAGGCATCGGGACCACTCGTGCAACCCACCGTCGGGCCCCACGAAATGGCTGACCGGAATCGCACGCTACACGAGGTGTGACGACGGCGCACTACCCCAAACCGGACACACTTCGACCACCCCCGACACCAATACGCATCGGCGAGCGTCGCTGCCTACAGGGAAGCTGGTCTATGTCGGCGTACCCACCGTCGACACGCTGGGCATTCCGGTTGCCACCGACCCGCCAGGTGGGATAGGCATCCCGGGTGGAGCAACAGAGGACCGGTCCACCGGTCACACCGACCACCGTCGAGGTACGCCGGATCCGCCCGACCGACGCTGCCCGGATGCGGGCGCTGCGCCTGGAGATGCTCGCCGACACGCCGCTGGCCTTCCTGGAGACCCTCGCGGACGCCTCAGCCCGCCCGCACACGGACTACGTCGCCCGGATCACCCAGACCTCGACCGGCTGCGGTACGGCACAGTTCGTCGCCGACCCCGGTGGCCGGCTCGTCGGCTCGGCCGGTGGTTTCGCCCCGGCCGACGACCCGAGGACCACCCTGATCTTCGGCGTGTACGTCACGCCCCGCTGGCGCGGAGCCGGACTGCTGGGCCGCCTGGTCGACGGGATAGCCGCGTGGTCCCGGGAGTGCGGCCGGCCGGAGCTGATGCTGGAGGTCGTGGTCGGCAACGACCGGGCCCTGCGGGCGTACCGGCGGCTGGGCTTCGTCGAGACCGGTGAGCGCGTCCCGCACCCGGTCATCCCGGTCCTGACCGAACTGCGGATGCGCCGGCCGGCCTGACAGGACCACGGTGCACCCGTGGCGGGTGTTAGGAAGGGCCCCTTCCTATACCGAAAGCGATAACAAGGGGCCCTTCCTTACACCTCAGCTGTGGCGGCGGCTCTGCACCACCCGGAACCGGTTGGCGACGTAGGCCCCGTCGGTCAGCGCAGCGTTCGCCGCCGCGTTGGCCCCGCTGCCGTGGAAGTCGGAGAAGGCCGCCGACTGGTTCACGAAGACCGCACCGGTCAGGTTGCAGGACAGGTGCACCCCGACCTCGATCGCTGCCGCCTCGGCCGCGTCGAGCACCTTCTCGTCGGTGGAGTAGACCGCAGCGGTCAGGGCGCCGCGCTGCCCCACCGTGGACCGGAAGATCTCCAGGCTGTGCGCGGTCGAGTCGGTGCCGATGGCGAACGAGATCGGCCCGAACCACTCCCGGCCGTAGGTGGCCACGTCGGCGGCGCCGAGCTTGACGACGGTCGGGGTGCGGACCACCGCGCCGGGGTAGGCGGGGTGCGCAAGCGGCTGCGACGGGAGGACCGCCTCGCCGACCCGGGCGACCTCGTCGAGCCGGGCGAGTACCCCGTCGTTGACGATCGCGCCGGTCAGCTCGACGGCCCGCGCCGGGTCACCGGTGAGCTTCGCGACCGCACCGGCGATCCCGGCGGTCACCTCGTCGAAGCTCTTCTGCCCCTGGTCGGTGGCGATGCCGGCGGACGGGATCAGGATGTTCTGCGGGGTGGTGCACATCTGCCCGCTGTAGAGGACCAGCGAGAACCCGATGTTGCGGCACATGCCGGCGAAGTCGTCGGTGGAGTCCACGACGATCGTGTTGACCCCGGCCTTCTCGGTGTAGACCGACGCCTGCCGGGCGTGTGCCTCCAGCCAGTCGCCGTACTCGGTGGAACCGGTGAAGTCGACGATCTTCACCGCCCGGTGCAGGGCCAGGTCGGAGGCGAGCTTCTCGCCGGGCGCCTCGGCGGCGAGCAGCACCAGGTTGGGGTCGAACCCGGCCTCGGCGAGCACCTCGCGGGCGTACTTCACGGTGATGGCGAGCGGCAGCACGGCACGCGGGTGCGGCTTGACGATCACCGGGTTGCCGGTGGCCAGCGAGGCGAACAGCCCGGGGTACGAGTTCCAGGTCGGGAAGGTGTTGCAGCCGATGACGAGGGCCACCCCGCGCGGTACCACGTGGAACGTCTTGGTCATCCGCAGCGGCTCACCCTTGCCGGCCGGCTTCTCCCACTCGGCCGTCCCCGGGTGCCGGGTCATCTCCGCGTACGCGTACGCGAGCGCCTCCAGCGCCCGGTCCAGGGCGTGCGCCCCGCCGGCCTGGAACGCCATCACGAAGGCCTGGCCGCTGGTGGCGTGCACCGCGTTGGCCAGTTCGAAGACGTGCGCGTGCAGCCGGGCCAGGATCTCCAGGCAGACCCCGAGCCGGGTCTGCGGGCCGGCGTCCCGCCAGGCCGGCAGGGCGGCGCTCGCGGCGGCCACCAGGGTGTCGGCGTCGGCGTGCGGGTACCGCACGGCCAGGTCGATGCCGAACGGGCTGGCCTCGGTGGCCACCCGGTCACCGTCACCGGGCTGGTCCAGGGGGAAGTCGGCACCGAGGTACGCCCGGAAGGCGGTCTCGCCCTCGCTCGCGGCGGTCTCGCCGTACACCCGGGGGCTGGGCGACTCGGGATAGGCGGACCAGTACCCCCGCTCCGTGATCGCGGTCAGCGCCCGGGCGAGGGTGTCGGCGTGCTTGGCGTACAGGGGATGCGGGGTCTCCGTCATGCCCGCCATCATGCCGCAGCCCCCGGGCCGGGGGTAAGAGCCGCCGGACCCGGGACGGCAGCCGCCGACCGGGCCGGGGCCGGCTGCGGTGTCCGGGGGTGGCCGGTCGGGCCGGGCCGGCGCACGCTGGAGGTGTGCGACCGTCGCTGCGCAGCACCGCCACCTGGCTCAACGGCACCACGTTGGCCGGGCTCGCGCTCGCCCGACTGGCGCGGGCCACCGACCGACGCCGGCTGCCGGGCGGGGTGCTGGTCGTCGGCGGGTACCGGTTGCCGTGGCCGCGCCAGGACTGCCTGACCGTGGGCTCGGTGATCCTCAGCCGACGGCCGGCGGACTGGCTGCTGCATCCCGGCCGGGCCGACCTGCTCGCCCACGAGGTCCGGCACATCGGGCAGTACGCGCTGCTCGGCCCGCTGTTCTGGCCCGCCTACTGGCTGGCCTGCGCCTGGTCGTACGCGCTGACCGGCAGCTACGGGTGCCGCAACGTCTTCGAGTGCCGGGCGGGGCTGGCCGCCGGTGGTTACCCCGTCGACGCGCCACTGCGCCCGTGGCTGGCCCGGGTCAGATCGTCAGTTGCCAGTAGACCCAGTCGTCGACCGGGCGGAACCCGATCGCCTCGTTGATCGCGACCATGTGGGTGTTCTCCGCCGCGTTCCAGGTGTCCACCGCCCGCAGTTCCGGCTCGGCGGCCCGGGTCTGCCGGAGGTTGTCCAGCTTGACCAGCAGCCCGAGCCGGTGACCCCGGTGGGCCGGGTCGACGATGGTGATCTCCTGGCAGGCGTGCCACGGCACGGTGGCGGCGAGTTCGAGTGCCGTCCAGGCGACCAGCCGACCGGTACCGGTGTGCACGGCGGCGCACTGGTACCGGCGCCGGCCGCAGGCCACGCGTACCTGCTCGTTGTGCCGGAGCCGGGTCTCCCCGACCGACTGGGGTTCGATCTCCAGGTCGCCGTGGGGCACGTCGGACCCGATCCGGGTGGCGAGACGGGCCACGTCGACGTGGGCGAGCGCCCAGTGACCGGTGTTCCCGGCCCACGGGTGGCGGATCTGGCCGCTGAACTGCTGCCGGCAGATCGGCGGGAGATCCGGCAGGTCCGCCCGCCTGGCAGCCGCCCCGATCCGGTACGCCGCCTCGACGGCCCGCGCATTGTCCACATCGAAGGGAACGACGTCGATGCTCATCCGCAGACGGTGGCACCCTGCCGCCGGGCCAGCGATTTGCCGACGGGCAGAAAAGAGGAGTTTGGTCGGGGGGACGATCGCACAGCGCCTCCGGCGCTGGGTCGTTAGAACGCAAGGTCTACGGCGAAACGACCCCCCGCACGGAGCATCTTTCGTCGTCGGGTAACTGACGTCAAGTCCTTACCGGGCGATTTTTCGCCACCTGTGGCAATCTTTCAGCTACCCGACGTGACGAAACGATGCTCAGCCGAGCAGGCCCGCGTCCCGGGCGGCCCGCAGCGAGGGCTTGATCCGGTGGGTGGGACCGACCTGGGCGGCCACCGCGTCGAGGGTCTTCAGGCCCTCGCCGGTGTTGTAGACGACCGTCTCGGCGTCCGGGTCGAGCTTCCCGCTGGCGACCAGCTTGCGCAGCACCGCGACGGTCACCCCACCGGCGGTCTCGGCGAAGACCCCCGTCGTACGCGCCAGCAGCCGGATCGCGTCGCGGATCTCGCCGTCGTCGGCGTAGTCCATCCAGCCACCGGTACGACGCACCGCCTCCAGGGCGTACAGCCCGGCGGCCGGGTCGCCGATGTTCAGCGACTTCGCGATACCGGTCGGCTTGACCGGGGTGATGGTGTCCGTACCGCCGTGCAGGGCGGTGGCGATCGGGTTGCAGCCGGTCGACTGGGCGCCGAACACCTTCCAACCGTTGGCGGGCGCCTCGACCAGGCCGATCTCGACCAGCTCGCTGAACGCCTTGTCGACCTTGGTGAGCAGCTCGCCGCTGGCCATCGGGATGACCACCTGCTCGGGGATCCGCCAGCCGAGCTGCTCGGCCACCTCGTAGCCGAGGGTCTTGGACCCCTCGGCGTAGTACGGGCGCACGTTGACGTTGACGAAGGCGGTGTCCTCGAACTCGTCGGTCTCCACCAGCTCGCCGCAGAGCCGGTTCACGTCGTCGTACGAACCGTCGATGGCGACCAGTTCGCCGCCGTACACGGCGGTGGTGACCACCTTGCCCTGCTCCAGGTCACCGGGGATGAACACGATCGACGGCACCCCGGCCCGGGCGGCGTGGGCGGCGACCGAGTTGGCCAGGTTGCCGGTGGAGGCGCAGGCGAAGCGGGTGAAACCGAGGCCACGGGCGGCGGTGAGGGCCACCGAGACCACCCGGTCCTTGAACGAGTGGGTCGGGTTGGCGCTGTCGTCCTTCACCCAGAGCGGCGCCCGGATGCCGAGTTCGGCGGCGAGCAGCGGTGCGGCGACCAGCGGGGTCAGGCCCGGGTCCAGGGTCACCCGGGTGGCCGGGTCCTGGCCGGCCGGCAGCAGGCCGGCGTACCGCCAGATGCTCTGCGGGCCGGCCTCGATCTCGGCCCGGGTGACCCGGGCCAGGGCGGCCGTGTCGTAGTCGACCTCCAGCGGGCCGAAACACTCGTAGCAGGCGTGCTGCGCGGCGAGCGGGTACCGGGCGCCGCAGGCCCGGCAGACCAGGGCACGGGCCGGGCT
>NZ_WVUH01000397.1 GCF_017614955.1 Micromonospora echinofusca
GGTCGGGCAGGGCCAGCAGTTGGGTACCGGCCACGTAGCCGGACTCGTGATAGAAGTTGCCGGGCCGGATCAGTGCGTCCTCGACCGCGAGACCGGCGCCCTCCAGGGCGGCCCGGTAGCCGTCCATCCGGGCCCGGCTGCACATGAGCTGCGGCGGGCCGGCGATGAAGCCGATCCGGCGGTGGCCGAGGCCGATCAGGTACTGGTTGGCGCCCAGGCTGCCCGCCCAGTTGGTGGCGCCGATGGTCGGCGCCTGCTGGGGGGCCACCCCGGCGGGGTCGACGATGACCACCGGGAGGTTGAGCCGGCGCAGTTCGGCCTGCAACGGCGGCGCCACCATCGAGGTCACGAAGATGACCCCCTCGGTGGAGCGGGCGCGCATGTTGTCGAGCCACTGCTTGGCCGAGGAGGTACGCCGGTGGATGGCCGACACGACGGTGCCGACCCCGCTGCCGTGCGCGACGTCCTCCACCCCCCGGATGATCTCCACCGCCCAGGGGCTGTCCAGGTCGTTGAAGACCAGGTCGATCAGGGCGGAGTGGGGTGTCCGGCTGGACGACCGGCGGCGGTACCCGTGTTCGGTGAGCAGTTCCTCGACGCGCTCCCGGGTCTGCGGGGCGACGTCGGAGCGGCCGTTGATGACCCGGGAGACCGTGGGCACGGAAACGCCGGCCAGGCGCGCGATCATCGCGATGGTGACGTTTCGACCACTGTCGGAGCCCACGGTCCGCCCTTTCGTCTTCTCCTGGTGCCTACGGTCGCAGAAGGCTACCGCAGCAGATCCCCGTCACCCCTTGACGCTGCCGGCCAGACCGCCGACGAGCTGCCGTTCGGCGATCGCGTAGAAGCCCAGGGCCGGGAGCATGGACAGCACCACGTAGGCGAGGACCCGGGCCGTGTCGTCGGCGTACTGACCCTGGAATGCCTGGACCCCGACGGGCAGGGTCCACCAGCTCTGGTCGGTGAACACGACCAGCGGGAGCATGAAGTTGTTCCAGCTGGTCACGATGGCCAGTACCGAGACGGTGGCCAGGGCGGGGCGGGCCATCGGGAGCAGGACCCGCCAGAAGAACCCGAACGGGGTGCAGCCGTCCAGGATCGCCGCCTCCTCGACCTCACCGGGGATGGTACGGAAGAACTGGCGCAGGATGATGATGGTGATCGGCAGCCCGAAGGCCGCCTGGGGCAGGATCACCCCGAGCGGGTTGTCCAGCAGGCCCATGCCGCGCAGCAGGACAAACAGCGGCAGGATGGCCACCGCGAACGGGAACATCAGCCCCACCGCGAACAGGGTGAACAGCGTCTCCCGGCCCCGGAACGCGAAGCGGGCGAAGACGAACGCGGCCAGCGCCGCCGCACCGACCATGAGCAGCGTGCCGGACACCGCGATCAGGACGCTGTTGCCGAGCTGCCGCCAGAACACCCCGGTGGTGAGGATGCCGGTGTAGTTCCCGGGTACCCAGGGGTCGGGCCAGCCGAGCGGGTTGGTGGAGAGCTGGCCGTTGTCCTTGAAGCCGCCGAGCACCCCGAACCAGACCGGTACGACGATGAGCGCGCCGACCGCGAGGCAGACGAGGTGCAGAACGAGGCGGCGGGCCCGCGCCCGCTTCGCCGTACCGGTCATCGCTGGACCCCCTGGCTGGTGAGCGCGCCCTCGGTGTCCCGGCGCAGCACGACACGCTGGTAGAACAGGGCGAAGACGAGGCTGAGGGCGAACATCACGATGCTGATCGCGCTGGCGTAGCCGACCTCGAAGCGCCGGAAGCCGTACTGGTACATGGTCACGGCCATGGTCTCCGAGGCGTGGATCGGGCCGCCGCCGGTGAGTACCCAGACCATGTCGAAGAGCTGGATGGTGCCGATGACCGACAGGAACACACTGATCCGGATGGTCGGCCCGAGTAGGGGCAGGGTGACGTACCGGAAGGTCTGCCAGGCACCGGCCCCGTCGGTGGTGGCCGCCTCGGACAGTTCCTTCGGGATGCCCTGCCGGGCGGCCAGGAAGAGGATCATGTAGAGGCCGAAGTACTTCCAGGAGACCACCAGGAAGACGGCGAACAGCACGGTGTCCGGGTCGGCGAAGACCGCGCCGGCATCGGCGCCCAGCCACCGGGAGATCGTGCCGCCCAGGCCCCGGTTCGGGGAGAACACCAGGGTGAACAGGACCGCCGTGGTGACCTCGGAGAGCACGTACGGGGCGAAGAAGACCAGCCGGTAGACGCTCCGGCCGCGGAGCGGCTGGTTGAGCAGCATGGCCAGACCCAGTGCGGCGGGTAGTTGGATCACCAGGGACAGCACGATCAGGACGAGGGCCCGCCACAGGTCGCCCCGGAAGGTCGGGTCGGCGAAGGCCCGGGTGTAGTTGTCCAGCCCGACGAAGTTCTCCGGCAGACCGAAGCCGTTCCACTTGTACAGGCTGGCGTAGCTGGCCACCACGATCGGGGCGATGACCAGCAGCAGGAACAGCGCCAGGGCCGGGGTGAGGAAGGCGACCAGGGTGCCCCGGCGGCCCGGCCGGGGCCGGCGGCCACGGCGGCCCGTGGTGGCCGGCCCCGCCGCTGCCGGGGTGGTCGGCGTCTGGAGGGTGGTCATGGCTACTGGCTCTTCGCCACCGCGCTGATGTCCTTGACGATCTGCGCGGGGGTCTTGGTCCCGGCGATCAGCTCGGCCACGCTGTCGTTGACCTGCTGACCGACGGCGGGCGGGTACGCCTGGTCGAGGTAGAGCTGGAAGCCGGTGGCGCTGGCCAGGCTCTCCGCGACGACCTTGTTGTTGGGGTCGGAGATGGCCGGAGCGGCCTCCCGGACGGTCGGCAGTACCGCACCGGTCTGGGCGGCCTTGCGCTGGTTGTCGGCGCTGAGCAGGGTCTTGAGGAAGTCGACGGTCGCCGTCGGGGCGTCCTTGCCGACGGCGAAGCCGTTGCCCCCGCCGAAGACCTCCGAGGCGACGCCCTTGCCGCCGTCGACGGCCGGGAACGGGAAGAAGCCGAGCTTGTCGCCGATCCCCTTCTTGCCGGTGGAACTCGACGCCTGCACCGACGGGGCCCACTGGCCCATCAGTTCCATGGCCGCGCCGCCGTTGCCCATGGTGGCGGCCTGCCCGTCCGGCGAGCTGTAGTCCGCGCCGAGGAAACCCTTCTGGAACGGTTGCAGGTCGACCAGTTCCTTGAGCCGTTCACCGGCGGCGACGAAGTCGGGGGTGTCGAAGTTCTTGTCCTTGGCGGCCTGTTGCAGGGCGCCGAGTCCGCCGATCCGCATGGCCAGGTACGCCCAGTAGAAGTGGGCCGGCCACTTCTCCTTGCCGGCCAGTGCGATGGGGACCGTGCCGGCGGCCTTGAGCTTGCGGACGACGTCGAGGACGCCGGCCCAGGTGGTCGGGGTGGTGGTGATGCCGGCCTTGGCGAAGAGGTCCTTGTTGTACCAGAATCCGACCATGCCGACGTCGAACGGGACGCCGTAGATCCGGCCGTCGATGGTGAACGGCTGCATGGCGGCGGGCAGCAGCCCACCGATCCAGGGTTGCACGTCGTCGGTGAGGTCCTTGACCAGGCCCGCGTCCACCTGCTGCCGGAGTACGCCGCCGCCCCAGGACTGGAAC
The DNA here is from genome assembly GCF_017614955.1 of Micromonospora echinofusca. Taxonomy (GTDB): domain Bacteria; phylum Actinomycetota; class Actinomycetes; order Mycobacteriales; family Micromonosporaceae; genus Micromonospora; species Micromonospora echinofusca_A. Next base: position 3,598 of record NZ_WVUH01000397.1, read on the forward strand.
AGGTCGGGCGGGGAGCCGGCCTGGGTGGCGGTGGTCAGCTTGGTCTTGAACGCCTCGTTCTCCAGGGGCTGGATGTCGACGGTGACCCCGGTGTGGGCGCCCTGGTACTCCTGCGCGACCGCCGCCCAGACCGGCAGCATCGGTTCGGTGTTCTGGATGTGCCACCAGTTGATGGTCTGCGGGCCGTCCGGCTCGTCGGACCCCCCGTCGCTACAGGCGCTGAGCAGATAGGCGCCGGCACCGGCGCCGACGAGGCCGAGCAGCGATCTGCGGGAGAGGTGCGCTGTCATGATCCATCCCTTCGGGGGACTCACGAGGTGCTCGGATGCCGATCGGGTCGGCAGGGGTTCACCCGGTTATCTTCGGAACTTCCGGTGCTTCAGCGGTATTACCAATTGATGGTCGGCACGCTACGGCGTAGTTTCCGACCGGGTCAAGGGGTCTGTCCTATCGTGACGTTGCCCGCTACCGTGGTGGGTACTTCCCGAGCTTCCGGTAGACCGTCCGGAAGTTTCCCGAAAGCCACACCAGAGGAGCCGACGTGTCGACCGAGACCGCTGACGTGGCGACCACAGCCCGCTCGATCCACAACCCCGTCCTCACCGGGTTCCACCCGGACCCGTCGATCCTGCGGGTCGGCGACGACTACTACCTGGCCACCTCGACCTTCGAGTGGTACCCGGGGGTCCGCGTGCACCACTCGCGGGACCTGGTGCACTGGCGGGCGCTGGGCGGGATCATCACCGAGCGCCGCCTGCTCGACCTGCGCGGCTGCGGCGACTCCAACGGGGTGTGGGCGCCCGACCTGACCTACGTCGACGGTCAGTTCCTTCTCGTGTACAGCGACGTGGCCAGCTTCGCCAGCGGGTACTGGGATCCGCAGAACTACCTGGTCACCGCGCCCGACATCACCGGCCCCTGGTCGGAACCGGTGAAACTGCACGGGCGGGGGTTCGATGCCTCGCTGTTCCACGACGACGACGGCAGCACCTGGATGCTGAGCATGAGCGCGGACTGGCGCCCCGGTCGGGACCGCTTCGGCGGCATCGAGATCCAGCGCTACGACCGGGCCGCCCGGCGGCTGGTCGGCCGACCCCGGCTGCTGTTCACCGGCACCACGGCCGGGCTCACCGAGGGGCCGCACCTGTACCGCCACGACGGCTGGTACTGGCTGATCACCGCCGAGGGGGGCACCAGTTGGGAGCACCAGGTCACGGTGGCGCGCTCCCGTGAGCTGTTCGGGCCGTACGAGGTGGACCCGGCCGGGCCGCTGCTGACCTCGGTCGGTCGGCCGGACCTGCGGTTGCAGAAGGCCGGCCACGGCAGCCTTGTGTGCACCCCGCACGGCGACTGGTACCTCGCCCACCTGGTCGGTCGGCCGTACACCCCGCTGGGCAACTGCGTGCTGGGCCGGGAGACCGCGATCCAGCGGGTCGAGTGGCCGGCGGGCGGTTGGCCCCGCATCCCCGGCGGGGTACCGGCGGACGAGGTCACGGTGACCGGCCTGCCCGCGCACCCCTGGCCGGCCGAACCCGCCACCGACCACTTCGACGGGGCCGAGCTGGCCCCGTGCTGGTCCACGCTACGGCGACCGGCCACCCCGGACTGGGTCGACCTGCGGACCCGGCCGTCCCATCTGCGGATCCACGGTGGACAGTCACCGGTGGGTCGGCAGACACCGAGCCTGATCGCCCGGCGGGTCGGCGCGACACACTGCTCGCTGGAGACGGTGGTCGAGTTCGACCCGGTCGACCACCGCCAACTGGCCGGGATCACCGCCTACTACAACACCCTCAACTGGCACCACCTGTACCTGACCCGGTCCGACGACGGGCGGGTCGTGCTGGAACTGCTCAGCTCCGACAGCGGCCGACGCACCCCTTACCCGGAACTGACCGTCGACGCCACCGGCGTCACCCGGGTCGGCCTGCGGGCGGAGTTCGACGGGCCCGCCGTACGGTTCGGGTACGACCTGGGCGGCGGGTGGCGGCGGCTCCCGGTGGAGCTGGACGCGACCATCCTGTCCGACGAGCACGCCGCGCTGATCATCGACGGGGAGCCCGCCGCATGGGGGTTCACCGGGGCGTTCCTCGGCCTCTGGGTGCAGGACCTCGGTGGCGACGGCGGCTTCGCCGACTTCGACCTGGCCACCTACCGGGAGCACTGACCTTCCCGGGCCGGGCCGGGTGCCCCGGGCTGCCGGGTGACCCTGCCCGCGCCGCTTTGCTCTGCTTCACCGACGGCAACACCGGGGACGGGAAACCGTTTCCTCCGCTGAAGCAGAGCAAAGGGCGCGGAGCGCCCGCGTCACGGCCGCCGCGGTGGTCGGCGGAGCACCCGCGTCACGACCCGCCCCGGTGGTCGGCGGAGCACCCGCGTCACGACCCGCCCCGGTGGTCGGCGGACCGCTCCCACCCGGGC
>NZ_WVUH01000398.1 GCF_017614955.1 Micromonospora echinofusca
CGCCCACCCAGGGCACCCGGGTGGACAACCCGTACGTCGGGGTGCCGGGTTACGTGAACCCGGAGTGGAAGGCGAAGGCCGAGTCGGTGGCCGGCGGTAACCGGGTCTCGAACAACCCGACCGCCGTCTGGATCGACCGGATCGCCGCCATCAACGGCACCGACGACAGCAGCTCCAACGGCGCCATGGGCGTCCGGGACCACCTGGACCGGGCCCTGACCCAGGGGGCGGGCTACATCCAGTTCGTCATCTACAACCTGCCCGGCCGGGACTGCGCCGCGCTGGCCTCCAACGGTGAGCTGGGCCCGGACGAGCTGCCCCGCTACAAGGCGGAGTACATCGACCCGATCGCCGCGATCCAGGCCGACCCGAAGTACCGCAACCTGCGGATCATCAACATCATCGAGATCGACTCGCTGCCGAACCTGGTGACCAACACCTCCGGCAAGCCCGGCGGCACCGTGATGTGTGACACCGTCAAGGCCAACGGTGCCTACGTCAACGGCATCGGGTACGCGCTGACCAAGCTCGGCGCGATCGGCAACGTCTACAACTACATCGACGCCGCGCACCACGGCTGGATCGGCTGGGACAGCAACTTCAGCCCCACCGCCCAGATCCTGAAGGACGCCGCTGTCGCCTCCGGCAGCACCGTCAACAACGTGCACGGCTTCATCGTCAACACGGCGAACTACTCGGCGCTGAAGGAGACCAACTTCAAGGTCACCGACAGCGTCAACGGCACCACGGTGCGGCAGTCCAAGTGGATCGACTGGAACTACTACGTGGACGAACTGTCCTTCGCCCAGGCGTTCCGTAACGAGCTGGTCTCCAAGGGCTTCGACTCCAAGATCGGCATGCTCATCGACACCTCCCGCAACGGTTGGGGTGGCTCGGCCCGGCCGACCGGCCCCGGCCCGCTGACCAGCGTGGACGCCTACGTCGACGGTGGCCGTATCGACCGGCGGATCCACGCCGGCAACTGGTGCAACCAGTCCGGTGCCGGCCTGGGTGAGCGCCCGAAGGCCGCCCCGGAGCCGGGCATCGACGCGTACGTCTGGATCAAGCCCCCGGGCGAGTCGGACGGCTCCAGCGAGTACATCCCGAACGACGAGGGCAAGGGCTTCGACCGGATGTGCGACCCGACCTACACCGGTAACGCCCGCAACGGCAACAGCATGAGCGGTGCCCTGCCCAACGCGCCGATCTCCGGCGCCTGGTTCCCGGCCCAGTTCGCCCAGCTCATGCAGAACGCGTACCCGCCGCTCTCCTGAGCAGCACCCGCAGCACCAGTACCGCACAGGGGCACCCCCGGTCCGCCGACCGGGGGTGCCCCGCCTTTCTGGCCCAACTCACATCTCCGGTCTTTCCTGATTGATCATGAAGTTGTTGTCACGCACTCCGGCGTGTCGTGACAACAACTTCATGATCGACGCGCAGGTGGCGGTGGGCCCTCCCGGGCACCGGAGGTCCGCGCCTCACGGAACGGTCTTCTCCACCGCCGCCCGTCCCTCCCGGGCCAGGTCCTGCCGGGCCCGTTCCACGTTCGCCGGAGTCGGGTCCTGACCCCGGGCGGCGGCGAGGTCCTCCGGATCCCAGGGCTGTTCACCGCCGGTACGGATGGCGCTCCCACCGCCCGGTGAGCCGGCGCCGAACGGGTCGCCGATGATCTCCTCGGTGGGCGGGAAGTCACCGGCCGGCGTGCCCGGCTCGGTGAAGGCCGGGGAGTCCGCGTCCGGCCCGCCGCCGGTCACCAGTTGCGGCACCGTGGTCTCGTCGTCCACCGCTGCGGCCACCTCGGGGCTCTCCTCCAGCGGCCGGTCACGTTCGGTCATGATGTCGCCCTCCTGTCCCTAACGGGCGCCGACGGACGCCGGCAGGTGCGGCTTCTCCTTCCGGGTTGGCTACCCCGGATGGCGCCCGCCATGCCGTCGGTCAGAGGCCGAGCAGCCGGTCGAGGAGATCCCGGTACCGCCGGACCACCACCCGGAGCTGTTCGGTGTCCTCCGACCCGCTCTGCTGCCAGCCGTCCAGTTCGTCCCGCCGGGCGGCGAGCGCACGGGCGACCGCCTCGATGGCGTCGCCGACCACCTCCCGGGCCTCCCCGGCGGCGGCCCGGGGGTCGTCGACGAAGCGGAGCTGGACCTCCCGCCACCGGTCGCGGTACTCCTGGGTGCCGGAGAGGAACGGCTCGCCCGTCCCGGCCGCCGGGCCCGCCGCTGCGGAGTCCGGGCCGCCGGCTGCCGGCCGGTGCGCCCCGGCCGGCGTGGCCGTGCCGTCCGGGTCGACCATCGTCGGGGTGGCCCGGCCGTACCCCGGGGCGTCGTCCACCGGGGCGACCCCCCGCTGTCCGGGGCGGGCCAGTGCGTCGAACCGGGTGGTGGCGTCCGGGTCGGCGGCCGGTGGGTTGAACCGGGTGGTGGCGTCCAGGTCGGCGGCCGGTGGGTTGAACCGGGCGGTGGCGTCCGGATCGGCGGTCGGCGGGGCGAACCGGGCGGTGGCGTCCGGGTCCGGGTTCCCCGGGGCGCGGCGTCCCGCCTCCGGGAGCGGATGCCCGGCCTCGGGATCGGCCTCCGCACCCACCTGACCGGCGGTGCCGTCACCGGGCCGGGCGGTGTCCTCGCCGCGCGGGTCCCGCTCGTCGGCCGCCCGGCCGCTGGCCATGGCGGACGCGGCCACCGCACCACCCACCGTGGTCGCCCCGAAGGCGGTCGGCACCGGCGCAGGCGGGTGGAAGTCCGGCTCGCCCGGTACGGGTACCGGATCCGATTTGATCACCTCGGTGGCGTCCTGGCTCTTCCGGTCGTCGTGCTGGCGCATCGCGGTCTCTCCTAGCGGCTCGTGGCGTCCTGCGGGGTGTCATCCGGGTGCTGCTGCCGTACCGGTACCTCGCCGAGCAGGTCGGCGAAGAGTTCGCGGTAGTACACGACGGCCTGGCGGAGATCCTCGGTGCTGGCCTCCCCCCGCGTGTCGCGCAGGTGGATGTCGTGGGCGTCCCGGTAGTGGGTGAGCGTACGGGCGTGTTCCACCGACAGGTGCGCGAGTTGCTCCGAGTAGTCCCCGGTGGGATAGCCACGTTCGGCGATCAGGCGGGTGACCAGCTCGTCCGCGTCGCCGACCGCGGCGGCGGGGGAGTCCACGAACCGGATCTGGATCTCCTCCCAGGCGGCGGTGTACCGGGCCCGGGACTCGGGGCTCAACGGGGTGAGGGTCAACTCGGCGTGCCGGCGTTCCCGTTCCCGCAACTCCCGCTCTGCGGCGGTCCGGCTGTCCCGGTCGGCGACGACCCGGTCGTACTCCGGGCCGAAGCGGTCCCGCAGCGCCCGCCGCCGGCTGGTGGCGACGGCGAGCGCGACCAGTGCGGCGACGGCGAGGACCACGAGAAAGATGACGACTAGCTGCGTGGGCGACATGGTTTCCTCCTTCGCCACCTGGTATTCCCGCTCGACACCGACCGCCAATCCAGATTCGACGTACTTTCCGGCCCACGCTGGCGGAACGCCCGAACATCCCCTGGTCGATCGAGCGTGGCGCCCGGTCCACCGGGGAGCAACGGGGTGTGTCGGGGTGACCCCGCCCGGCGAGGGCGGCGGTAGTGCGGCTGGTCAGGATTACGTATCCTGCCGGGGGCGTTGCGTGCAGCCGCGCCTCCGGCGGGAGTAGCGGCCCGGCCGGGCCCGCGTCACCCCTGCCACCCCTCGGGCGAGGTCCCATGAAAACCGGCAACTGGCCGATCCGCTCGAAGCTCGTCGCGCTGGTCGTCATGCCGATCGCCGCGCTGCTGGTGCTCTGGATCTTCAGTACCAGCCTGGTGGTCGGCCCGGCGCTGAAGCTGCTCACGGCGCAGACCCTCTTCGAGGACGTCGGCCGCCCGGGGGAGCGACTCGTCGCCGAACTCCAGCGGGAGCGGCGGCTCTCCGTGGTGTACCTCGCCTCCCGGGCCGGCCTGCCGGAACTGCGGGCCCAACGGGTCCGTACCGACGACGCGGTCGTCGACTTCCGTCGCCGGCTGGCCGACGAGGACCTCCGCGACGCCGCCGACGACCTGCTCGAAGGGCGGCTGGACCAGCTCGTCACCGGCCTGGAGGCGCTGCCCGCCGGGCGGGCCGCGATCGACCAGCAGACCATGGACCGGGCCGGTGCGCTCGGACTCTACAGCGGCATCGTGGCCGTCGCGTTCGGTGCGTTCAACGCCACCGCGACCCTCCCCGACGAGGGAATCAACCGGCAGGTCCGGGCGCTGACCGCGCTCGGCCAGGCCCGTGAGCTGCTCGGCCAGGCCGACGCCCTGCTCGCCGGGGCGATCACCGGTGGCGGGTACGCCTCCGGGGAACACGCCCAGCTCGTCCAGATCATCGGTAGCCAGAAGTTCCTCACCGCCAGCGCGGTGGCCGAACTGCCGGCCGAGGACCGGGCCGCATACCAGCGGCTGACCGAGGCGGACGCGTTCGTCCAGCTCCGCAGCATGCAGGAGACCCTCGTCGGGGCGGACGGCCGGGGTGTGCCGAAGGTGGACGTACCGCTCTGGCAGGCCAGTTACGACACCGTGCAGCAGCAGCTGCGCGAGTTCGAGCTGGGCGAGGCGCAGGGGGTGGCCGACCGGACCATGCCGGTGGCGGTGGGCATCCTGGTCCGGCTCGCCGCGACCGGACTGCTCGGCCTGGTCGCGGTGGTCGGCTCGGTCGTGGTGGCACTGCGCGTCGGACGGTCCCTGGTGCACCGGCTGACCGGTCTCCGGACGGTCGCCTTCGAACTGGCCGAGCAGCGGCTGCCGGCGGTGGTGGCCCGACTGCGGCAGGGTGCTGAGGTCGACCTCGCCCGGGAGGCGCCGCCACTGGAGTACGGCTCCGACGAGATCGGTCAGGTGGCGCACGCGTTCAGCGCCGTGCAGTCCACTGCGGTCCGCTCCGCGATCGACGAGGCCACCCTGCGGCGGGGCCTCAACGAGGTCTTCCTCAACATCGCCCGACGCAGCCAGACCCTGCTGCACCGGCAACTCGCCCTGCTGGACCGGATGGAGCACCGGGTCGAGGACCCGGACGAGCTGGCCGACCTGTTCCGGGTCGACCACCTGGCGACCCGGATGCGGCGACACGCCGAGGATCTGGTCATCCTGGCCGGCGCGGCACCGGGGCGGGGTTGGCGGAACCCGGTACCGATGATCGACGTGATCCGGGGGGCGGTCTCGGAGATCGAGGACTACGCGCGGGTGGACGTGGCCTCGGTGCAGGACGCGGCGACCGCCGGCCGGGCCGTCGGCGACGTCATCCACCTGCTGGCCGAGCTGATCGAGAACGCCGCCGTCTTCTCCCCACCCGAGACGCAGGTGCGGGTCTCCGGTGAGCTGGTGCCGAACGGGTACGCCGTCGAGATCACCGACCGGGGGCTGGGCATGTCGGCCGAGGCGCTCACCGCCGCCAACCAGAGGCTCGCCGAGCCACCCGACTTCGACCCGGCCAACACGGCCCGGCTGGGCCTGTTCGTGGTGGCCCGGCTCGGCGCCCGGCACGGGGTGAAGGTCCAACTGCGCCCGTCCGCGTACGGCGGCATCACCGCGGTGGTGCTGATCCCCACCGGACTCGTCGTACCGACCCCGGACACCGGGGAACCGGTGGATGGCGGCCCGACCCCGGTGGTCGGGGCGCAGGTGGCCCGGATCGGTCCCACCGGGCGCCCGGCGGGCCGGCTCAGCCGGCTCTCCACCGTGCCGAGACAACGTTCCGCCCGGTCCGGGCGGGGCCGGAGCGCACCCACGCCGCTCCGCCCGGCACCGGCGGGGACGGGTGTGGAAGGTGGACCGTCGGCGGTACCGGCCGACCCGCCGATCGGTCCGGACGGACTGCCCCGCCGGATCCGGCAACGCAGCATGTCGCCGAAGCTGCTCGCGCCGGTCGATCCGGAGCCGTCCCGGGAACCGGCCACCCGGACCCCCGAACAGACCCGCGCCGCGATGTCGGCCCTCCAGGCCGGTACGGCGCGGGGGCGGCAGGACTCGGGGGC
>NZ_WVUH01000399.1 GCF_017614955.1 Micromonospora echinofusca
AGCCAATCCGTACGACGAAGAGGGGCCGGCGTGGCCCGTGCCACGCCGGCCCCTCTCCGAGGTCCGTCCGGGTACCGCTCAGCCGTGCTGCTCCTCGGCGGCACCCTCGCCGATCACCGGGGAGGCCGGCGGGACCGGGGTGAGCGGTACGGCGACCGGGATCGAGGTGGCCAGGGTGACGCCCTGCCCGAAGTCGAAGGTGACGTTGACCGCCTGGCCCGGGCGGAGCGCCTGGTTCAGCCCGACGAGCTGGAGGAAGCTGCCCGCCTCCGGGTTCAGCAGCACGTACCCGCCGGCCGGCAGTTCGATGGTGGCCGGTGCGGCCGGGGCCGCCGGGGTGGCCTCCGGGGTGGGCGTGGCGGCCGGTGACTCGGTACCGGGCGCCGACGGGGTCGCGCCGGCCGTGGCGCTCGGGGAGCCGGTGGTCTCCGGGGTCGCCGAAGCGGTTGCCGAGGCGGTGGCGGCCGGCGCGGCGGCACCACCGAGGCTCACCGTGCGGGCGCTGTCCGAGGTGACGGTCACGGTCACCGCGCGGGGCGAGTCGTTGTAGAGCGCCAGGGTCAGCGGGGCGGTGCCGCCGGCCGGGTACCCCTCGGTGCTCGGGTACGCCACGTTGGCGTTGCGGATCTTGAACGCGTTGTCCGGGGTCTGCACGTTGACGCCGCCGATCGACGGCTCCTTGGCGGCGGTCTCGGCGACCTGGCCCGAGCCACAACCGGCCACCAGCAGGCTGGTCGCCGTAGCCAGGCCGGCCAGCAGCACGGCCGCCCGCCGGGAACCCCTGATCGAGCGCGTCACGTCGGTCCTCCTCGTCACGATCCCCGCCCGGAGCGGCACCCCGGGCGCGGTGGCCATACCCGCGCAGACCGGGATCCAGGGTAGTTGGGGCTGATCGAGCACCGCACAGGGACCCGGCAAAGCCGTCCCGGTGACCCGGCCGAAGGCGCTGCTGGCCGAGCCGACCCTGACAAACCGGTCAGACCACCCGCCCGCCGGTCACCAGCAGCACCACGTCGATCACCGCCACCAGCATCACCGCCCGGAACACCGCGACCGGACGACCGTCCGTTTGCTGGCCGGCGCGGGCGGCGTACCAGGTCACCGGCGGCACCACGGCGGCGGTGGCGACCGCGGCGAGGCCGGCCCCGGACGGCGGTCCCGGCGGGCCGAACACGAGCACCGTGGTCGCGGCGAACAGCAGGACGGTCGCGGCGATCCGGGTACCGGTCGGCCCGAGCCGGTGCGGCAGTCCACGTACCCCGGTCCGGGCGTCGTCGGCGAGGTCCGGCAGCACGTTCGCGAAGTGCGCGCCCGCGCCGAGCAGTGCGCCCGCAGCGACCAGCCACAGCGGCGGCACCGGGGCGCCGGGCAGGGCCAGCACGGCGAACGCCGGCAGACAGCCGAACGACACCGCGTACGGCAGCACCGAGACCGGAGTGGACTTGAGCGGCCAGTCGTAGAGCAGCGCGGAGAGCAGGCCGAGGGTGGCACAGGCCGCCGCCACCGGGTTGGTCAGCAGGGCGAGCAGCGGGGTGGCCAGGGCGGCCACCACCGCCGCGACCGTCACCAGGCGTGGGCTGAGCGCGCCGGTGGCCAGCGGCTTGTCGGCCCGACCGACCAGGGCGTCCCGGTGCACGTCGAGCCGGTCGTTGGTCCAACCGACCGCGAGCTGGCTGGCCAGTACGGCACCCGCCACCGCGACGACCCCGGCCACCCGGTGCCCCACCCCCCAGGCGAGCAGTCCGGCCACGGTGGTCACCGCCGCTGCCGGTTCCGGATGACTCGCTCTGACCAGCCTTAACACCGTTCGCGACATAAGGGAAGTCTGGTCGTTACCGGGGAGTCGTGCCACGCTCGACCCATGCCACATCAGGGTCCGGTGCCGCCCCGGGTGCTGCCCCGCAACGACCCCCGGCAGTACGACGACCTGGTCGACGAGTGGTGGCGACCCGACGGCGCGTTCGCGATGCTGCACTGGCTGGCCACGGCCCGCGCCGCCCTGGTACCCCCGGCCCGCCGGCCCGGGGCGCTCCTCGTCGACGTCGGGTGTGGAGCCGGCCTGCTCGCCCCGCACCTGGCCGGGCGCGGGTACCGGCACGTCGGGGTGGACCTGACCCGCTCGGCGCTGGCGCAGGCCGCCACGCACGGCGTGACCGTGGTCAACGGCGACGCGGCGGCCCTGCCGCTGGCCGACGGCTGCGCCGACGTGGTGACCGCCGGTGAGCTGCTGGAACACGTACCGGACTGGCGGGCCGCCGTCGCCGAGGCGTGCCGGGTGCTGGCCCCGGGCGGCACCCTGGTCCTGGACACCCTGAACGCGACGGCGCTGAGCCGGCTGCTCGCCGTGCGGGTGGCCGAACTTTTCCGGGGGGTACCCCGGGGCATCCACGATCCACGGTTGTTCGTGGACTCCCGCGCCCTGGTCGCGGAGTGCGCCCGGCACGGTGTGCGGCTGCGGATCCGGGGGGTACGCCCCACCGTCGTCGGTACCGGCCGGTGGCTGCTGGGCCGGGCGTACCCGGCCCTGGCCCGGCGTACCGGCCGGACGGCGCCGCCCCGGATCGTGCCCACCTGGTCGTCGGCGGTGTTGTACCAGGGTCGCGGGGTGAAGGACGGGTAGGGCGTACCGCACCGGGGTAAGGCACGAGGTCTAAGGGGGCCGGACATGACATCGGACGCACTGGATGCTGCCCGCCGGTTGGCGCCACGGCTCGCCGCCCGGGCGGGCGGACACGACCGGGACGGTTCGTTCCCGGTGGACGACTTCGCCGACCTGCGGGCGGCCGGCCTGTTCGGACTGATGGTCCCGCGCGCCCTGGGCGGTACCGGAGCCGGGTTCGCGCAGTACGCGGCGGTCGCCACCGAGCTGGCCCGGGGCAACGGCGCCACCGCGCTGGTGTTCAACATGCACGCCTCGGTGACCGGTGCGCTCGGCGCGGTCGACGAGGAGTTGGCCGAGGCGTTGGGCGTACCCGACGAGGCGCTGGCCGCCCGGGACCGGCTGCTGGCCGACGCGGCGCAGGGCGCGTGGTACGGCGTGGCGATGAGCGAACGGGGTGCCGGCGCGCGGCTCTCCCAACTCGCCACGGTGTACGAACCGGTCGACGGCGGCTACCACATCAAGGGCGCGAAGACGTTCTGCTCCGGTGCGGGGCACGCCGACGGGTACCTGGTCGCCGCCCGGCGGGCGGACGATCCGGCGGTGGTCTCCCAGTTCCTGGTGCCGGCCGGGGACGGCCTGCACGTCGAACCGACCTGGGACTCGCTCGGCATGCGGGCCACCTCCTCGCACGACCTGCACCTGGACGTGACGGTGCCGGCGGACCGGCTGCTCGGCGGGGTGGAAGGGCTGGCCCTGGTGGTGGCCCAGCTCATGCCGCACTGGCTGGTGGCCAGCTACGCGGCCGTCTACGTGGGGGTGGCCCGGGCCGCCGTGGACGCCGCCGCCGAGCACCTGACCGCCCGCAACCTCACCGGCCTGCCGGCGGTCCGGGCCCGGGTGGGCCGGGCCGACGCGGCGGTCGCCGCCGCCGAACTGGTGGTGGCCGAGGCGGCCCGCCGGGTCGACGAGGCGCCGGGGGACGCGGAGACCAACCGCTGGGTGTGGCGGGCCAAGCTGCTCGCCGGTACGACGGCGGCCGAGGTGGCGGCCTCGATGCTGGAGGCCGCCGGCACGTCGGCCACCCGGCGGGGACATCCGCTGGAGCGGCTCTACCGGGACGCCCGCTGCGGATCGCTGCATCCGGCCACCTCGGACGTCTGCGCGGACTGGCTCGGCATCGCGGCGCTCGGCGGCGACCCGGACCGTGACGCGTCGACCCCTCGTTGGTGACCGTGGAGGTAGTCCGGGTCGGCCCGTGCCGGGCGCCCGGGGCAGACGACGAGAGGTGGGAGCCGTGGCCGTGTCACCGGTGATCGCGGGTCTCGGTACGGCGTTGCCGCCGTCGACCGGGCAGCAGCAGCTCTGGGACGGGTTCTTCGCCCGGCACTTCCCGGACAGCACCCGGGCACTGGCCGAGCGGATCTTCGCCAACTCCGGCGTGACCCGACGGCAGGCGGCGGTGAACCCGCTGCTGGAGGACGTGTCGGACTGGCCGACCGAGCGCCGGATGCGGCGCTACCTGGTCGAGGCGCTACCGCTGGGCAAGGAGGCGGTCGGTCGGGCGTTGACCTCCGCCGGGCTGGACGCGGCGGAGATCGGTCTCTTCGCGGTCTGCTCCTGCACCGGGTACGTGACGCCGGGGTTGGACATCCTGCTCGCCCGGGACCTGGGCATGGCCCCGGAGACCCAGCGGATGTTCATCGGCCACATGGGCTGCTACGCGGCCCTACCGGGGTTGGGTGTGGTCAGCGACTTCGTGGCCGCCCGGGGCCGTCCGGCGCTGCTGCTCTGCACCGAGCTGACCAGTCTGCACATCCAGCCCTCCTCGGCCCGGGTGGACACCCAGCAGATCGTGTCGCATGCGCTCTTCTCGGACGCTGCGGTCGCCGCCGTGGTCACCCCGGGTGGCCGACCGGGGTACGCGGTCCGCGAGGTCGCCTCGGTCACCGACACCTCCACCGCCGACCACATGACCTGGGACGTCACCGACACGGGCTTCCGGATGGGGCTGTCGCCGAAGGTGCCGCAGGTGTTGTCGTCGCACGTCCGGAAGCTGGTGGACGGGTTGCTCGCCCGGCACGGCCTGCGGGTGCCGGAGGTGGACGGCTGGGCGGTGCACCCGGGCGGGCCGCGCATCCTCAACGTGGTGGAGCGGGAGCTGGAGATTCCCCCGGGCGGGCTGGTCGCCTCGCGCGCCACCCTGGACGAACACGGTAACTGTTCCTCGCCGACGGTGCTGCTGATCCTGGACCGGCTGCGCCGGGAGCCCTGCCCGCCGGAGTGGATCGTGATGCTCGCCTTCGGGCCGGGGCTGACCCTCTACGCGACCCTGCTCCAGCGTTCCCCGTCGATCTGAGGAGGGCGGAGGGGCGCTGCCGGCCGTACCCTGCTTCGTATGGAGCGGGGCACCGGTCGACGGGCGACGGATCTGACCCTGGCCGCGTTGGTGGTCGCTGCGTTGGCGGTGGGCGGCTGGTGGTGGGTCGGGAACGCTCCCGGGCCGGGCCGCGAGGTGCGGGTGCCCCGACCGGGCCTCGAACTGGCCGGCGAGCTGCCGCCCGGTATCCAGTTGCAGATCAACGCGGCGACCGGCGAGGTGGTCGGGGTGCGGCCCTGGACGGACCCGGACTGGCCGGACCGGGTCCTGCCGGTCCATCCCGACGTCGTGCTGCGGGAGGTCGTCGGGTTGGCCGACGGCGCGAACGGGACCTGGACGGTCCCGTCCGGGCCGCAGGAGCGGCTGCTGGTGCAGTACTCCTGCACCGGCTCGCGGCGGAACTCGGTGCGGCTGATGGTGGCCGGCCGGGTGATCCGGCCGTTGACGAAGATCGTCCGGTGTGACGGCTCCTTCGCCAGCGAGTACGTGATCGGCACCGGCGGGCCGGTGACGGTTTCCGTGTTCGGCCGGCGGACCGACGCGGCCCGGCTGGCGGTGCAGCTGGTCCGGACCCCCTGACGGCCGGCTCCGGCGCGGTACCCCGGGTCAGCCCAGGCGCGCCAGGTCGGCCCGGTACGCCTCGACCGGCCCGGCGCCGGGTACCACCCGGAGGACCCGGCCGGTGCGGTCGACGAGCAGCGCGGTGGCCGTACCGGGCTGCTCGGGAAGGTGCAGGAAGGCCCGGAGCGCCCCGGCCGGGTCGCCGAGGGAGCGGACCCCGCTGTCTGCCGGGGCCGGTACCCGCCCGTCGTCGACCACGGTGACCACGCGCACCCCGGCGGGTACCGCAGCCGCGGCGGCCCCGACCTGCCCGGTGCAGGTGCAGTCGTCCAACAGGATGACCACCGCCGGCAGCAGTCCCCGCAACGACACCGGCTCCTGCCGTTCGTCGGTCAGCTCCAGCGCGGGCAGCGTACGCCCCGGTACCGGGTCGGGGG
>NZ_WVUH01000039.1 GCF_017614955.1 Micromonospora echinofusca
CCGTCACGCCGACCCCGGTCACCCCGGTCACCACCAGCGGGGCGGTACCCGTCGTCGAGATCACCGGCCCGGCCGACCTCGCCCGGCTCGCCGACCAGCCGCAGGCGATCGGAGTCGCCCGGCTCACGGCCAGCGGGGCGGGTACCCCGCCGCAGCAGGCCCGCCAGCTCTGCGCCGACGTCCTCACCCTGCTCCAGGCGTACCTCGCCGACGATCGGTACGCCGACAGCCGGCTGGTCCTGGTCACCCGGGACGCCACCGTCGACCCGGCCGTCGCGCCGGTGCACGGGCTGGTCCGCGCCGCGCAGGCCGAACAACCCGACCGGGTGGTCCTCGTCGACGGCGACGTACCGCTGGACACGCTGCCCGCCCTGGTCGCCACCGGCGAACCGGAACTCGTCGTCCGCGACGGCACCGCCCACGCGCCCCGGCTGACCCGGGTCACCCCGCCCACCGACGCCCCGGCACCGTGGGCGGCCGACGGCACGGTCCTGATCACCGGTGGTACCGGCGGGCTCGGCGCCCTGCTCGCCCGGCACCTGGTCGACCGGCACGGGGTACGGAACCTGCTGCTGCTCAGCCGCCGGGGCGACGCGGTACCCGGCGCGGCCACCCTGCGCGACGAGCTGGCCGGGCTCGGCGCGTGCGTACGCATCGTCGCCTGCGACGTCGCCGACCGGGCCGCCCTGGCCGAGGTGATCGCCGGGACACCCGACCTGACCGCGATCGTGCACGCCGCCGGGGTGGTCGCCGACGGCACCATCGCCTCGCTCACCGCCGACGGACTCGACCGGGTCTTCGCCCCGAAGGTCGACGCCGCCTGGCACCTGCACGAGGAGACCCGCGACCGGGACCTCACCGCGTTCGTGCTCTTCTCCTCGGCCGCCGGTCAGCTCGACGGCGCCGGGCAGGGCAACTACGCGGCGGCCAACGTCTTCCTGGACGCTCTGGCCCGCCAGCGGCACGCCGAGGGGCGGCCCGCCACCGCCATCGCGTGGGGCCTCTGGGACCACACCGACGGCATGGCCGGCGCGCTCACCGAAGCCGACCTGAACCGGATCGCCCGCTCCGGGCTGCCCGCCTTCTCCACCGCACACGGTCTGGCCATGTTCGACGCCGCGCTGCGCGGCGACACCCCCGCCGTGGTGGCGCTCCGCACCGACCCGGCCGCGCTGCGTCGGCGCGTCGGCGGCGTACCGGCCATGCTGCGTGGCCTGGTCCGGGGTACCTCCCGCCGCCAGGCCCAGACCGAGAACCGGACCGAGAACGACCTGGCCCGACGTCTCGCCGGCCTCGCCCCGGCCGACCGGGACGCCGCCCTGCTCGACCTGGTCCGGACCGAGGTGGCCCGGGTACTCGGGCACGACGGCACCGCCAGCGTCGACGCCGGCCGGGCCTTCCGGGAACTCGGCTTCGACTCGCTCGCCGCCGTGGACCTGCGCAACCGGCTCAACGCGGTCACCGGGCTGCGGCTGCCGGCCACCCTGGTCTTCGACCACCCCAACCCGACCGCGCTCGCCGGGTACCTCGCCACCACCCTGCTCGGCGACGACACCCCGGCCGCCGCCCCGACCCGCCGTACCGCGCCACCCACCGACGAGCCGATCGCGATCATCGGGATGGCCTGCCGGTACCCGGGCGGGATCAGCAACCCCGACGAGCTGTGGCAGCTCGTCGCCGAGGGACGGGACGGCATCACCGCGTTCCCCGAGGACCGGGGCTGGAACGTCGCCGAGCTGTACGACCCGGAGCCCGGCAAGGCCGGCAAGAGCTACACCCGCGAGGGTGGCTTCCTGCACGACGCCGGGAACTTCGACAACGACTTCTTCGGCATCAGCCCCCGTGAGGCGCTGGGCATGGATCCGCAGCAGCGGCTGCTGCTGGAATCGTCCTGGGAGGCCGTCGAGTCGGCCGGGATCAGCCCCGCCTCGCTGCGCGGTACCGACACCGGCATGTTCGCCGGGGTCATGTACCACGACTTCGGCGCCCGGCTCCGCGCCATCCCCGACGACCTGCTCGGCTACGTCGGCAACGGCAGCCTCGGCAGTGTGGTCTCCGGTCGCGTGTCGTACGCCTTCGGCCTGGAAGGGCCGGCGGTCACCGTGGACACGGCCTGCTCGTCGTCGCTGGTCGCCCTGCACCTGGCCGGTCAGGCCCTGCGGTCGGGGGAGTGCTCCCTCGCCCTGGTCGGCGGCGTGACCGTGATGTCCACCCCGGACACCTTTACCGACTTCAGCCTGCAACGCGGTCTCGCCGCCGACGGGCGCTGCAAGGCGTTCGCGGCGGGTGCGGACGGTACCGGCTGGGGCGAGGGCGTGGGTGTCCTCGTGGTGGAGCGATTGTCGGACGCGGTGCGTAACGGGCATCGGATCCTGGCGGTGGTGCGCGGATCCGCCATCAACCAGGACGGTGCGTCGAATGGTCTGACGGCGCCGAACGGTCCGTCGCAGCAGCGGGTCATCCGGGCGGCTCTGGCGTCGGCTGGGATCTCGGCCGCCGACGTGGACGCGGTGGAGGCGCACGGTACGGGTACCAGTCTGGGTGATCCGATCGAGGCGCAGGCGTTGTTGGCGACGTACGGTCGGGGCCGGGTCGACGGTGAGCCGTTGTGGTTGGGGTCGATCAAGTCGAATCTGGGTCACACGCAGGCGGCTGCGGGTGTGGCTGGTGTGATCAAGATGGTGCAGGCGATGCGGCATGGTGTGTTGCCGAGGACCCTGCATGTGGATGCGCCGTCGCCGCACATCGACTGGGAGTCGGGTGCGGTGGAGTTGTTGACCGAGGCGCGGGAGTGGCCGGTCGTGGACCGGCCGCGTCGGGCGGCGGTGTCGTCGTTCGGTATTTCGGGTACGAACGCGCACGTCATCCTGGAGCAGCCGCCGGTGACGGTGGAGGCGCCGGCTACGGGGACCCCGTCCGAGCGGGTGGTGCCGTGGGTGCTGTCGGGTCGTACCCCGGAGGCGGTGCGGGCCCAGGCGGCGAAGCTGGTCTCGTTCGTGGGTTCCGAGCCTGGGCTGTCGCCTCGTGATGTGGCCTGGTCGTTGCTGAACACCCGGTCGACCTTCGAGTACCGGTCGGTGGTGGCCGGTCGTGACCTGGCCGAGTTTGCTGCCGGTCTGGCGGAGGTTTCCCCGGTCGCGGCCGGCGCAGAACCCCTCGGTGCCCTGTTCACGGGTCAGGGGTCGCAGTGGGTGGGGATGGGTCGTGGGTTGTACGACTCGTTCCCGGTGTTCGCGTCCGCGTTCGACGCGGTGTGCGGCGAGCTGGACCCGCTGCTGGATGTGTCCCTGCGGGACGTGGTGTTCGACGGCGTCGGGGATCTTGACCAGACCGGTCTGACGCAGCCGGCGGTTTTCGCGGTCGAGGTGGCGTTGTTCCGGCTGGCCGAGTCGTTCGGCGTCAGGCCGTCGGTGTTCGTGGGTCATTCGGTGGGGGAGATCGCCGCCGCGCACGTGACCGGTGTGTTGTCGCTGGCGGATGCGGCGAGGCTTGTTGCTGCTCGTGGTCGGTTGATGCAGGCCCTGCCGGCGGGTGGGGTGATGGTGTCGGTGCAGGCCACGGAGGCGGAGGTGTTGCCGCTGCTGGCCGACCGTTCAGACGCCGTCGGTGTCGGTGCGGTCAACGGCCCGACCTCGGTCGTCGTCTCGGGTGCGGAGGCTGCGGTCGAGGAGGTCGCGGCGCACTTCCGGGGGTTGGGTCGTAAGACGAAGCGGCTGTCGGTGTCGCATGCGTTCCATTCGCCGTTGATGGCGCCGATGCTGGACGAGTTCCGCACGGTGGTCGCCGGCCTGTCGTTCACGGCCAGCGATGCCACTGTCGCCTCGACGGTGACCGGTGAGTTGACCACCGCGAGCGTGTGGGCCGACCCGGGGTACTGGGTGGAGCACGTCATGGCCGGGGTGCGGTTCGCCGACGCCGTTGCGGCCAGTGGTGTGACCACGTTCGTCGAGATCGGCCCGGACGGCATTCTCACCGCGCTCACCGGGCAGGTGCTGGAAGAGGCCACCGCCGTTCCGCTGGCCCGCAGGGACCGGGACGCTGCGCTGACCTTCACCGCCGGACTCGGCAGTCTCTGGGCAAGCGGCATCACCGTCGACTTCTCCGCCCTGATCGCGGGTGGGAAGCGGGTCGACCTGCCGACGTACGCGTTCCAGCACCGGCACTACTGGCTGGAGGTCGGTGACTCCGGCCCCGGCGACGTCTCGGCGGCGGGTCTCGCCGCCGCCGGGCACCCGCTGCTCGGTGCGGCGGTCACCCTGCCCGACTCGGACGGCCTGGTGCTCACCGGCCGGATCGGGCTGGACACCCACCCGTGGCTGGCCGACCACGCCGTCTCCGGTGCGGTACTGATGCCGGGGGCCGGCTGGGTCGATCTGGCCCTGTACGCCGCCGACGAGGTGCTCCGGGTCACCGGGGAAGCGGGTGACCTGCACCTGGAGGAGTTGACGCTGGAGACCCCGCTGGTGCTGCCCGAGCGGGGTGCGGTGCACCTGCGGGTCACCGTGGCCGGGGCCGACGAGACCGGCCGCCGTACCGTCAGCATCCACTCCCGTCCGGAGGCCGCCGAGGCGGGCCGACCGTGGACCCGGCACGCCACCGGCAACCTCTCCGCCGAGCCGGCCACCACCGACGTCGACCTGTCCGCCTGGCCGCCCGCCCAGGCGCAGCCGGTACCGGTGGACGACCTGTACGACCAGTTGGCCACGGTCGGGCTGGAGTACGGGCCGGTGTTCCAGGGGCTGCGGGCCGCCTGGCGGGACGGGGAGACCGTCTACGCCGAGGTGGCGCTCCCCGACGAGGCGGTCCCGGACGCGGCCGGGTACCCGCTGCACCCGGCCCTGCTGGACGCGGCGCTGCACGCCATCGGTCTCGGCGGTGCCCCGGCCGAGCGGGCCGAGCTGCCGTTCGCCTGGGCCGGCGTCCGGGTGTACGCGCTGGGTGCCACCGCACTGCGGGTACGGGTCACCCGGGCCGAGGGGGAGAGCTTCCGGCTGGACCTGGCCGACGCCATCGGCGCGCCGGTGGCCACGGTGGACTCGTTGGCGCTGCGTCCGGTCACCCCGGAACAGTTGCACCAGGGCGACAGCGGGCAGCCGGACCTGTACCAGGTGGACTGGACAGCGGTTGCCGCCGACACCGACCCGGGCTGGGCGGTGGGCAAGGTACCCGTCCTCACCGGGGCGCCGGACCTCACCGACGCCGTCCCGCAGTCCGGGGTGGTGCTCGCCCGCTGGTCGTACCCGGCCGGCACGGACGTCGCCGAGGCGACCCACGCCGCCGCCCGCTGGGCGCTGGACCTGGTCCGGGCCTGGTTGACCGGGGAGCGGTTCGCCGACGCGAAGCTGGTCGTCCTCACCGAGGGCGCGGTGGCCGCCACCCCGGCCGACCAGGTCGACGACCTGGCCGGCGCGGCGGTCTGGGGGCTGCTCCGCGCGGCCCAGGCCGAACACCCGGACACCTTCGTCCTCGTCGACACCGACGGCAGCCCGGACGCGCTGCGGGCGCTGCCGGCGGCGGTCGCCACCGGCGAACCGGAGCTGGCGCTGCGTGGTACCCGCGTCCACGCCCCCCGGCTGGCCCGGGCCACCGCCGCCGTACCGGACGGCGTGGTCTGGCCGGTGGACGGCACGGTCCTGGTCACCGGCGGTACCGGTGGACTGGGCGCGCTCTTCGCCCGGCACCTGGTCACCCGGCACGGCGTCACCGATCTGCTGCTGGTCAGCCGGCGGGGTACCGACGCGCCGGGCGCGGTGGAGCTGCGCGAGGAACTCGCCGGACTCGGTGCCCGGGTCACTGTCGCCGCCTGCGACGTGACCGACCGGTCCGCGCTG
Organism: Micromonospora echinofusca; assembly: GCF_017614955.1. Classification (GTDB taxonomy): domain Bacteria; phylum Actinomycetota; class Actinomycetes; order Mycobacteriales; family Micromonosporaceae; genus Micromonospora; species Micromonospora echinofusca_A. The sequence continues at coordinate 5,832 of NZ_WVUH01000039.1, forward strand.
GCCAGGCTGATCGCCTCGATCCCGGACGGTCGTCCACTGCGTGCCGTGGTGCACACCGCCGGGGTACTCGACGACGGGCTGGTCGAGTCGCTGACCGCACCGCGACTGGCGACCGTACTGCGCCCCAAGGCCGACGCGGCCTGGGCGCTGCACGAGCTGACCCGGGAACTGGAGTTGACCGCGTTCGTGCTCTTCTCCTCGGTGGCCGGGATCCTCGACGGCACCGGGCAGGCCAACTACGCGGCGGCGAACGTCTTCCTGGACGCGCTGGCCGCCCACCGCCGCGCCAACGGTCTGCCGGGGACCTCGCTGGCCTGGGGGCTCTGGGACGAGCCGGGCGGCATGGCCGGTGGCCTGACCGACGCCGACCTGGCCCGGATCGCCGCCACCGGCGTGCTGCCGCTGTCGGCGGCGGCCGGTACCGCCGCGTTCGACACCGCGGTCGCCTCGGACACCGCCCTGCTGGTGCCGGTACGCCTCGACCTGACGGCGGTCCGCAACCGGCCGGCCGGCGTGCCACCGTTGCTGCGTGGCCTGGTCCGTACCCCGGTCCGCCGGGCCGCGTCGACGGCGAAGGCGACCCCGACCGGTGGGCTGGAACAGCAGCTCGCCGACCTCGGCCCGGCCGAACGTGAGGCCGCCGTGCTGGACCTGGTCCGTACCCAGGTCGCGGCGGTACTCGGGCACAGCGGCCCGGAGGCGATCGACCCGGCCAAGGGCTTCGGGCCGCTCGGTTTCGACTCCCTCGCGGCGGTGGAGCTGCGTAACCGGTTGACCTCGGCGACCGGGCAGCGGCTACCCGCCACCCTCATTTTCGACTACCCGAACGCGGGCGTACTGGCCGGCTTCCTGGCCGGCAAACTGGCCCCGAAGCAGGCGGCCCGGGTGCCGCAGTCGATCGACGAGGAACTGGCCGGGCTGGAGCAACTGCTGCTGCGGGCCGCCCCGGACGAGGCCGAGTACGGCCGGGTCGCGGCCCGGTTGCGGGAGCTGACCGGGTTGTGGACGGAACGGTTCGCGCCGGCCGAGGTGGCCCAGGAGCGCGAGGAGTTGGAGTCGGCCAGCGTGGACGAACTCTTCGACATCCTCGACAACGAGTTGGAGCTGTCGCCGTGACCCGGTGACGTGGAAGCTGTCGCCGTGATCCGGTGACCGGTCGAGCAGGGCCGCCGCCGTACCCCACCCGGGTGCGGAGGTGGCCCTGACCGCGTTCCGGCCCGGCCGCGTTCCTGCGTCGCGCAGCGGCTCCGGGAAGACATTCCACCGCGATGCCGATACCTGTCAGGCATAAAAATGCCGGAGCGGTATCGGGCTCGTCGTCGTTGTGGGCCCCGCCGGTCACCACTGTCCGCCGGTGACACGGTTGTCCACCGACCGGTTGACAGCCGGATTCAATCTGGCGGTCGTCCCTGGTGGCACCCCCTCCGGGACAGCATTGATGCATGACAGTCATCAGTGCACGCGGCCTCCGCAAGACGTACGGCGCGAACGTGGCTGTGGACGGCATTGACCTGACCGTGGCGCGCGGCGAGGTGTTCGCGCTGCTGGGACCGAACGGTGCGGGCAAGACGACCACGGTCGAGATCCTCGAAGGTCACCGTCAGCGGGACGGTGGCGAGGTGAAGGTCCTCGGTGAGGACCCCGGCACCGCCGGCCGGGCCTGGCGGGCCAAGCTCGGCATCGTCCTCCAGACCGCCACCGACGCCGCCGAACTCACCGTCCGCGAGACGGTCCGCCACTTCGCCAAGTACTACCCGAGCCCCCGGGACCCCGACGAGGTGATCGACGTGTGCGGGCTGGCCGAGAAGGCCGGCGCCCGGGTACGCAGCCTCTCCGGTGGTCAGCGGCGCCGGGTGGACGTGGCGCTCGGCATCATCGGCCGCCCCGAACTGCTCTTCCTCGACGAGCCGACCACCGGTTTCGACCCGGAGGCCCGGCGCCAGTTCTGGTCGCTGATCCGCCGGCTGGCCAACGAGGGCACCACCATCCTGCTCACGACCCACTACCTCGACGAGGCCGAGGCGCTCGCCGGCCGGCTCGCCGTCGTCGCCCGGGGCAGGCTGATCGCCGAGGGCACCCCGCAGACCATCGGCGGCCGGTCCACCGTGGCGGCCACCGTCACCTGGCGGGACAGCAACGGCGAGCACCGCGAGGAGACCAGCGACCCGGTGGAGTTCGTCGCGAAGCTCACCGCCCGTGGCGACAGGACCATGTCCGACCTGCGCGTACACAGCCCCAGCCTGGAAGACATCTACCTCGACCTGATCGGAGAACGGGTATGACCAGCACCGCCGTTGTCGACGCCCCGGCGCGGACCGGGTCGACGCGTACCCCGCGCCTGCCGTCCACCCTCCAGGTCGGCCTCTCCCGGGGCATGATCGAACTGAAGCAGTTCTTCCGGCAGAAGGACGCGGTGATCTTCACCTTCGCCTTCCCGGCCTTCCTCACCTTCATGCTCGGCACGATCTACGACGAGCCGGCACACGGCACCGACGTGACGATGAGCCAGATCTTCGCCGCCGGCATGATCGCGTACGGCATCCTCTCCACCGCCTTCATCAGCATGGGCGTGGGCATCTCCGTCGACCGGGAGGACGGCACCCTCAAGCGGCTGCGCGGTACGCCCGTCACCGCCGGGGCGTACTTCATCGGCAAGATCATCCTGGTCGCGGTGGCCGCGATCGCCGAGACGGTGCTGCTGCTCGCGGTCGGGGTGCTCCTCTTCGACGTGGAACTGCCCACCGACCCGGCCCGCTGGCTCACCTTCGCCTGGCTGCTGCCACTGTCCATCGTGAGCTGCACCCTGCTCGGCATCGCCGCCAGCTCGCTGGCCCGGTCGGCGAAGAGCGCCCCGGCGGTGCTCAACCTCCCGGCCATCGGACTGCAGTTCATCTCCGGGATCTTCGTCCACATCGCCGCGCTGCCCGACGCGATGGTGCAGGTGGCAGCATTCTTCCCGGTCAAGTGGATGGGACAGGGGTTCCGGTCGGTGTTTCTTCCGGACAGCATGGCGGCACAGGAGGCGGCAGGAGCATGGGAACACGGCATGACGGCACTGGTCCTGGGGGCCTGGTGCGTGATCGGTCTGGTGCTCTGCCTGGTGACGTTCCGGTGGACCGAGCGCCGCACCCGGTAGCCCCGAGCCACTGGCGCTGGATCTGGGACCTCTACTTCGCGGTCTGCCTGGTGGTGGTCCTGGTCCTGGTCGTCGAGGAGCAAGCGGTCTCCCTCCCCGCCCGGCTGGCGGCGGCGGTCCTGCTGAGCCTGATGGCTCTCTGGTACACCGCCTACGGCCGGGCGGCCGTCCGTGGCGCCGACGGCAGCCGGGAAAGCTGGATCTTCGTCGGGGTGGCGGCCCTGCTCTTCCTGGCCGCCGTCGCGTTCGTACCCACCAGCACCTTCGCCCTGCCGGTGATCTGCCCGATGGTCTTCCTGGCCCTGCCGCTGACCCGGGCCGCCCTGGTGGTGATCCTGCTCAACGTGCTGCCCCCGGCGATCACCGCGATCCACGCCGGCACCCTGGCCCGGGTACACGACCTGCTCCCGATCGCCGTCCTCGGGGTGATCTTCGCGCTGCTCGTCGGCGCGTACATCGACCGGATCGCCGGTCAGAACGACGAACGCGCCCAGATCATCGCCGAGTTGCAGGCCCGGCGGGCCGAGGTGGCCCGGCTCTCCCACGAGGCCGGCGTCGCCGAGGAACGGGCCCGGCTGGCCGCCGAGATCCACGACACCCTCGCCCAGGGCTTCACCAGCATCATCACCCTGATCCAGGCGGCCGAGTCGGAGGCCGACACCGACCGGGACGCCGCGTACCGGCACCTCGGGATGGCCGTCCGGACCGCCCGGGAGAACCTGGCCGAGGCGCGGGCCATGGTCACCGCGCTCACCCCGACCAGCCTGCGCACCGAGACCCTCGCCGACGCGATCGGCCGGCAGGTAGACCGGCTCGCCGAGGAGACCGGCATCGGCGCCGAGTACGAGGTGGACGGGGTCACCGGCGAGCTGCCCACCGCGGTCGAGGTGGTGCTGCTACGGACCGTCCAGGAGACCCTGGCCAACGTACGCAAACACGCGCACGCCTCGGACGTGGCGGTGCGGCTAAGCTTCACCGACACCTCGGTGACCCTGACCGTGACCGACGACGGGATCGGGTTCGACTCCACCACCGGCTCGCACGGGTTCGGGCTACGCGGCATGCGGGCGAGGGCCGAGCAGATCGGCGCCACCCTGGAGATCAGCAGTGTGCCGGGGGAGGGCACCACCGTCCGGCTGGAGGCGAGCAGATGATCACGGTGTTGCTGGTGGACGACCACCCGGTGGTCCGCGACGGGTTGCGCGGCATGCTCAACTCCGAGCCGGACATCACCGTGGTCGGCGAGGCCGGCTCCGGGCTGGAGGCGGTCGCCATGGCCCGGGCACTGCGCCCCGACGTGATCCTGATGGACCTGCGGATGCCCGGCATGGACGGCGCCGACGCCACCGGACTGATTCTCGGCGAGTCCCGGGCCAGCCGGGTGGTCGTGGTGACCACCTACGAGACCGACTCGGACATCCTCCGCGCCGTCGAGGCCGGTGCCTCCGGGTACCTGCTCAAGGACGCCACCCGGACCGAACTCACCAACGCGGTGCGGGCGGCCAGCCGGGGCGAGACCGTGCTCGCCCCCTCGGTCGCCGGGCGGCTCGTCCGGCAGGTCCGCAACCCGGTCACCCAGACGTTGTCGGCCCGGGAGGTGCAGGTACTCGGCCTGGTCGCCAAGGGCCAGACCAACGCCGAGATCGGCCGTACCCTGCACATCAGCGAGGCGACCGTGAAGACGCACCTGCTGCGTACCTTCAACAAGCTGGACGTCTCGGACCGCACGGCGGCGGTCACCACCGCGATGGAACGCGGCCTGCTGCCCTGACCGCCCTTTGCTGGACGCTGCCCGCCTGCCGGGTCGTCTCAGTAGCGGGCGGCGCTCACCGGTGTCGTCACCCCGGCGTTCTGCACGGCGGTCAGGTGGTCCGCGATCAGCCGGATCACGTCCGCCGCGTGGGTGTTCAGATAGAAGTGCCCACCGGGAAAGAGTCGCAGCGTGAAACTGCGGGTGGTGTGCTTCTCCCAGACCCGGGCCTCCGCAGCGGTCACCTTCGGGTCGATGTCCCCGAGTAGCGCCACGATCGGGCAGTCCACCTTGGCCTCGTCGTGCCGTTGGTACGTCTCGATCGCCCGGTAGTCGCTGCGCAGCGCCGGCAGGATCATCCGCAGCAGGTCGTCGTCGGCCAGCAGGGACGCCTCGGTCCCCTCCAGCTTGTGCAGCTCGGCGATGAACTGCGGCTCCGGGAGCAGGTGGTTCGTCTCGTGGCGGACCGTCGAGGGGGCCCGGCGCCCGCTGGCGAACAGCCCCGTCGGGACGATCCTCTTCGCCTTCAGCCGCAACGTCACCTCGTACGCCAGGATCGCGCCCATGCTGTGCCCGAAGAAGGCCACCGGCAGATCCGTCCAAGGCAGGACCGCCTCGGTGATCTGGTCGGCCATCTCTCCGATCGTCGGCGGGCACGGCTCGGCACGGCGGTCCTGCCGGCCCGGGTACTGCAACGCGACCACGTCGAAACGGGGGGAGAGGGTCCGGGACACCGGGAAGAAGTAGCTGGCCGAGCCGCCCGCGTGCGGGAAGCAGACCAGCCGGGTACGGGCCGACGGCGCCGGATGGAACCGGCGTACCCAGGCGGTGTCCTTGGTCTCGGTGGTCATCGCAGGCCCCTCTCTGGCAGTACCCGTCGACCCTAGCGGCCGTGGCCGCTCATCGATCCCCTAAGTCGTCCCCTATCCACTAGGCCGGCAACGACTGTTACAACGGTGAATAACGGTTGGCATCGATCGGCTGAGCTGCCATGATCGCCCGGCGTGCCGGTCCGGTGACCACGTTCTCCGCTGCCGACCGGTGCGATTTCGATGTCCTCAGTCCGGAAGGTGACATGACGCTCATCCGTCCCCAGGTTCCCCACCACCCACAGCCGGTACGGGCCACGCCGGCCCGGCTGGCCCTCGCCGGCCTGCTCTCCCTGCTCCTGATCCTGGTCGGGGCGCCCGCGCTGGCCCACACGACCCCGTTCACGGTCACCGTCACGGTCGACTCGGCACCGGCCGGTGCGGACCAGCCCGGCACCTTCACCATCTCGTCCACCGAGCCCACGGTGACGAAGTTCCGGTACGGCTGGGGCTTCGCCGGCACCGAGGTCGCGGCGACCGGTACCACCGTCCGGTCCGCCACGGTGACCCTCGACGCGCCGCACTACGGGACCGATTTCCTTGCCGTCGCGGCAGTCGCCGAGGACGGCCACGAGGCCCGCGCCACGCTGGCGGTCAGCGTCCCCGAGCCGGCCGGTCCGGTCGGCTGGTGGTTCCTGGAGGCGTACCCGGGGGTGACCCAGACCCAGGCGCTCGCCGACCAGCAGGCGGCCTTCCGGGGGGACACCCCGCTGACCGGTACGAACATCACCTGGGCCGACGACACCCGCCTGATCGGCGGCCAGACGTCCGCCTTCAACGGCACCTCCGCCTACCTGAGCGCCGCGCCGCAGGTGATGGACACCTCCACCGCCTTCTCGGTCGCCACCTGGGTCCGGCTGACCGACAAGTCCGCCGACCGGGCGGTCGCCGGCAAGGAAGCCTCCGGGTACGAGTCGTTCGGGCTGGGCTACCGCAAGCAGACCGACCGGTGGACCGTGGTCATGCCGTCGAAGACCTCCGGACCGGGCATCACGTGGTCGGTGGCGCAGTCCACCACCCCGGCCCGGCTCGGTCTCTGGACCCACCTCGCCACCTCGTACGACCCCGTCGCGCAGACGCTCCAACTCTGGGTCAACGGGGTGCTGGAGGCGACCGCAACCGGGGTGACCGGGTTCAACGATCCGCAGGGCGAGTTCCGGCTCGGCAACGTGCACACCTGGTGGTGGCACGGCAACCTGGCCGGCGCCCGGGTGTACGACCGGACGCTGACCGCAGCCGACTTCACCGGCCTGCTGGAGGCGGAACCGGGCGCCGGTCAGACGGACCGTCTGGGTCTCCTGCACCCGGTGCAGGTAGCCGATTTCTTCGGCGCCGGGATGTCCTGCTACGAGGCTACGGATGACCCGGATCTGTGCGTTGCGCGCGACGGCACCCCCTTTTACCGCCGGTTCCTGCTGACCCCCGGCACCCTCATGGGTGACGGCCAGAGCGGGGAGGGCATCGTGTTCGACGGTACGCACTGGGTCGAGGATCCGTACGACCCGCACTACGGTGAGGCCACCCAGGAGTACGGCCGCTCCCAGAAGCAGACCGGAGACTGGGGCAACTGGGTCTGGCAGGACACCCCGATCGTCCGGACCGACCAGTCGTTCACCCTGTCGGTGTGGACGAAGCTGGACCCGGCACAGGGGGCGCAGACGATCGTCTCGCAGGAGGCCGCCGGGCAGAGCGGCTTCACGCTGTCGTACCGGCCGGACAACGGGGGACAGTGGGTGTTCCGCCACCGCGACGACGCCACCGACCCGAGCAGCACTGCTGCGACGACCCTGGTCGCTCCGGCTGTCGACCCGACCAGGTGGCACCACTTGGTGGTGACCCTCGATGTGCCGAATCGGCAGCTCAAGCTGCACGTCAACGGCGTACCGGCCCAGACTGCGACCATGAACGCGGCCTGGCAGCCGTGGGCGGCGACCGGCCCGGTGCTGATGGCCCGTTCCACCACGCCCGCCGGGCCAGCCGAATGGCTGCACGGCACGATCGACGACCTGGAGTTCTACCATGGCGCTCTCGCCGAGAAGTGGGTGCTCAACCTCTACCGGCAGCAGGTGATTGCTCCACCGCCTCCGCCTTCCGCCAGCGGTAGCTGACCGGTAACTGACGACAGGGGCGGGTCCGTTCGGGCCCGCCCCTTCGTTGCGTCTGCGGCCGGCTCTGGTCGGTTGGTGCGACCCGTCAGCAGGAGAGACCGTCCGAGGCGTGGTGGATCTGGTCCAGGCAGTGGGACGCTGGGTGGCGAACCAGTTACATCTTTGTGTTATCTGGGTCACAGGCAAGCGATCGATCCTGGGCTCTCGGATGCTCCGAATCGGGTGACCGTTGGTGATCTTGCCTGCTCGGCGGCTTGACCTGCGATTCGTTGCCATGGGTCAACTTCTTGTGACATTCAGTTCATAGAGAACTGCGCCCAAAAGTCAAGAGCAGCGCCAGGGGTCGATGTCGGGATAGCGTCCCGACTCGTTTGCTCAGTTCCCCGTGGGAGGCTCCCGTTGCTGCACCGTGTCCGTACCCTTCTGGCGCCCCGTACGGGCCGGGTGGCAGGAGCCCCGCCACCCCGGGGTACCCCGCCCCGGCTGCTGGCCAGCGTCACCATGACGGCCGTTGTGGCGGCAGCAGGCACCCTGGCCGTGCTGGCACCGGTCGGTACGCCGGCAGCGGCGGCGACGCCGACCTGTGAGCCCGTCAAGCAGTCCGAGGTGGACGCCCTGGCGACCGCTGCCGCCTGTGAGCAGCCGGTGGTGGTGGGCGCGTCGCGGTCGGAGTACGTGCAGGTGGTGGCCCAGCCGGACGGCCGGTTGACGTTCCACTCGGCGGTGGTGCCGCAACGTACCCGCAAGCCGGACAACTCCTGGGCGGACATCAACCTGACCCTCCAGGCCGGTGGCGACGGCCGGCTGCGCCCGGTGGCCTCGGTTGCCGACGTTTCCTTCTCCGGCGGTGGCACCGGCCCGATGGTGACCCTGCAACGATCCGGCAGGTCGTTGCAGCTCACCTGGCCCGGCACGCTGCCCGCCCCGGTGCTGTCCGGTGACGCGGCCACGTACCCGTCGGTGCTGCCCGATGTGGACCTGGTGGTACGTGCCACGCACACCGGGTTCACGCACGTCCTGGTAGTCAAGACCCCCACGGCGGCCGACAACCCGGCGGTCCGCACCATCTCGTTCAGCGTGAGTGGCGACGCCAGCCTGCTGCGGCGCACGGACGGGTCGCTTCAGGCCCGCGCCGGGACGACCGTCGTCGCCGAGGCGCAGCCGGCGCTGATGTGGGATTCCTCGGTCCCCACCGGTGGCGGCACCGAAGCGGCCCGTTCGACGGCGTTCGAGCCGGGCGACGGCGTGCAGACCGCGAAGGTGGAGACCCGGGTCGCCGGTGACGGTGACCTGGAGCTGGTACCCGACGCCACCATGCTCGACGCGCCGAGCGTCACCTACCCGGTCTACGTCGACCCGTCCTGGTCGGTGCAGAAGTCCAAGTGGGCGTACGCCACCAACACCAACTGCTCGAACCCCGACTACACCGTGGCCCGGGTCGGGCTCAGCCCCGAGGGGCCCTGCGACGGGGACCTGTTCCGGTCGTTCTTCGAGTTCCCGACCACCGGCCCGTCCGGCTCGCTTGCCGGGAAGCACATCGAGTCGGCGTACGTGCAGATGAAGCTCGACCACTCCTACTCCTGCACCGACACCCCGGTCAGCATGTACCTCACCTCGGTCATCGACCACACGATGAAGGCGTCGTGGAACGGTATGAACCTGAAGACCCGGCTGGCGACCGCGTCCGGGCACGCCAACGAGGGCACCGGCTGCGTGGACTCCCCACAGCCGGACATGTTCATCAACTGGACCGGCTCGACGGTCACCACGCAGGTGCAGACCGCGGCGACCAACAACTGGACCACCATCACGGTCGGCTTCACCGCCCACGACTCGACCGGCAGCGGGGAGAGCACCGGCAACCGCTGGAAGAAGTTCTTCCCGCAGAACGCGGCCATGGTCGTCGACTACGACTCCAAGCCCGGTAAGCCGACCGGCCTCCAGGTTGCGGGAGTGGCGTGCGTCTCCGGTACCTCGATTGCGATCGGCACCCTCACGCCGACCTTTTCGGCGGTCTACCCGGACGCTGACACCGGCCAGACCCTGACCGGGACCTACGAGTGGATCGAGGTGCCGACGGTCGGCGGAATGAGCGCCGTGACCACCACCTACCCGACCCGCAAGACCGCACCACCGACCGCGCCGGCCAGCGCGAACGGTCGGGCGACCACTGCAGCCGTCGCCGTGACCGACCAGATCAAATATGCGTTCCGGGTGACGACCGTGGACCCCGCTCCCTACAGCCAGTGGAGCGGATGGTCGATCTGGTGCGAGTTCCGGGTGGACATGGCCGCGCCAGCCGCGCCGACCGTGACACCTGGGCCGGTGGCCGGCCCCGGGGAGCCGATCACCTTCGATATCAGCACCGGCGAGCAGGATGTCACCAAGTTCCGGTACAGCTGGACCGGTCCGCCCGCCCCTCTGCAGAATCCCCACCTCCATCCCGGAGATGGATTGGGCGGGTTCGACGCCCAATCGACCGAGGTTCAGCGGAACTGGGAGACCGACGGGACGGTCTTCAGCCCCGGGGATCTGTCCGGAGACGGTAAGCCCGATGTGGTGTTCCGTCGGGAGGGCAATGCGAGTCTCTACATCGCCAAGGGGAACGGCACCGGCGGCTTCCTCGGCACTCCGGAACTACTCGACGCGGGCAACTGGGCCAACAGCCAGTTCCTGTTCACGCCGGGTGACTTCAGCGGTGACGGTCGTCCAGACATGCTCTACCGGGAGAAGACGAACAACAACCTCTACATGCGTCGCGGTACCGCCGCTGGCGGTCTGGAACAACTGTCGGTGCAGATCGGCACGAACTGGTCGGCGTTCAACTGGTTCTTCTCGCCGGGTGACTTTAGTGGCGACGGTAAGGCGGACGTTCTGGTCCGCAAGTCGGACGGAACGCTCAACATGTACCGGGGCAACGGCACCGGTGGCTGGGTAACCGGGTCGCTTGAGGTGCTCGACGCTGTTACCAACTACAACGGAAGTGCCCTGTTCGCGCGGGGGGACTTCTCCGGTGACGGCAAGGCTGACATCCTCTACCGCTCGGACAGCACCGGTGAGGTCCGGTTGCGGCGCGGGAACGGGACTGGTGGTTGGCTCGACAGTTCGGGTGTGCTCAAGGGAACCGTTCCCACCAGTGGGGCGATCTTCCTGCCCGGGGACTTCTCCGGAGACGGTAAGCCCGACCTGCTCACCACCATTGCGCAGCCGCCGAGCTTCGGCGAGTTGACCGCTGTCGGCACCACGACCAAGACCGCGACCGTCTCGCTCACGCCGTACAGCTACGGCACGAACATCCTGCACGTCAGGGCCATCGACGCGACCGGCAACCCGGGCAACGACGCATCCGTTCGGGTCATCGTGCAGCAGCACGCGAAGCCCGTCGCGCACTGGCTGCTGGAGAGTGTGCCCGGGCGGTCGGAGGCTGACGCCCTGCTTGACGAACGTGCGGCGTCCGGCGACAGCGACGGGGCCGGACCCATCGTCAACAACACTCCGCTGACGGGGACTAACCTCACCTGGGTCACTGACAGTCGCCTGATCGGTGGCAAGACCCCGGTCCTGAACGGCTCCTCGGCCCAACTGGCGACGCAAGGGCCGGTGGTGGACACGACGGACTCCTTCGGTGTGTCCGCCTGGGTGCAACTCGCCGCCGTGCCGACAGCCGACATGGCGCTGCTGACCCAGCAGGGCAGTGACGCAGCCGGGTTCGAACTGGGTGTCCGGCGATCCGGGTCACCGCTGAAGTCGTACTGGGCGTTCGGAATGCGCGACACGCAGGCGGAGAGCAGTACTTTGCGGTCGGCGACGGCCAGCAAGGAGATCGTCGTGGGCGATGTCGGCCGGTGGATCAATGTCGCCGGCACGTTCGACAAGCTCAGCGGGACGATCCGGCTCTTCGTGAACGGCGTCATGGTCCAGGAGACCACCCGTCCGGCGGCGGCATGGCAGGCGTCCGGGCCGTTCGTCGTCGGCCGTGGCTACGGCGGTGGCGCGGCCACGAGATGGTGGACCGGTTCTGTGGCCGGTGTGCAGGTGTTCGAACGGGTGCTGGTCGAGGGCGACTTCACCGGCAAGCAGGCTGTCGGCACGGATGAGATCAACGATCCGGGCATCATGACCGCCACCGAGGTCGGTCGCTGGGACTTCACCGCAGCCGGACCGTGCGTCATCCAGGACCACGCCAGCTTCTGCCCCGGTACACAGGACGGCACTCTGTTCGACCGTTGGCTTGCCCTACAGCGTGGCGCGGCCGTCGTCAGCGGACGTGACGGGAACAGTCTGCACCTGGACAACCAGTTCTTCCCGGAGGAAGGCGGGGACCCTAATCCCACCGAGGAATGGGGCCGTTCGGCGGTGCCGGCCGGGACCTACACGGGTACGGACGGCGAGCCGTACACCACCTGGCAACCCACTCCGGTGCTGCGTACCGACCAGTCCTTCACACTGTCGGTGTGGGTGCAGTTGAGCGACACCACCAGGGAACAGACGATTCTTGCCCAGGACAACACTGTCAGTAGTCCGCAGGGCAGCGGCTTCTACCTCTCCTACTCGCCGGCAGGCGGTGGAGCGTGGAAGTTCCGGATCCGGCAGAGCGCCGCCAGCACCGACCCCGCGCAGGACAGCGTGGTCACCGTGCCGGCGGAGAACGTGTCGGAGACCTGGCACCACGTGGTTGCGGTTGTCGATATCACCAAGGAGCAGATGCGCCTCTATGTCAACGGGGACCGGGATCCGGAAACCGACTCTGCTCTCCACGGGCAGTGGAGCCCTTGGCAGGCGGCGGGGGCGTTGACGGTCGGCCGTGGCCGCACCGATGCCCCCGGCGGAGATTTCATGTTCGGAATGCTGGACGACATCAGTGTCTTCCAGGGCGCGATGAACGACGTGGACGTCAAGAGCCTGTATGACGCGCAGGCAATCGTGGTGGGAGGGCTGTGAAGGTGGCAGGTAGATTCGGTGCCGGCGGTCGCCTGTCGACCGGCGGCAGGTCCCGCAGTGCGGGCAGATCGGCACGCCTGACGACGATCGGCGTTGCCGGGCTGCTTCTCGGCGGGCTGCTGGTGGCTACGCCCGATCGGGCGGTGGCCGAGCCGGAGCAGCCGTCGTTGCAGGTCGACAAGGTCAACCCGCACGGCGTCCGGGTGAGTGGCAAACCGTGGCCGTACACGCCGCAGAAGCACGTGCCGGCACCTGCCCCGAAGTGGCCAGCGCCGGTCACCGCCCGCGTGACGTTGCCGGCGCAGGGCTCCCGCAGCGACCCGGCGAAGGCAGGTTCCCTCCCGGTTCTCGTCGAACCGTCGACCGGCCGCACTGGTGCGGATATCACCGCTGTCACCGTGCAACTGCTGGACAAGGCCACTACACCGAACGGGTGGCGGAACGGCCTGATCCTGCGGGTCGGCACACCGCAGGACGCCCCACGGTCCGGCACGGTGCGAGTGGCCGTCGACTACGACGACTTCCGGTACGCCTACGGCGGCGACTGGGCGTCGCGTCTACGCCTCTGGCAGATTCCGCCCTGCGCTTTGCAGGACCAGGCCGCATCGACCTGCGCTGCCATCCCCCTGCACTCCGTCAACGACACCACGACCGGCACAGTGACCGCTGAGGTGCCGGTGACGCCGGTCGGAGGGCCGGGCACCCCCACCACCGAGGCCCAGATCATCGGTGATGAGCCGACGCCGATGCCGGGTGGCACGCTTGTCGCCCTGACCGCCTCGGCGTCGGGACCAGGAGGTGACTTCGGCGCCACTCCCATGCTGCCGTCGGCAACCTGGTCGTCGGGCGGATCGACAGGTGACTTCTCCTGGTCGTACCCGATGCGGATGCCGCCGTCGGTCGGCGGGTCCGCGCCCTCGGTCGGCCTGTCCTACTCGTCGTCCAGCGTCGACGGCCGCTCGGAGGTGACCAACAACCAACCGTCGTGGATCGGCGAGGGGTTCGAGTACTGGCCCGGGTACATCGAGCGCCAGTACGTGCCGTGCAGCGAGGACATGACCGGCACACACAACAACACCAACGAGACGCCCGACCTGTGCTGGCGGTCCGATAACGCCACGATGAGTCTCAATGGCCGTGGATCCGAGCTGATCTTCGAGACGGGTAAGGGCTGGCACGCCCGCAACGAAGACGGCTCGCGGATCGAGAAACTGACCGGCGCGTCGAACGGCGACAACAACGGCGAGCACTGGAAGGTGACCGGCGCCGACGGCACCCAGTACTTCTTTGGCCTGCACAGCCTGCCGGGCCAGACGTCGACGACGAACTCGGCGTGGACCGTCCCGGTCGCCGGTAACCACACCGGTGAGCCCTGCCGGCAGACCACGTTCGTCGACTCGTTCTGCGCTCAGGTCTGGCGATGGAACCTCGACTACGTCGTAGACGTCCGGGGCAACACGATCTCGTACTGGTACACCCCGGAGACCAACAAGTACGCCCGTAACGTCACGGACACCGATGAGGTGTCCTACACCCGGGGCGGCGTCCTCGACCGGATCGACTACGGCACCTGGGACCGAGGCTCTTCCGACCGCTCGGTGACGGCGCTCGCCCAGGTCATCTTCGCCACCGGGAACCGGTGTGTCACCAGTTCCTGCGGCACCCACAACGCGACCAACTGGCCCGACACCCCCTGGGACCAGGAGTGCACCGGTACGTCCTGCCCGGGAAACTACGCGCCGACCTTCTGGAGCACCAAGCGGCTCGCGAAGATCACCACCCGGGTCTGGGACACCACCAAGACCACCCCGGCCTGGCAGGAGGTGGACTCGTGGACCCTCACCCACTCCTTCCCACCACCCGGTGACGGCAGCCTGCACGCGGGCCTGTGGCTGGAGAAGATCGAACATGCCGGGCTGGTCGGCACGCCGGTCACCCTGCCGCCGACGACGTTCACGCCGACATCCATGCCGAACCGGGTGCTCACCGACACCCTGACCACCAGCAACTGGCAGCGGATCGACTACATCACCACCGACACTGGCCTGAAGATCGACATCGAGTACAGCCTGCCGGAGTGCACGGAAAACAACCTGCCCTCGGCGGCGCACACCAACGACAAGCGCTGCTACCCGGTCAAGGTGATCGACCCCAACGACCCGCAGGGCGAGAACCTGATCCTTGAGTGGTGGCACAAGTATCGGGTCGAGGCGATCTCGGAATCCGACGTCCAACTGTCCGGCGGGCACCAGGCACCGCCGAAGTTCACCTACTACCAGTACGTGGGCGCGCCGGCTTGGCACTATGCCGACGACGACGGGCTGACCAAGCCGGACCGTAAGACCTGGAACCAGTTCCGCGGCTATGCCACCGTCCGGACCCGGGTCGGTGACGTCCCCGGAGCCCAGACGCTCACCGAGACGCGGTACCTGCGAGGAATGCACGGCGACCGTCTGAACCCAACCGGTGGCACCCGTACCGTGACCGTCCCCGCCTCCATCGGATCGGAGACGGTATACGACGAGGACCAGTTCGCCGGTATGGTCCGCGAACAGGTCGTCTACAACGGCACCGACACCAAACCCGTGTCGAAGACCGTCTACGTGCCGTGGCGGTCCTCGGAGACCGCGTCACGCACCATCAACGGCGACACCGTCACCGCCCGCTTCACCGATACGAAGATCACCTACTCCGCCACCGCCCTCGGCGTCGATGCCGACCGGGGCTGGCGCACCGCCCGTGCCGAGTCCTGGTTCTCCGACACCTACGGCACTCTGGACCAGGCGCAGCAAGACGGTGACCTCGCCCATACGGGCGACGAGAAGTGCACCACCCACATCTACAACCGCAACCTCACCGCGAACCTGATCAAGACCGTCAAGCAGACCACCACCACCGCGCTGACCTGCGGTACCGCACCCAGCAGCACCGACCACATCATCTCCGACACCCGTCACTACTACGACGGGGCGACCAGCCCGGACACCGCACCTACATACGGGTCGGTGACCAAGGTCGAACAGCTCAAGGACTGGAGTCAGGCGGGCGGGACGGTCTGGCAGCCCGCCGGCCAGTCGACCTTCGACGCCTTCGGTCGACCGGATTCCGTCACCGACGCCAAGGGCAACGTCGTCACCACGACCTACACCCCCGCGAGCGGGGGACCGGTCACCAAGGTGACCACCACCCGCGGTGCTCCGTACAACTGGGTCACCAGCGCCGACATGAATCCGTACTGGGGCTCGACGACCAAGACCACCGACCAGAACCTGAAGACCGCCGAAGTCGCCTACGACGCGCTGGGCCGAGTGTGGCGCACCTGGAGCGCCGTGTGGGGCAGAACCAACCACGAGTCGACCCCCTCGGCGGAGTACACCTACACCCTCGCCCCCAACCGGGACGCCTACCCCTACACCACCGCCCGGACCCTCCACGAGGGCGGCGAATACCGGACCACCTACCACATCTTCGACTCGCTGCTACGGCCCCGACAGACCCAGACCGCCTCCTTCAAGACCGGCGGAACGATCGTTACCGACACCGTCTACGACAAGCTCGGCCGTGCCGAGTACACCTACAAGCCGTACCTGAAGGCGAGCACGCCGTCAGGAACGCTGTGGTGGGTCCCGCAGTGGTCCGTGCGGGCCATGACGAAGACCGTCTACGACAACGCCAACCGATCCACGGCGCAGATCCTGCTGGCGGGTGACGGCATTTCCGTCGTACAGGAGAAGTGGCGCACGACCACCGCCTACGAAGGGGACCTCACCCGGGTCACCCCACCAGCCGGAGCGACTGCCACCACCACCCTGAACGACATCCAGGGCCGCACGACCGATTTGCGCCAGCACACCACGACCCAGGGCGTCACCGGGCCGTACCAGTCGACCCACTACACCTACAACTCCAAAGACCAGTTGGTGAAGGTCGCCGACCACGTCGGCAACGAGTGGACCTACACCTTCGACGTCAAGGGTCGCCAGATCCAACTCACCGACCCGGACAAGGGCGCCACCACCAACCAGTACAACGACTTCAACGAGCTGGTAAAGACCACCGACGCCCGTGGCGAAGCGCTCTGGTACGTCTACGACGCTCTCGGCCGCAAGACCGAGCTGCGCGACGACTCGGCAACCGGAGCGCTGCGGGCGCAGTGGAAGTACGACAGGTACGCCAACGGACTCTCCAGCGGCGCCAAGGGTCAACTGACCGAGGCGTACCGATACGAGCCTCCCGGTTCGACCAACATCTACAAGCGGCAGATCGGCGGCTTCACCGCCGACTACCAGCCCACCACGGTCACCTACAACATCCCGGCGGTGGAAGGCACCGGCATCACCGGCCAGTATGGAGTTGGATACTCCTACTCGCCCTACACCGGCGTTCCGGACGGCATGGTCTTTGGCTCTGCTGGAGGACTGACGAGCGAAACGGTCGACACTGTCTTTGGCCAGACAACTGGCCTGCCCATCCGCCTGACGACCACCGTCGGGGGCACCTACGTCACCAATCAGATCTATACCGACTACGGCGAATTGAACGTCTCCATTCGTGACACCGACACCAACGGATACGTCAACGAGGAGTTCTCCTACGACGAGGTCACCCGACGCATCAAGCAGGTCGTGGTGGACTCGGAAAGCTCTCCCGGACCGATCTCCGACCGCACCTACACCTACGGCCACTCCGGTGACATCACCTCCATCACCGAGTCCCCCCAAGGCAGCGTGGCGGACACCCAGTGCTTCCGCCAGGACGCACTCAGGCGACTGACCAGCGCCTGGACCCCGAAGGCCGGAGTCGACTGCGCAGCCGCCCCGACCGTCGCCAACCTCGGTGGACCGGCACCCTACTGGTTGGACTGGACCTTCGACGCGGTGGGCAACCGCACCCAGGAGGTCAGCCACGCCACCGGCGGTGACACCACCCGTGACTACACCGTTCCCACCGGCGGCCCCGGTGTGGTCCGGCCCCACGCCGTTACCCAGGTGACCACCACCGCCCCCGGGCAGTCACCTGTCGTCACCCGATACGGGTACGACGCCACCGGCAACACCACCTGCCGCCCGACCGGGGCAGCAGCCAACACCTGCCCACCCGGCACCAACTCCCAGAACCTGAGCTGGAACGCCGAAGGCAGCCTCGACACCATCTCGGGCGACGCACCATCGGCCGGTAGCAACATCTACGACGCCGACGGTAACCGGCTGATCCGCCGCGACGCGACCGGAACCACCCTCTACCTGCCCGGCCAGGAAATCCGGCGTGACAACAGCTCCATCGTTACCGCCACCCGCTACTACTCCTTCAACGGCACGCTCATCGCCTCGCGTACCCCCAGCGGCCTGAACTGGTTGTTCACCGACCACCAAGGCACCCAGCACACGAGCGTTGACGTGCCCACCCAAGCAGTCACCAACCGTCGCCAAACTCCGTTCGGCAACCCGCGCGGATTCCAACCCGTGTGGGCCAACCCGAAGGGCTTCGTCGGGGGCGACATCGATCCGACCGGCCTGACGCACCTCGGCGCACGCGAATACGACCCTGGCCTCGGACGCTTCATCAGCGTCGACCCGATCCAGGACCTGACCGACCCGCAACAGTGGCACGGATACTCGTACGCCAACAACTCGCCGGTCAGTATGAGCGACCCGAGTGGACTCATCCCCGCAGACTGTCTCGACTTTGTCGACTGCTACGGCTACGACCCCAGCTATGACGGCGGATGCCCGTACGGCTGCGGCACGGACGAAAACCAGGAATGGGGCGAAAGTCAAGGCAAGACAAGCAGCAAGCCCAACACAAGCAACGACACTCGGATCCTCGGGCACATCATCAGGGTCCCCGACGATGTCGACATCGTCGAATTCACCAGACGTTGGTACGCCAAAGTTGGGGCGAAAATCGAGCCCTACTTCAGTCACGAACTGCTGCTACTGGACGAACGAATCCTCGCCATGGAGATCTGCGACGATATGGGTCGACCTGGCTCATGTCAGCAGTGGGTAGAGCAACTCTACGAGGGTTACATTGATTTTCTGTCGGTAAACCTGGCGGACCTGGAGTCGCCACTTGGTGGCCCAGCCGCACCGCTCGGCCCGATTCGTGCCAAGAGCGGCACGGGGTCAAGGTCCTCAGGTGGTGGAGCATGCAGCTTCAGCGGTGACACTGGAGTCCTCATGGCAGACGGCACGACCAAGCCTATCAGCGAGGTACGCGTCGGTGACCTCGTCCTGGCCGTCGACCCCGAGACCGGCGAACGCGGTCCGCGCAAGGTAACCAACATCTGGATCCATCAAGACGCCCTCAAGACGCTCGACGTCGAAGGTGGTGCCCTCACCACCACCGAGGACCATCCGTTCTGGAATGTGACCCATCGCAGTTGGGACCGCGCGGACGAACTCGACCGGGGTGACCGCCTGCTCACCCCATCCGGCGTCACGGTCGAGGTCCAGGGCACGCTGACCGACCCAGCCCACGTCGGCCGCGCCTACAACCTCACCGTTCATGGTATTCACACGTACTACGTCCTGGCTGGCGAAAATTCCGTACTCGTTCACAATAGCAACGGATGTCGAACGTTCGGATCTCAGTCGCCCACTGGTCGATTGGATGTTCCCGACACGCAGGGTGTTTACGTCATCAAAATGAATGACGGAATGGTGTATGTTGGATCTGCCACTAAGAAGAACACCATCCACCGAAGAATTCATCGAGCTTTCAGTGATAGCAAGCATGCCGTGAAGAGCGCCGGATACAAGCCTTCCGATGTTCGGGAATTGGACTGGATTGAGATGCCGGGCGGCGGTGAGAAGCTCATATATCAGCAAGAGCAAAGCTTGATTAACTATTATGGTGGGATTGGTGGGGGGGTGCTTTTGAATCGAGTAAATGCGCCGGCGCCGTAAGGGCTATCGGTGCAGTGACGGCTAGCTTTGGACTAATCAATCAAGGTGCGGATAGATCTCCTTGCTGGTTGGTTCCAGATGGCGAATGGGCGCGGCGCGCTGTCGGTGGCGTTACTTGGGTGATGTCACGGACAGCGCGTGCAAGCCGGTGAGGTAGGCTGCTGGAAGTTGCAGGGTTTGAAACCGTCGACGAAGCAAGCTCATCGCCACGGCTGCATGATAGGATTTTCTCATGGCTGTAAGACCATCTGAATACTGGCGCCACGAAATTGCGGAAGAAGCTCGTGCGGTTGCTGATGGAACGATTACTCTCGACTGCACCTCGTTTCTGGGCGTTTATTCCGAAGGCTTTCTAGAGGCTGTTGATGCGGCTCTGGCGGATTTTGAAGTCGAAATACGGCAGCTGGGGGCAGCCGCGTCAGATGCGCAAATTCTCGCCGCCATTGAAAGGGTCGTTCTAGCACTAAACAGCGTGAGTCAGGGTGTGGCAGGCGGCGTTATCGACACCGATGAGCGAGAGCAGTTGTGCCTATTCATAGATGAAGTGATGACTGAGAATGGAATCGAAGTTGGCGAGTTGGCGGCCCGTCATGGTGTGAGCCGTTATGCGATCACTGATAGGTGGCGTCGGTGGTGAACGGTTTTCTCTGTGAATTCGAGGGCCGCGTCGGAGGTCCAGACAGGTAGTCCATCCGGGCGCATCGTCGCCTGGATGTTCGCGCCGAAGTCGAGGTGTTACCCGGAGTGCCAGGCGTCGATCGTCTCGCCTTTCACGCTCACGGTGGTCTCAGCGAGGCGGTCGGTGTTGAGCAGCTTCCCGTCGAGGGTCACGTGGGACCAGTCGTCAACGGCGACCCGGGCCAGGGCGTCGTGTAGTGTGGGCGTCTGTGCCGCCAGGACGCGTACGGCTTCGGCGACGTGCCGGTAGGCGGTGGCCCTGGACACTCCGAATCCGGCCCCGAGGGTGGTCTTGTCTTCGCCCTTGTGGAACCACATCAGGACGAGCAGTGCCTAGTGGAAGCAGGTCAGAGCGCGGGTACCGGGTCGGGTGCCGATCGCGCGAAGCTCGGCGCGTAGCAGCCGCGCCACGTGCTGTACGAGTTCCCTGGGGACGGGACATCGAGGATGGCACAATAGGCAATCACGTGGGGTCCTTCTTGGTAGATCAGATTCCGTCGCAGACCTGTCTACCGGGGTCCCACGTCCTGTCTCTACGCGGTTCGTTATGCACGCGATGCCCGTGTCATCCTGAACTAGACCCGGATCCTTGCTGAGATCACCTCAATGAGCGGGGAATTCGTTTAATTGACATGTGGGGATGGACGTTGTCCTTGCTCTCCTGGTGGCTCTTAATTGAATTTGATGGCCTCGTCGAGATTTCGGCGAGGCCATCAACGGAATTGGCAAGCGCTTGTATTTTAAGCTCTGAGCTGAGAGGGATTCATTGCGCGGTTTGCCTTAGTTTGCGTTCGCGTTCTGCAATGAAGGTATTCCAGGCAGGTGGAGTTAAGGTGAGTGTGGGGCCGGAGGGGTCTTTGGAGTCGCGTACCTCGACCATGCCGTTGACGTAGCGGACTTCGACGCATGAGCCTTCGATGTTGCTGCGACTGGATTTGCGCCAGGTGTTGTCGAGTGGCCGCATGGGGTGGCTCCTTCTCGGAGGGGTCAGGCGAGCCCCGCAGCCACCTCCTTGATCAGGCTCGTGGACCTGGCAGGGCTGAGGGCGGCGGCGCGGAGGTTGTTGAACACCACGTTATACCGCCGTACATCAGTCCCTTCGACGAAGATTCCGCCGGTCAACAGCTCGACGTAGACGGCGTCGGGGCCAGCTCCCTCATCGAACTCCATGACGGTGAAGTTCGTTGGTGGGGCGGGACTGGTGGTGTCGCCGAGCGGCAGGACCTGCAACTTCACCGAGGGAAGCCGGGTGACCTCGATCAGCCGCTCGTACTGCGCTGCCATGATCTCTGAACCGCCGACGATCCGGCGAAGTGCTGCCTCGTCGAGGATGACCCAGAGCCGTAGCCGACCCAGCAGGGACTGTCGTTCCATACGCACGGCGACTTTGCTGTCGATGGTGGCCGCCGACATGGCCGGCTCGGGTGCCTGGGCGGCGGTGGTCAGCAGGGCGCGGGCGTAGTCCTCGGTCTGGAGCAGGCCGTGCACGGTGGTCGACTCGTACACCCGCAGCTCCGTCGCGGCCGACTCCAGGCCGACGTAGGTCGTGTAGGAATCTGTCAGGGCCTCGGCGTACTGCGACCACCAGGCGCGCTGCTTGCCCTGCCGGGCGAGGGCACAGAGCGCGTCGACCGTCTCCGGGTCGGTGGTGCCGTAGTAGCCGAGCAGTTCGCGTAGCTCCTTGGGCTGGATGCCCTGCCGGCCGCCTTCGATCTTGTAGAGCTTGCTCGGCGATGACCACTCCATTTTGGTGGCCACCTGCTCGCCGGTCATGGCGGCAGCCTTACGAAGTCGGGTCAGCTCCTGGCCCAGCCGGCGGCGGGGAACGGTAGGACTCGTCACGCTGCGCAGTCTTCCCTGATACACAGGCGAATGCAAGCACTGTTCTGATCGGCTTCGCTTCTTGCCTAGTCAAATCGCATATGCGATTCTCGTTACCAAGCGTCGCCGCCTGACAGCAGTAGGTCAACGGGTGGCGAGGATCCCTCGACCGGAGGTGGGTGCGGGTGAACCGGCGGGTGAGCTTCGACGAGTACCTGATCGCCACGGCGTTGACCCTGGCCCGGCGGCACCGGCCGGTCTGGTTCTGGCAGCGTTGGCGGCGGGTCTGCCGCTGCGGCAACGAGTTGCCCTGCCACGCCCGGCACCGCATCCCGATCAACCGGGGTCACTGGCCGCAGCTACCATCCCAGGCGCAATCGGAGTGGCGCCGGTGACCAGCCACGGCCCGGTACTGCCGATCTGGCACTGCGGGGGCTGCGGCGCACCCTGGCCCTGCCGGACCCGCCGCACCGAGCTGCGGGCCGAGTACGACAACGCCCCGGTCTCGCTCGCCCTCTACCTCGGCGCGCAGCTTGTCGTGGCGTCCCAGGATCTGCCGTGGGTGCCGGCCGGGGATCTGCACCGGCGGTTCCTCGGCTGGCTGCGGTGAACCGTCGTGTCCCGGTACCCGGGGATGTGGTCCTGCTCGGCGCGGCGGCGAGCGTGCAGTTCGGCGGCTCGCGCGGGTTGCGGCTGCGGGTCAGCGCCGTCGGCACCGCGCCGACCTATCACGGCTGGTGCTGGCTCACCGGCTACGTTCTCGACGCGGCCGGCGCCGCCGTCGACAGGCGTGAGGTGTACGTCCAGATTGCCGGCCTGCGGATCGTGCCCCGCCCAGCCCGGCAAGCAACACCCCGATGACTTCCGCCGGGTAACCGGCGCCCCGATGACTATCGGGCGGTGACTACCGTGCCGGACGTGACCCGGTGGATGGTGTGGCGGCAGGACGACAACGGCAACCGGTACCCGGTGGGCGGGTACGACGACCGGATCGACGCGCTGGCCCGGGTGCTGGCGCTGGAATCCGGGGTGGTGCACAAGCAGACGTACTGGGTGGACGGGCCGCCCGGCCCCGTGTGCGCCACCAACCGTGACCTCTACGTTCGCCTCGTCGACGCCGGGGAACGGATGACAGACTCCGGTCGTACCCTCGACGGGTTTCTCCGGGCCTGGTGGCTGGTCGCCCGGCCGCTCGCCGGCCGTCGCGAGCTGGACCTGGACACGGTGGCCGCGATGGTCGTCGCCGCCGGGACGGTGCCGCCCCCGCCGCTGCTCACCTCGTGGCGTACCGCAGAGTTCGCCCACGTGGACGAGCCGGCCGACCATGCCGACTGGGAGCGGATCGTGCTCTCCCAGATCGCCGACCTGGCCGACTTCGCCGACCAGGGGCCGTTGGACGAGCATGCCTACTTCGGCGTTGACGCGCCCCGCCCCGCCGGCTGCGTACGCGCCACCGACCGGCGGTGGTACAACTTCGACCCGCGCGGCTACCTGGAGTGCGGGATGGCCGGCGCGCTGGGCGGCTGGGACGAGGCCGACGGGCTGCGTGTGCCGGTACCCGGTCCGGTGCTGCCGTTGCGTCCCGAGCCGGCGCCCGGCGAGCGACCGCTACCCACCCTCACCTGGGCCGACCTTGCCGACCTGGCGATCTGCGGCCAGGAGTACGAGTAATCCCGATCGAATCAGGCGATGGCTGCGATGTCCCGTCGTCGAAGTGGATCGCCTGGTGTAGGCGCACACCGAGGGCGGCGGCATGCCGGCAGAGCACGTCCTGCCCGGAGATCCGGCCCTGCTCGATCTATCGGGACAGCGCGGTACCGCATGGTACGGTTTGCGGTATGACGAGGATTACCCTGCGGGAGTTCCGCGACGGTGCGGGCCGGGTGCTGGAGGGGGTCGAGCGCACCGGGGAACCGGTCGTGATCACCAAGTACGAACGACCCGTGGCTGTCCTGATCGGCATCGACGAGTGGGAGGAGATCGAGGCGTTCCGGGACCGCCGGGACTCCGCGGTGATCGCTCGATCCCGCGCCGAGGGTGAGTTCGTGCCCCTGTCGGCAGCCCTGGAGTCGCTTGGGGTCGACCCTCGTGAGGTGGAAGCGCTGCTGGCTGATCGGGCCGGCGGTCAGGCGGCGTGAAGGTCCAGATCGACCGGGAAGTGCTGGTCTGGCTGCACAAGCAGCCCCGCAACGTGTTCCTGACCGTCCTGAGCGCGATCCTCGGCTTGGTCTCCGACCCTGCGCCGCAGAACTCGACCGAGATGCGTGACGGATCCGGGCGTCGGTTGCGGGTGGGTGACTACCGGGTTCTCTACTGCCTCGACGGCGACGATTTGACTATTCACGCCGTCGGGCATCGCAAGGACGTCTACTCGTGAGTCGCCCCGGTTCAGCGGTCCGGTCCGACCACAGGGGCCGCTGACCAGCCGGCGCGCGACTTCTCCCCATCCTGCTCGACCTGCTGCCCCCGGCCCTTGGTGACACCCGTCCGGTCGGCTCCCTGCTGCTGGGTCAGCCCTCGGGTGCGGCGCAACTCGGCGAGGCGGTGCCCGATCACGGTAGCGAGTAGTTCCTGCTTACCGGCCTCGATGGCGTCCTCTCCGCTGGCGCGTTCGACCTGGGCAGCGCGGATGTCATTCCAGCGTACGTAGCTCATGCCTGCTGGCCCTCCTCGTCGGCGCGTTCCCCCTCCGACCGTTAATTTAACGCTGCGGTCGATCATGAAGTTGTTGTTGCGACACGCCGAAGTGGATGGCAATAACTTCATGATCAACGGAACGGGTGGGT
>NZ_WVUH01000003.1 GCF_017614955.1 Micromonospora echinofusca
CGCCGGGCCGGATCGCCGGAAGAGAAGGGCTGCAACGAACGGTTGTCGCTCATCAGTCCTCTGGTGTCGTTCTGGGGTTCTGCCGGTCGGACGGGGGCCGCCGGGGAATGCTCCACCGTGGACGTACGGGCCGGCCTGCTCGGTGCATCACCGTACCCCCTTCCGCCGCACCGCACGGCCCGGCACCGGACCTGCCGGCGCTCAGACACCGACATGCGTGAATCCGGACCAGGCCACCGGGTCGGCCAGCTCCGGTTGGTCGGCCAGGCCGACGAGGTCCGGCGGCATCTCCGCCACCGCCCGTCGGGCCGGGTCGAGCATCCACAGCTGGGCCCGGCGCAGCGCCTCCGCCGGCCGCAGGCCGTACCGGCGCAGGTACCGGTGGGTCATGAACATCAGCAACGAGGTGGCCCGGTCGGGTACCCGCCACAGCGACCCGAACGCGCTCCGGGCCCCGGCCACCAGGAACGCGGTGGCCAGCGAGAACGCCTCGTCGTAGCCCCGGGTGGAGGACTGGGTCGTGCACGCGGCGAGCGAGACCAGCCCGAGGCGGGCACCCCGCCCCGTCTGCTCGATCAGCTCCTCGGCGGTCAGTCGCTGCCCGCCGGCCAGCACCAGGTACGACGTGTCCGAACCGCCCTCCCGGGCCACCCCGTGACAGGCCAGGTGCAGGGTGCCCCGCTCCCCGCCGACCAGCCAGTCCAGCACCTCGGCCGGTACGCCCGGACCGTCCGCCCAACTCGCCGGCTGGCCCAGGTAACGGGCCTGCGGGTAGAAGACCTCCCGGATGGCGCACGCCTCCCGCCCGGCGAACGGCAGCACCCCTTCGGGGTCACCGACGATCAGCGACTCCGCGTCGGCGGGTACCGGTGGCCGACCGGCCAACTCCACCAGCAGCCGCGCCGAGACGGCGTACGACCAGGTGGCCCGGGTCACCGCGGGCTGCCCGGCGATCCGTGCGGCGTGCCACGGGACCAGCCCGAGCCGCCCCGTCGGGGCGAGCACCAGCCACGGCTCCGCACCGAAGCGCCCCCGGTCGAGCAGCGGCCGGAGTACCGCCTCCCCGGCCCAGTCCAGCAGCTCGTCCAAGGCCCGCCGCCACCGGTCGTACCCGACCCGGCCGGACCCGACCCGCAGGGCGTCGTGGGCGGCCACGTACCGGTCCAGCGCCCCGCCCGGCGGGTCGCCCAACCGGTGCAGCCGGATGATCTCCGGTGCACCCCGGGCCGGGACGACCACCACCGCGCCACCGGCCCGGGGCACGCGGCTCGCGGTCAGGTAGACCAGCGCGTCCGCACCCACCCGGCGCAGGGCGGCCTGGATCTCGTCGACGCCCGGCGGGTCGAGCATCCGGTCCGCGCCGGCCAGCGCCCGCAGCACCGCGTGCCGCAGTTCCGGCGGGGCGGTGTCGGCGCCGCGCCACCGGGCCGCCAGGTCGACCTCGCCCACGGCGGCGAGCTGGGCCGGGATGTCGGCGGTCACGGTCGCGGCATGCAGGACGGCGCCCCGGGCCGAGTCCAGCGCGGCGACCGCCCCGACCGGGTCGTCGTCGGTCAGACACCAGCCGGCCACCCGGACGGCGTCCTCGACCGCTTGGTTCGCCACCAGGGTGGCGTACTCCGTACCGGACTGGAGCAGTACCCGCCATCGGTTGCCCCGCAGGGCCAGCAGGCCCATCTCCCGGGCGACGGTCCGGTCGGCGGGGGTACGGCCGTGTCGAGCCACCAGTCCCCGGGCGAGGTGCACGGCACTCCAGTCCGGGTGGCTGACGTCCCGCGCCGCGCGGGCGCCCCGGTCCAGGGCGCCGGCCGCCTCGACCAGGTGGGCCGGATCGGGGTCGACCTCGTACAGCCCGTGCAGGGCGGTCCCGAGCGCGACGGCGAGGCGGGGGAAGGTCACGCTGCGCTCGTCGCCGAGCTGCACCGCCTGCCGGCCGATCGCGGCGGCGGCCCGCAGGACGTCGGGGTCGTCGGACGGTCCGACCGCGAGCGCCAGCGCCGCGTTGGCGAGCTGCTGCGCCCGCTCGTCGTCGGTCAGTCCGGGCAGCGCCGCCTCGGCGAGTAGCCGGTCCACCCCGGCACTGGTCGGCACGGCCGGCGGGTCGGTCCGGACCGGTGCCGCGCTCAGCTCCAGTTTCGAGCGGAACAGCGCCAGGTTCGCCTCGCTCTCCAGCCGGCCCGGATGGTCGGCCGGCACCAGCGGGAGCAGCCGTTCCAGTTCCCGGACCGCGGTCCGGGTCGCCTCCGGATCGTCGGTGCGTACCCCCCAGGCCTCCTCCACCTCGATCAGGCTGGCCCGCATCAGCAGGGCCTCGATCTCGGAGTCGTCCGCAGGGTCGGCCACCAGCTCCCGGAGCAGATCCCGGGCCCGGGCCAGGTCGTGCAGGTCACCCCGGGTCTTGAACCGGTTGAACAGGGCCCCGGCGAGGCTCTTGCGGATCGCCCGGTACATCGGATCGGTCGGGGCCAGCGCGTCGAGCAGCGCGGCGAGATCATCGGTCGCCTGCTCGGTGGCGGTCGCATCCCCTTCGCGGGCCCCACGTTCCATGGAGGTCATCGCGAGGACCGCGCCGACGAGCCGGGCGATCTCCGGATCGGCGGTCGACGCGTGGGCCTCCCGGAGCGCGTCGATGGTCGCGTCGGTCGTGTCGGTGGGTACCCCGGTGCGCAGGGTCCGTTGGAGGGCGTCGATGAGGGCGGTGGCGGTGACGGCGGCGGGCCGGTTCGGGTCGTCCGGGGCCATCTCCCGCAGGCGGTCCCCGGCCGTCCGGCGCTGCTCGGCCATCAGCTCCGGATCCCAGAGTGAGCGGTACCGGGCCGGTGGGTCGGACCACGACGGACCGTTGCCGAACGCCGTCCCGTCCTGCATGGCGCGCAGCGCCGCCAAGCCGCGTTGCTGCATCTCGTGGTACCGGCTGCGCTCCCGCTCCGTACGGGCCTGCTCCGGGGTGTCGGAGAGACTCCAGGCCAGCCCCTGGAACAACCGCAGGATCTGGGCGACCTCCGGGTCCAGGTCGGGGCGGGCGAGTACGGCGTCCAGGTCGTCAACCAGCGTCGACAGGTACCCGGTGTCACCGGTGAGTCGGAACGTGTTCCACCGGGCGACGGCCACCTCCAGCGCCGCCAACGGTCGGTCCGCCTCGGGCAGCAGGTCCGCCACCGTGTCGAGCCGGTGCTCGGCGACCGCCAGGCCGGCCACGTCCCGGTCCAGTACCGCCCGCTCGTGCAGCACCCGGCCGTGCAGCAGCGCGGCTGCGGGACGGTACTCCTCGACGTCGACCAGCAGTTCCGCCGCCGCGTCCAGGTCGCCCCGCTGCTGCCGCGCCTCCCACCGGTAGGCCCGCGCCATGCCGAGCGCCCATCGGACGAAGCGGTCGTCCGCCTCCGGACCGCCGGCCCGGACCCGCTGGAGCTCCCCGATCGACCGCTCCAGGTCCGCCGGGTCGTGGCCCACCTCGTACCGGTCGAAGAGCAACAGCCCCAGCATCGATTCGGGGGCGGCCCCGGGCTCTCCGGTGAACAGGTCCACAGCCCGGTCCAGGGCGGTCCGGTCCCCGTCGACCGCCCACCGCCGCGCGTACGCCAGACCCAGCCAGCCCTGCGCGTCGGCGTGCCACTCCTCGCCGGTACCGCTGGACACCGCGCGGTCCAGGTGGGTGACGGCGGGGAGCAGGTGGGCCGGGGTGCCGGTCTCGTCGAACCGGTACAGCTCCGTCACTCCGAGCAGGAGATGCAGCCGGGGCGGTACGTCGTCGGGGCGGTCCCGGCACAGCCCGGTCACGATCCCCACCACCTCGTCCAGGTCGGCGAGCTGGCCCTCCCCGGACTCGTACCGCTCGACCAGCAGCCAGGCCCGCTCCTCCGGCGGCTCGTCCGGCCCGGTCGGCTCCCGCCCGTGGTCGACGTCCCCGTTCCCGGTCTGCTCCCGCTGCCGGTCGACGTCCCCGCTCCCGGTCAACTCGGCGGCCAGGTCAGATCCACGGTGGCGGCAGCCCCGTCGGCGAGGTAGTCCGACAGCAGCGCGCCGGACGCCGGCTCGTCCCCGGTCGACGCCGGGGCGGGCAACCCCACCGCCCGGTACAGCGCCAACCGGTGCACCGCCAGGAGCCCTTCGATCAGGTCGGCGTACGCCTCGGCGGAGTGACAGAGCGCCAGGTAGCTCAGGGCCACCACGATGAGTACCGCGACCAGCCAGAGCGCGACCGGGACCGGGCCGGGCAGCAGAGCCGCCCAGCCGGCCGCCAGCAGTGCCCAGCCGTACGCCTGGGCCCGGCCGAGGACGGCGGTCGACTGCTCGGTGAGCCGGAGCCGGTCCGGCTCCGGTAGCACCGTGACGAACGACGCCCAACAGGCGGTGATCCGCAGACCGTGCCGGTCGGCGACGCGTTGCCCCATCGCGGCGAAGACGTTGCCGAGCCGGGTCGGGGCGGGCGGCGTACCGCCCGGGTAGCGGCGCAGGCGGGCCCGGATCCGGGCCTCGGCCCACGGCGCCGCTGTGGTGTCGTCCGGTGGGACGGTGGCGAGCCGTTGCCGGATCCGGGTCTGCCGGCGGACCCGCGCCCGGGTCAACCCGGCCCACCAGCTGCCCGCCGGCCAGTACGCACCGGCCAGCAGGTGGGTCAGCGCGGGTGCCAGGGCGGCGACGAACTGGGCCGAGCCGAACAGCACGGCCAGCCCGGCCACGGCGGTGAGGACCGTGCCGGCCGGCCCGAGGGCGACCAGTCGGCACCAGACCGCGCCGTCGCCGGGCGACGGGGTCCGGCAGGTGGCCGCCGCAGGGTGGGTCAGCACGTAGACCAGTGCCCCGACGGTCCAGAAGAGCAGGGCTGCGCCGATGGTCCGGGGCGTCCACCGTTGCGCGATCGGGTCGACGACCGCGCCGACCAGCGAGTCGATCAAGCGTCCACCCGGCGCAGTGCGACGCGGTGCCGGGCGCAGATCCCGGTGCCGGCGGGGCGGCGGGCCGAACCCCGCTCGGCGGTGGTGCATCCGTCAGTCGGGCAGCGCCACACCGTCTCCGTCCCGGCGAGCAGCTCCGGGGGCACCAGCTCACCCCGGTCCAGCCCGTCGTCGGGGTACCGGTCCCGTTCGTCGGTCAACTGTCGTCCCTCCACGGTGGACGCGGGTGTCCGCGTGGCACAGCGTAGCCGCTCCCACCGACGAGGAATGCGTCGCACAAGTGCCGGACGGACGACGGGTCGCCGCACCCGGTCGGAGCGGGTGACGAGAGCGGCTCAGCCGGGTGACAAAGGAAAAGGCAAGAAGGTGGATCACCCCTTGCCACTCTCAACATATATCGCATAGAGGGCCTTGCGGCAAGACCCGGGTGGTGCCGCAGAATTGCCGCACGGAATCCGTAACCGGCCTAAATCAGAAATTGCGAACTGCGAGCAGCTGGCCGGCCCGCCATCCCGACGAAGAGGAGTTCGATGCGTGACGTGATCGTGGTCGGTGCCGGACCGACCGGCATGATGCTCGCCAGCGAGTTGCGGTTGCACGGTGTCCGGGTGTGCGTGCTGGAGAAGGAGACCGAGCCGGTCGGGTACGTCCGCGCGCTCGGACTGCACGTGCGCAGCATCGAGCTGCTGGACCAGCGCGGCCTGCTGGACCGGTTCCTCGCGCTGGGCCGGCAGGTCCCGGTCGGCGGATTCTTCGCCGGCATCGAGAAGCCCGCGCCGGTCCGGCTGGACACCGCGCATCCGTACGTCCTCGGTATTCCGCAGCCCGTCACCGACCGCCTGCTGACCGAGCGCGCCAGCGAACTCGGCGCCGAGATCCGGCGCGGCTGCGAACTGGTCGGGCTGAGCCAGGACGGCCAGGGGGTGACCGCCGAGCTGGCCGACGGTACCCGGCTGCGCTCGCGCTGGCTCGTCGGCTGCGACGGCGGGCGCAGCACCGTGCGCAAGCTGCTCGGCATCGGCTTCCCCGGCGAACCCAGCCGGGTCGAGACGCTGCTGGGCGAGATGGCGGTGGCGGCGCCACCGGAGACCGTGGCCGCTGTGGTGGCCGAGGTCCGCAGGACCCAGAAGCGGTTCGGCCTCGGACCCCTCGGCGACGGGGTGTACCGGGTCGTCGTGCCGGCCGACGGGGTGACCGGCGACCGCTCGGTCGCGCCGACGATCGACGAGTTCGCACGACAGTTGCGGGCGGTCGCCGGCACCGACTTCGGCGTGCACTCACCGCGCTGGCTCTCCCGTTTCGGCGACGCCACCCGGCAGGCCGAGCACTACCGGACCGGACGGGTGCTGCTGGCCGGGGACGCGGCCCACATCCATCCGCCAGTCGGTGGGCAGGGCCTCAACCTCGGCATCCAGGACGCGGTCAACCTGGGGTGGAAGCTGGCGGCCGAGGTCGACGGCTGGGCGCCGGAGGGTCTGCTGGACAGCTACCACACCGAACGGCACCCGGTCGCCGCCGACGTGCTGGAGAACACCCGCGCGCAGATGGTGCTGCTGTCCACGGAGCCGGGCCCCCGGGCGGTGCGCCGGCTGCTGTCGGAGCTGATGGACTTCGAGGACGTGCACCGGCACCTGATCGAGAAGGTCACCGCGATCGGGGTCCGTTACGACCTCGGCGCGGGCCACGAACTGCTCGGCCGACGGCTGCGGGACGTGCGGCTGGGGCGGGGGCGCCTCTACGAGCTGATGCACGGCGGGCGTGGGCTGCTGCTCGACCGGACCGGCCGGCTCTCGGTGGCGGGCTGGGCGGACCGGGTCGACCACGTCGTCGACCGCAGCGCGGAACTGGACCTGCCCGCCGTCCTGCTGCGGCCGGACGGTCACGTGGCCTGGGTGGGGGAGGACCAGGTGGAACTCCTCGGTCACCTGCCGAGGTGGTTCGGCGCGGCCGTCGGCTGAGCACGCGTGACACCCGACGGGCGGCGGCAGGGGCCGTGGCGGCGGTCGACCAGGTGGGACACCCGGTTCGTCGTCCGGCCCGGGACCACCGGTCCCACCCGCGCCGGGCACCGTCCGGCGGGATCTGCCTGTTAGCGCACACATGGCACCAGCGGGAAGGTGTCTTCCGGCTGTTGGTCACCGCCGTCGGCCGCCTCGCGGGGTCTGGATCATCGACCGGTGGGGTTTCCGGTGCGGGTGGAGGCGGTTTCCGCAATGTTGCCGGGAAGCGTCTTGACGAATTCTATGTGAGCGCTAACACTAGGCCGAGCAAGCGAGCGGAGGATGCGATGAGTCTTTCGGCAGGGCCGGGCGACCGGTACGTTGTCGGCGTCGACTACGGCACGTTGTCGGGTCGGGCGCTGGTGGTGCGGGTCGGTGACGGCGCCGAGCTGGGGACGGCGGTGCACCCGTACCGCCACGGCGTCATGGACGCGGTGCTCGCCGCCGACGGTCGGCAGCTGCCCGCCGACTGGGCACTCCAGGATCCCGACGACTACCGCGACGTGCTGCGGCACGCGGTGCCGGCGGCGCTGGCCGAAAGCGGCGTCGACCCGACCCGGGTCATCGGGGTCGGCATCGACTTCACCGCGTGCACCGTGCTGCCCACCCTCGCCGACGGCACGCCGCTGTGCGAGCTGCCCGACCTGCGTACCCGTCCGCACGCCTGGGTGAAGCTCTGGAAGCACCACGCCGCGCAACGCCAGGCCGACCGGATCAACGCGCTGGCCCACGAGCGGGGCGAGCCGTGGATCGGCCGGTACGGCGGCAAGATCTCCGCCGAGTGGCAGTACGCCAAGGGGCTGCAACTGCTGGAGGAGGACCCGGAGGTCTACGCGCGGGCCGAGCGGTGGATCGAGGCCGCCGACTGGATCGTCTGGCAGTTGTGCGGCACCGAGACCCGCAACGTCTGCACCGCCGGTTACAAGGGCATCCACCAGGACGGCCGGTACCCGTCGCGGGACTACCTGGCCGCGCTGCACCCGGGATTCGCGGACTTCGTCACCAAGCTCGACGGACCCCTGCTGCCGCTGGGTGCCCGGGCCGGTGGGCTGACCGCGCGGGCCGCCGCGTGGACCGGGCTGCCCGAGGGCGTCGCGGTCGCGGTCGGCAACGTCGACGCCCACGTGACCGCCGCCGCCGCGCAGGCCCTCGAACCGGGCCGGCTGGTGGCCATCATGGGTACCTCCACCTGCCACATCGTCAACGGCACCGAACCGGCCGAGGTGGCCGGCATGTGCGGTGTCGTGGACGGCGGGATCAGCGCCGGGGCCTGGGGCTACGAGGCCGGTCAGAGCGGGGTCGGGGACATCTTCGGCTGGTTCGTCGCGCAGGCGGCGCCCGCCGGGTACGCCTCGCACGAGGTGCTCTCCGCGCAGGCCGCCGCGCAGCCCGTCGGGGCACACGGCCTGGTCGCCCTGGACTGGTGGAACGGCAACCGTTCCCTGCTGGTCAACCACGACCTCAGCGGGGTCGTCGTCGGGCTCACCCTGGCCACCCGCCCGCCGGACGTCTACCGCGCGTTGCTGGAGTCGACCGCGTACGGCACCCGCATGATCATCGAGGCGTTCGCCGGGGCGGGTGTACCGGTCGACGAACTGGTCGTGGCCGGCGGGCTCACCACGAACACCCTGCTGATGCAGATCTACGCCGACGTCACGAAGCGCCCCCTGGGCATCATCGGCTCGGCGCAGGGACCGGCCCTGGGGTCGGCGATCCACGCGGCGGTCGCGGCCGGCGCCTATCCCGACGTACCCACCGCGTCCGCCGTGATGGGCCGGGTCGAGCGGGACGTGTACCGGCCCGATCCCGGGCGGGCCCGTGCCTACGACGCGCTGTACGCCGAGTACCGGCGGCTGCACGACCACTTCGGGCGGGGTGGCGACGACGTGCTGCTGCGCCTGCGGGCCATCCGCAACGCCGCCCGGCAGGCGGCCCACGACCCGGCCGACGAGGCCACCGTCCCCCTGGAGGTGATGGCATGAGCGGCGAGCCGAGTGCCGAGGTGGCGCGACTGCGCGACGAGGTGGCGGCGCTGCACGCCGAACTGGTCCGGTACGGCCTGGTCGCCTGGACGGCCGGCAACGTGTCGGCGCGGGTACCGGGCCACGACCTGATGGTGATCAAACCGAGCGGGGTCTCCTACGACGACCTCCGGCCGGACAACATGATCGTCTGTGACCTCGGCGGGACGGTGGTCGAGGGCGACCTGTCCCCGTCGAGTGACACGGCCGCGCACGCCCACGTCTACCGGGAGATGCCCGAGGTCGGCGGGGTGGTGCACACGCACAGCGGGTACGCCACCGCGTGGGCGGCCCGGGGCGAGGCGATCCCGTGCCATCTCACCGCCCAGGCCGACGAGTTCGGCGGGGAGATCCCGGTCGGTCCGTTCGCCCTGATCGGCGGCGACGACATCGGCAAGGGGATCGTCGCCACCCTGGCCGGGCACCGTTCCCCGGCGGTGCTCATGCGCAACCACGGTGTGTTCACCATCGGCCGGACCGCCCGGGCGGCGGTCAAGGCGGCGGTGATGTGCGAGGACGTCGCCCGCACCGCGCACCTGACCCGGGCCCTCGGTACCCCGGTCCCGATGGCGGCCGGGGACATCGACGCCCTCTACGACCGTTACCAGAACGTCTACGGGCAGACCGGACCCTCCGTCCGGTAGCCCACCGCGCCCCGGCCGTCCCGGCCCCGGGACCGGCCACCGCGCGACTCCCACCCTCCGCAGGACCCACCACCGGTGGACCGCACCCCCGGCCGGTCCGTTCGGCGTGCCCGGACGACCGGATCAGATATCCCCCACCACCCTTCAAGGAGAGATCGCATGTCACGGATGGGCAACGCCATCACCCGGCGTGGATTCGTCACCGTGGTCGCCGCCGGCCTGCTGGCCACCGGGCTGGCCGCCTGCGGCAACAGCGACACCGGCGACGACGCGGGCGACGGCAACGGCAAGATCGTCCTCGGCTTCTCGCAGGTCGGCGCGGAGAGCGGCTGGCGTA
Source organism: Micromonospora echinofusca (assembly GCF_017614955.1). GTDB lineage: Bacteria > Actinomycetota > Actinomycetes > Mycobacteriales > Micromonosporaceae > Micromonospora > Micromonospora echinofusca_A. Next base: position 9,901 of record NZ_WVUH01000003.1, read on the forward strand.
CCGCCAACACCAACTCGATCAAGGAGTCGGCCGCCGCAGCCGGCATCGAGCTGAAGTTCGACGACGCCCAGCAGAAGCAGGAGAACCAGATCAAGGCGATCCGTAACTTCATCCAGCAGAAGGTCGACGTGATCGCCTTCTCGCCGGTGGTGGAGTCGGGTTGGGACACCGTCCTGAAGGAGGCCAAGGACGCCGGTATCCCGGTGATCCTGACCGACCGGTCCGTGGACTCGGCGGACAAGTCGCTCTACCAGACCTTCATCGGGTCGGACTTCGTCAAGGAGGGCCGGCTCTCCGGCGAGTGGCTGGTCGAGCAGACCAAGAACGCGACCGGCCCGGTGAACATCGTCGAACTCCAGGGCACCACCGGTTCCGCACCGGCCAACGACCGCAAGAAGGGTTTCGCCGAGGCGATCGCGGCCAATCCGAACCTGAAGATCATCGCCTCGCAGACCGGTGACTTCACCCGGGCCGGCGGCAAGGCCGTCATGGAGCAGTTCCTCAAGGCCAACCCGAAGATCGACGTGCTGTTCGCGCACAACGACGACATGGGCCTCGGCGCCCTGGAGGCCATCACCGCGGCCGGCAAGGTGCCGGGCAAGGACATCACGATCATCACCATCGACGCGGTCAAGGACGGCATGCAGGCCCTCGCCGACGGCAGGTTCAACTTCATCGCCGAGTGCAGCCCGCTGCTGGGCGACCAGTTGATGGAGCTGGTGAAGAAGGTCCACGCCGGCGAGTCGGTGCCCGCCCGGGTGGAGACCGAGGAGACCACCTTCACCCAGGAGCAGGCCAAGGCCGCCCTGCCGAACCGCAAGTACTGACCGGCCCGGGCCGCCGCGACCGCTCGCGGCGGCCCCACCGGCACCGACTCAGGAAAGGTCTGGTGGGATGTCGCCGAGGCATCCGGTCCTGACGATGACCGCGATCAGCAAGCACTTCCCGGGGGTACGGGCCCTCGACGGGGTCGACTTCCGACTCTTCCCCGGGGAGGTCCACGCCCTCATGGGCGAGAACGGTGCCGGCAAGTCCACCCTCATCAAGGTACTGACCGGCGTGTACGGCACCGACACCGGCACCATCACCCTCGACGGTGCCGAGGTGTCGTTCAGCGGACCGATGCAGGCCACCGCCGCCGGGGTGAGCACCGTCTACCAGGAGGTGAACCTCTGCACGAACCTGTCGGTGGCGGAGAACATCTTCATCGGGCGGGAACCGCGCCGATTCGGTGCGGTGAACTGGCGGCAGATGCGCCGGCAGGCCCGGGAGCTGCTGGCCCGCATCGACCTGGACATCGACGTCACCGCCCTGCTGGGCAGCTACTCGCTGGCCGTGCAGCAGATGGTGGCCATCGCCCGCGCCATCGACGTACGGGCCCGGGTCCTGATCCTGGACGAGCCGACCTCCAGCCTGGACGCCGACGAGGTGGCCCAGCTGATGCGCATCATGCGGCAGTTGCGCGACGAGGGCATCGCGATCCTCTTCGTGACGCACTTCCTGGACCAGGTCTACGGCATCGCCGACCGGATCACCGTACTGCGCAACGGCCGGCTCGTCGGGGAGTACCCGACCGCCGACCTGCCGCAGATCGCCCTGGTCGAGAAGATGATCGGCAAGGAACTCGACGCGCTGGAGCAGATCGACGAGCAGTCCCGGCGGGACCTGGCCACGGTCGAGGCGGGTACGCCGTTCGTGGCGGCGACCGACCTGGGCCGGACCGGTTCGGTGGCGCCGTTCAGTCTCACCATCCACGCCGGTGAGGTCGTCGGCCTGGCCGGACTGCTCGGTTCGGGCCGGACGGAGGTGGCCCGGCTGTTCTTCGGCGCCGACCGGGCCGACCTGGGCCGGCTCACCGTCGACGGACAACCGGCCACGATCCGGCGTCCGGTCGCCGCGATCGCGCGGGACATCGCCTTCTGCTCGGAGAACCGCCGCACCGAGGGGCTGGTGGGCGAGTTGTCGGTCCGGGAGAACATCGTCCTGGCCCTCCAGGCGGCCCGGGGCTGGCTGCGTCCGGTACCCCGACGGCGGCAGGACGAGCTGGTCCAGCGGTACATCAGGGCGCTGCACATCCGACCGGCCGACCCGGACATGCCGGTCCGCAACCTGTCCGGCGGCAACCAGCAGAAGGTGCTCCTCGCCCGCTGGCTGATCACCGAACCGAAGCTGCTGATCCTCGACGAGCCGACCCGGGGCATCGACATCGGCGCCAAGGCCGAGATCCAGCGCCTGGTGGCCCAGCTCTCCGACGGCGGGATGGCGGTGCTGTTCATCTCCGCCGAGCTGGAGGAGGTGCTGCGGCTGAGCCACAAGGTGGCCGTGATGCGGGACCGGCGGATGGTCGCGCAGCTCGCCAACGACGACACCCTCGACGCCGACCGCATCATGCGCGCCATCGCGAGCGGCGCCCCGCAGGAAGGGCCGGATCCGGCATGAGCACAGGGAAGAGCCGTCTCGCGGCGGTCACCGGGCACCGGCTGTTCTGGCCGGTGGTCGTCCTGGTGGTACTGCTGGCGGCGAACGCCGCCTACCGGCCGAGTTTCCTGGCCGTCGAGGTCAAGAACGGGCACCTCTACGGCAGCCTGATCGACATCCTCCGGCTCAGCGCGCCGCTCGTCCTGGTCGCGTTGGGCATGTCCCTGGTCATCGCCACCGGCGGCATCGATCTGTCGGTCGGTTCGGTGGTCGCGGTCAGCGGCGCGGTGGCCTGCCTCCACATCAGCGAACGACCCGACCAGAACAACGTCGCCGGGGTGCTCACCGCACTGGCCGTCGCGTTCGGGATCGCCCTGCTGCTCGGCGCCTGGAACGGGGTACTGGTGTCGGTCATCGGCATCCAGCCGATCATCGCCACGCTGATCCTGATGGTCGCCGGCCGGGGGCTGGCCCAGCTCGTCACCTCCGGGCAGATCATCACCATCAACAGCGGGCCGTACCGGACGATCGGGGTCGGGCACCTGCTCACCCTGCCGTTCGCCATCATCGTCGCGCTCGCGGTGACGGTGGCCCTGGCGGTGCTGACCCGACGCACCGCGCTCGGCATGATCATCGAAGCCGTCGGTGGCAACGCCGAGGCCAGCCGGCTGGCCGGCATCCGGTCCCGGCGGATCATCTTCCTGGTCTACGTGGTCAGCGCGGCCTGCGCGGCGGTGGCCGGCTTCATGATGACCGCGAACGTGTCCAGCGCGGACGGCAACGCCGCCGGCCTCTGGGTCGAACTCGACGCGATCCTCGCCGTGGTCATCGGCGGGACCTCGCTGGCCGGCGGACGGTTCTTCCTCAGCGGCACGATCGTCGGCGCGCTGATCATCCAGACCCTGACCACCTCGGTGTACGCGATGAACATCAGCCCGCAGACGGCCCTGCTGTTCAAGGCGGTCGTGGTCATCGTGGTCTGCCTCATCCAGGCGCCGGCGTTCCGGGCCAGGATCCGGACGCGGTTCCGGCGCCGGCCGGCCACGCCGGTCGCCCCGACCGTGGTCGAGAAGCAGAAGGAGCAGGTGGCGGCATGACCACGAGCCAACTCACCGGGGGAGTCGACCGGGCGCCGTGGTGGCGGGTACCGCAGCGGCAGGTCCCGGTGCTGGCGACCGGGGCCCTGCTGCTGGTCATGTACGGCGTGGGGGTCTCCCAGTACCGGGCGTTCTCCAGCATCCAGGTCGTCTTCAACGTCTTCATCGACAACGGGTTCCTGCTGGTCGTGGCGGTCGGCATGACCTTCGTCATCCTCACCGGCGGCATCGACCTGTCGGTCGGTTCGGTGGTGGCGATGACCGCGATGGTCACCGCCGCGTTGCTGCGCGACGGCCTGCCGCCCGCGCTGGTGCTGCTGATCGCGCTGCTGATCGGCCCCACCCTGGGCTTCGCGATGGGCTGCGTGATCCACTTCTTCGACATCCAGCCGTTCATCGTGACCCTGGCCGGCATGTTCTTCGCCCGGGGCATGTGCACCTGGATCAGCTCGTCGTCGATCCCGATCACCGACGGGTTCTGGACCGGGGTGGCCCAGGAACGGATCCGGTTCGGGGACAGCTTCGTCACCGTCAGCGTACTGATCGCGCTGGCCGTGGTCGCGGTGGCCGCGTACACGCTGGCGTACACCCGGCTGGGCCGCAACGTCCACGCCATCGGGGGCAGCCCGCAGTCGGCGCTGCTGATGGGCCTGCCGGTGGGGCGTACGAAGATCGCCGTCTACACCGTCAGCGGGCTCTGCTCGGCGGTCGGCGGGATCCTGCTGTCGTTCTACACCCTGTCCGGTGCGCCGCTGATCGCCGTCGGCATGGAACTCGACGCGATCGCGGCGGTGGTGATCGGCGGCACCCTGCTCACCGGCGGCTCCGGGTACGTGCTCGGCACCGTCCTGGGTGTCCTGGTCCTCGGCGTCATCCAGACGCTGATCACCTTCGACGGCACGCTCAGCTCCTGGTGGACCAAGATCGTGATCGGCGGCCTGCTGTTCGCGTTCATCCTGCTCCAGCGCCTCATCGGCATCCGCAAGAAGTGACCCGAGACCCGTTCAGCGGAAGGCAAGCCCCATGACTACCCCATCCCCGGTCGCCGAGGTCTGGTTCCTCACCGGCAGCCAGGGCCTGTACGGCCCGGAGACCCTGCGTCAGGTGGCCGAGCAGTCCCGGCAGATCGCCGACCAGCTCGACGCCGACCCGGCCATTCCCGCCCGGGTGGTCTGGAAGCCGGTCCTCACCTCCAGCGCCGAGATCCTGGCGGTCTGCCGGGACGCCGCGGTCTCCGGGGCGGTCGGCGTGATCGCCTGGATGCACACGTTCTCCCCGGCGAAGATGTGGATCAGTGGTCTGGACGCGCTGCGGACCCCGCTGCTGCACCTGCACACCCAGGCCAACGTGGCGCTGCCGTGGTCCGAGATCGACATGGACTTCATGAACCTCAACCAGGCCGCGCACGGCGACCGGGAGTTCGGGTACGTGCAGACCCGGCTCGGGGTCGCCCGCAAGACGGTCGCCGGGCACGTGAGCGACCCCCGGGTGACCGACCGGATCGCCGCCTGGACCCGGGCCTGCACCGGGTACGCCGCGATGCGGTCGCTGCGGTTGGCCCGGTTCGGCGACAACATGCGCGACGTGGCGGTCACCGAGGGGGACAAGGTCGAGGCGGAGCTGCGGTTCGGTGTCTCGGTCAACACCTACGGGGTGAACGACCTGGTGCAGGCCGTGGACGCGGTCCCCGACGCGCGGATCGACGAGCTGGTCGCCGAGTACGACGACAGCTACCGGCTGGTTCCCGAGCTGCGGCCGGACGGGGCGCGGCACGGATCGCTGCGGTACGCCGCCCGGATCGAGGCGGGTCTGCGTACCTTCCTGGAGAGGGGCGGGTTCCGGGCGTTCACCACCAACTTCGAGGACCTCGGCGGTCTGCGCCAGCTCCCCGGGCTGGCGGTGCAGCGGCTGATGGCCGACGGTTACGGGTTCGGCGGGGAGGGGGACTGGAAGACGTCGGTCCTGGTGCACACCCTCAAGGCGATGTCCGTCGGCACCACCGGCGGCACGTCCTTCATGGAGGACTACACCTACGACCTGACGCCCGGTCGGGAGCTGGTCCTCGGCGCGCACATGCTGGAGGTCTGCCCCAGCATCGCGGCCGGTACCCCGACCGTGGAGATCCACCCGCTGGGCATCGGCGGGCGGGAGGACCCGGTACGGATGGTGTTCGACGCGCGCCCCGGTCCGGCCGTGGTGCTGGGGCTGGCCGACATGGGGGAGCGGTTCCGGCTGGTGGCCAACGAGATCGACGTGGTGGCCCCGCCGCAGCCGTTGCCGAAGCTGCCGGTGGCCCGGGCGGTGTGGCGGCCCCGGCCCGACCTGGCCGGCTCGGCGGAGGCGTGGCTCACCGCCGGGGCGCCGCACCACACGGTGCTGTCGCAGGCGGTCGGGACGGAGGAACTGTACGACCTGGCGGAGATGTGCCGGACCGAACTGGTGGTGATCGACGCGGAGACGACCACCCGGCGGTTGGCCGCCGAGATCCGCTGGAACCAGGCCTATTATCGGCTGGCCCGGGGCTTCTGAGCTGCGGAGATCCGTCGCGCCCGGCGGGTGGTCGGGGTGTCGCCGCCCCGTTCGGCACCGGAGACGCCGACCACGCCGTCCGGGCAGCGCGTCACCGGTCCGCCGGGGGTCACGGCGGACCGGGGACGACCACGAGGGGAGTGTCATGGGTCAGCAGCCGGCTGCACGGGCCGCCGTGATGAGTGACGTCGCGCGGCTCGCCGGGGTCTCCCACCAGACCGTGTCCCGGGTGCTGAACAACCACCCGAGCGTGCGGCAGGAGACCCGGGAGCGGGTGCTGCGCGCCGTGCACCAGCTCAACTACCGGCCCAACGCGTTGGCCCGGGGGCTGGCCGGGCGGCGGTCCCGGGTGATCGGCGTGGTCAGCTTCGACACCATCCTCTACGGGCCGGCCGCCACCCTGCTCGGGGTCGAGCGGGCCGCCCGCGCCGCCGGCTACGGCATCAACATCGTGGCCCTGGAGCAGCTCGACCGGGCCGGGGTGATGGCCGCGATCGACGCGCTGACCGAACAGTCCGTGGCCGGGGTGGTGCTCATCGCCCCGATGATGACCGCCGCGGTCGCCGTGCACGGCCTGCCCACCGGGGTACCCGCGGTGGTGGTCGAGTCGGGCAGTGCCGGTGAGCTGCCGACCATTTCGGTCGACCAGGTGACCGGGGCCCGGCTGGCGGTGGAGCACCTGCTCGACCTGGGGCACGAGACGGTGTGGCACGTCGCCGGCCCGCGCGACTGGTTGGAGGCCCGGGACCGGGTCGACGGGTGGCGGCTGGCCCTGGAGAGCGCCGGCCGTCGGGTCCCGCCGGTGATCGTCGGGGACTGGAGTCCCCGGGCGGGCTACGAGGTCGGCCGGTCGCTGGTGGACCGGGACGACGTGTCGGCGGTCTTCTGCGCCAACGACCACCAGGCGCTCGGCCTGCTGCGGGCGTTGCACCAGCACGGTGTGCGGGTGCCCGAGGACATCAGTGTGGTGGGCTTCGACGACATCCCCGAGGCGGAGTACTTCTCACCGCCGTTGACCACGGTGCGGCAGGACTTCGACGAGGTCGGTCGCCGCTGCGTGGGCGTACTGCTGGAGTTGCTGGACGCCGACGGCTCCGACGGTCGTCGGATGCGACCGCAGGTCGAGCCGACCCTGGTGGTCCGGGACAGCAGCGGCCCCCGGAAGGGCTGACCGGCGCACGGTCCGCCGCCCGTCCCGGTCGGACGACCGGGACGGGCGGCGACGGGCGTACCGCCTATCGCCGGGTTTCCTGCTTGGCACGCTGCGGCGACATGCCCTGGTCGATCTTCTGCAACGCCGCCCGCAACTGCTGCTCGCTCATCTTCGAGTTGCCCTCGATACCGGCGTCGTGGGCGCGCTGGCGCAGTTCGTGAAGCTCCTGACGGTCAGTCATCTCCACCTCCCTGGTCGGCGTGACCCTCCGGTCACCGGTGTTGGCTTCCCGGCCCCGTCCGGCGGAAACCACCCGTCCGCGTCGGCCGGTGGCTGCTCAGGCCGCCGGGGCGTGGCTGGCCTGCCAGGCGGCGTACCCGCCGAGCAGGTCGGAGACGTCCGACCGGCCGTGGTGCCGGAGCAGGCTGGCCGCGACCGAGGAGCGGTAGCCACCGGCGCAGTGCACCACGACCGGACGGTCGGCGGGGACCTGGTCGAGTCGCCGGGTCAGCTCGGCGAGCGGGACGTGCAGCGAACCGTCGACCGCCCCGCCCTCCCGTTCACCGCTGTTGCGGACGTCGAGGACGACCGGCGGCGCGTCGCTGTCCAGAGCCTCGCGCAGCGCGGCGGCGGTGAGCCGACTGGCCTGGGTCAGCTCGGCGGGCAGCCCCCGGAAGGCGTCCTCCGGGTCGCGGAGGTACCCGGTCACCCGGTCGAAGCCGATCCGGGCGAGGCGTACCACGATCTCCTCCTCCCGGCCGGCGGGCGCGACGACGAGCACCTGGCGGTCCGGTGCGACCACGCTGCCGGCGGTCTCGGCGAACCGGCCGTCGGCCGGGATGTTGATCGCACCGCGCAGGTGCCCGGCGGCGAACTCCTGCGGGTCACGGGTGTCGACCACGACGGCACCGTCGGCCCGCGCGGCGAGGAACGCGGTGGGGTCGAGGGGGCGGGCCGTCCGGTCGTGGTCGAACAGTTCGCGGGCCTTACGGTTGAGCACCGCGTCGAAGGCGAAGTACCCGGGCGCGGCCGGCTGGCCGCCGGTGACCAGGGCGACGAACTCGGCCTCGCTCATCGGGGCGCAGGCGTAGTTGGTGCGACGCTGCTCGCCGATGGTGGACTGCCGTTCCGTGGAGAGGTTCTTGCCGCAGGCCGAGCCGGCCCCGTGGGCGGGGAAGACGCGCACCTCGTCGGGCAGCGCCATCAGCTTGTGCTGCACGCTGTGGTAGAGCATGGACCCCAGTTCGTCGGCGGTGACGCCGAGGGAGGCGAGCAGGTCGGGCCGCCCCACGTCGCCGATGAACAGGGCGTCGCCGGTCAGTACGCCGTAGGGGACCGGGTCGGCGGCGTGCTCGTGGACCAGGATGCTGATCGACTCCGGGGTGTGGCCCGGCGTCTCCATGATCTTCAGCGTGACGTCGCCGAGACTGATCCGCTCACCGTCGGTGAGCTTGCGGATCGGGTACTCGGTCTCGGCGCGTCGGCCGTAGCCGATCCAGGCCCCGGTCGCGGCGGCGACCTCGAGGTGGCCGGCGAGGAAGTCGGCGTGGAAGTGGGTGTTGATGACGCCCTCGATGGTCAGCCCCCGGGTCCGCGCGTCGGCGAGGTACTCGCCGATGTCGCGCCGTGGGTCGACCAGTACCGCCCGGCGGGTGGTCTCGTCGGCGATCAGGTACGACGCCTGGGACAGGCAGTCCAGGTAGTACTGGGTGAACAGCATGGCGGGTGCCTCCTTGGGTGGTCATGTCGGGCGGTGCAATGACTGTAGCGCATACCCCCGGGGGTATATTCCGCCCGGCGGTCGGCCGGAACGGTCCATCGGGTTCGGGGTCGACTATACCCCTAGGGGTATCTGGTGGCGAGGTGTCGCCCCACCGCCCCGCGTACCGGCGGTGCGGGCGGGTAATCGGCCCTGCCCGCAGGTGGCGGCCGGCTGTCCGTCGGGGACCTGTCCGACCGCCTCTACCGGCCAGGCCGGCTGACGAGAGGAGTGCCCGTGACCGTCGAGGTGTTCGTCATCACCACCTCCTCGCTCGGTGACCGCAGCTACCTGGCCACCGACGGCCGGGTGGGGATCGTGGTGGACCCCCAGCGCGACACCGACCGGATCCTGTACCTGGCGGGCGCCGAGGGGGTACCCGTCACCCATGTGCTGGAGACCCACCTGCACAACGACTACGTCTCCGGTGGCCGGGAACTGGCCCGGCTGACCGGTGCGTACCATCTGGTGGCCGGTGCCGACGATGTCGCGTTCGACCGGGTGCCGGTCTCCGACGGCGACCTGGTACCCGTCTCGGAGACGATGCGGCTCCGCGCGGTCGCCACCCCGGGGCACACCTTCCACCACCTGTCCTACGTCCTCGACGAGCGCGGTGCGGGCGGTTGGGACCCGGTCGGGGTGTTCACCGGTGGGTCCCTGCTGTACGGCACGACCGGCCGTACCGACCTGCTCGGCCAGCAGTACGCCCACGAACTGGCCCACCACCAGCACGCCTCGGCCGCCCGGCTGGCCGACCTGCTGCCGGACGGCGCGCAGGTCTGGCCCACGCACGGCTTCGGCAGCTTCTGCTCGGCCACCCAGGCCGACGCGCCCGAGTCGACGATCGGCCGGGAACGGCAGGCCAACCCGGTGCTCCGGCTCGCCGCGGACGACTTCGTCACCGAGACCCTGGCCGGACTGGACGCCTACCCGGCGTACTACGCGCACATGGGCGTGATCAACGCGGCAGGCCCGGCACCGGTCGACCTCACCCCGGTGGCCCGGGCCGACGCGGCCGAACTCCGGCGACGGATCGCCGCCGGGGAGTGGGTGGTCGACCTGCGCAACCGCAAGGCGTACGCGACCGCGCACCTCGCCGGTACGGTCAGCCTCGGCCTGGACGGCCCGATGTCCACCTGGCTCGGCTGGCTGATCGACTGGGGTGCACCGCTCACCCTGCTGGCCGCGACCCCGGAGCAGGTCGCCGACGCCCAACGGGAGCTGGTGCGGATCGGCATCGACCGGCCGGCCGCCCGGGCCACGGGTGAGGTGGAGCAGTGGGCGGCCGACCGCAACCAGCTACGTGAGCTGGCCACGGCGGACTTCCCGGCGCTGGCCGCCGCCCGCGCGGGCCGCGTCCCCGCCGGTCTGGCCGCACCCGACGTGGTGCTCGACGTCCGGATGACCAACGAGTGGCGGACCGGGCACGTCGACGGCGCGGTGCACATCCCGCTGCCCGACCTGCCCGGCCGGCTGGCCGACGTACCCGCCGGCACCGTCTGGGTGCACTGCGGCTCCGGTTACCGGGCCACCGCTGCCGCGTCGCTGCTGGCCAACGCCGGCCGCGAGGTGACCGTCATCGACGACCGGTTCGAGCGGGCCCGGGCAGCCGGTGTCCCGATGGCGGACTGACCTGTCGTTGCAGCTCGTCGACGTCCTCGCTCGGCGGGACGGTGGAAGGCCGACCGGGCTGCCGCGCCGTCGGTGGCACGGCAGCCCGGGCCCTCGTCAGCGGGCGTGCTTCTGCTGGCAGGGTACGCAGAAGCGGGCATGGGGCAGCACCTCCAGGCGTTCCCGGGGGATGTCCCTGCCGCACTTCTCGCAGACGCCGTAGCGGCCGTCGGCGAGGCGGGTGAGCGCCCCGGTGATCTGCTCCAGGCTCTGCCGGGTCGCCGCGATCATCGGGGCCCGGGTGTGGTCCTCGGCCGGGTCGCCGGTGTCCGCGGTGAGTTCCGTCAACCGGGCGGTCTGTGCCGCGAACTCGCTGGTCAACGTCGTCCGCAGCTCGTCGAGCCAGTCCTGCCGGGCGCTGTCGTGGATTTCGGTGCTCATCGGGGTCTCCTGGAAAAAGAAAAAGGCCGGAGCTGTCGAGCTCCGCCCTGGTGGCCGTTCCGCTGGTCTCATGGGATGAGCGGAGGGCCACGACCGGCAGGGGCCGGGCTCGGCAGCCCGTACGCCGAGGTGGGCTGCGGGTGCGCGGACCCTGCGACGCGGACGGCCGGTGTGGCCGGGAGCAGTGCGCTCCGCCGGGCAGCAGCAGGCGCCGCCGTCACCCGGACGGCGTCGTGGACCTGCTGGCGTAGCGTGCGCATCCGGCCACCATATGCTGCTCCGGCCGGGAATCCCAGTGGAAAAGTGGGACGACCGTCATTCGTACGCTTCGCGGGCGTCCCGGATGTCGGTCAGGTGCTGCTCCGTCCACGTGCAGCAGACCGCCATCGGTGCGAGCAGGCTACGACCGAGCGGGGTCAGTTCGTACTCCACCCGGGGCGGCATGCCCCCGTGGTCGGTGCGCTGGACCAGCCCGTCGCGCTGCATCGCCCGCAGCGACTCGGTGAGCACCTTCGGAGTGACGCCGACCAGCGGCGGGACGAGTTCCGAGAACCGGCGTGGCCCGTCCCGGAGGCAGCGCAGGATCCGGCCGGTCCAGCGTCCACCGATCCGGATCAGTGGGCGGTCGCCCCGGCAGTTGGCGAACAGGTCCGCGTCCAACGGTTGCTCCACGTCCGCCACGGTATCCGCCACTATCGTTGCGGTAACCGGGGCACCGCCGTCTACCGTCCCCCCGCAGCGGCCAGCGGTACGGACTGGCCGGAGGTGGACGGAGCAGGAATGGACAGCATCATCGTGTTCGGTGCCGGCGGTCGGGCCGGTCGACAGGTCGTCGCGGAGGCGGTTTCCCGGGGCCACCGGGTGACGGCCGTGGTGCGGGACGCGGTCCGGCATCGGGACCTGGCCGCTCCGGCGGTCACCGTGGCCGAAGGGGACATCACCTCGGTCGGGGACGTGGCCCGGCTCTCCGCCGGGCACCGGGCGGTGGTCCACGCGGCGGCCCGGACGGACGTACCGGCGGACTCCTTCTTCCCGGTCGCCGGCCGTGCCCTGGTCGAGGGTCTCCCGGTCGCGGGGGTGAACCGACTGGTGGTGATCGGCATCGGCACGGTGTTGGAGACCGCGCCCGGGGTGGCGGTGCACGACGCGCCGGGCTTCCCGGCCGAGGGTCGGGCCTTCTCGCGGGGGCACGCGGCGCAGCTCGACGTCCTGCGCGGCGCGGTCGGCGTCGACTGGGTGGTGCTCGCCCCACCGCCGGTGCTGCTCGACGACGCGGCACCGCGCACGGGCCGGTACCGCACCGGCGGTCACCAGCTGCTCTCCGGTGGCCCGGACCCGGCGGCCTTCTCCTATGCGGACCTCGCGGTGGCGGTGGTGGACGAGATCGACTCGCCCCGCCACCACCGCACCCTGGTCGCCGTGGGGTGGTGAGCCCTTGTTGACCGTCTGGTCAAGAGCGGCTAGGTTCTTGACCAGGCAGTCAACAGGGGCGGTGGAGCGGATGGCGAGGGACACCCGGGAGCGCATCGTGCGGGTCGCCCGGGACCTGGTGCACGGCGCATCGATGGCGCAGGTGAGCGTCGAGGAGATCTGTGCCGCCGCCGGCGTCCACAAGGGAAGCCTCTACCACTTCTTTCCGTCCAAGGACGCGCTCGGGGTGGCGGTGCTCGACGCCAACTGGGCGCTGATGCGCGCGTTGCTGGAGGAGGCGTTCGGTGACGACGTCCCGCCCCTGGTCCGGATCGACCGGTTCGTCGACGGCTACGCCGGGATGCTGGCGCTGATGCGCGAGCGGATGGGGGCCACCCCGGGTTGCCCGCTCGGCAACCTCGCCGCCGAGGTGTCCTCCCGCGACGGGGAGATGCGGACCCGGATCGTCCGGATCATGGACGCCTGGGCGCGGTACTTCGTCGAGGCGGTGCGGGAGGCCAGGGGGCGGGGGGACGTCGGTCCGGCGGTGGACGCGGACGAAGTGGCCGTGCACATCCTGGCCCACCTCCAGGGCATGGCCACCATGGCCAGGGCGTACGACCGGCCGGAGCTGGCCGGACGGGCCCGGGGCGGAGTGCGGATGCTGCTGGGCCTCCCGGCCTGAGCGGGTGGATCGGCGCCGGTCAGGTGGCCGGACGGAATCCGTCGCGGTACCTGACCGGCGTTCGATCCCGCGGCCGGACCGCCGTGCGCTGCCCGTCGACTTGACCATTTAGTCAACTGAACGATCTGGAGAACACCATGACCACGCGACATCTGCCGGCCACCCCGGCCGGGGCCGCCGAACCGGACGCGTCCGGCTACCGGTTCGACCGGTTCCGTACCGCCCTGCTCGTCGACGACCTGACCTTCGGCCGGCGGGCGCCCGGCCCCGGCGACCCGGTGCCGGCCTTCGACCTGCCGACGCTCGACGGCGGCCGGTTCCGCAGTGCCGACCTGGGGGCATTGCCCGTACTGCTGGTCTTCGGGTCGCGTACCTGCCCGGTCACCGAGAGCGCCGGCCCGGTGCTCCGGCGACTGTCCGCCGAGTTCGGCACCCGGGTCCGCTTCGTGCTGGTGAACACCCGAGAGGCGCACCCCGGGGACCGCTTCGGTCAACCCGGTACCTTCGCCGAGAAGTGGTCCCACGCGGTCGAACTGCGCCGGCACCACGGGCTGACGTTCGAGGTGGCCGTCGACGACATCGACGGTCGGCTGCACCGGGCGTTGACCCCGAAGCCCAATTCGGCGTACCTGCTGGATCCCGCCGGGATCATCCGGTACCGGGCGCACTGGGCCAACGACGAACGTGGCCTGCGCGCCGCGCTGGCGGGACAGGTCGCCGGCCCGGGGCCGGCGCGGCGGCGGAGCCGGGCGATGGTCGGTCCGCTCATGCGCGCCGTCGGGCACCTGCCGGCGGTGGTGCGGTTCGCCGGCCCCCGGGTCGAACGCGACGTCTGGCGGGCCGCCCCGCCGTTGGCCGTCCTCGGGCGTCTGTCCCGGCTGTTCGGCTGGCTGCCCACGGACTGGCGGGGCGTCGCTGCGGCGGTCACCCTGGCCGGGGTGACCGCCGCAGTGGTGGGGCTGCTCAGCTGATCGGGGGCGCTCCGGCCGCGAGCCGGGTGCGGGCCCGCATGAGTGCGAAGCCGAGCAGGTTCAGCCCCCGCCAGCGCTCCGGATCGCTGGCCCGGGGATCGTCCGCCGCCAGACCGATGCCCCAGATCCGGTCGACCGGACTCGCTTCGACCAGCACCCGGCCCTCGGTGGCGGCCAGGAAGGCGCCCAGATCCGGGTGCTGGTCGAACTTGGCGACGTTCGCGGCCACGACCAGGTCGAACCGGTGCGCCACCCAGACCTGCTCGTCGAAACCCCGGACCCGTCGGCCCAGGGCCTTGGCGGCCCCCGGGTCCGGCGCCGCCAGGATCCGGTCGACCGCCGGTCCGTCGGCGAAGAGGCGGGCCTTGCCGGCCATCATGTAGTGCTCGGCGGTGGCGTACCGGACCCCGTCCACCACGAACGGCGCCGGCCACCACTGGCTCAGGCAACCCGGTCCGACGCTCCCGTCCCGCTGCGGTCGGTGCCCCCAGAAGAACAGGTACCGGATCCGGTTGCCGGCGGCGAGCCGTGCGCGCAGGTCGTCGAGGTCGGTGGGCGGGCGGTCGGTGGGCGGGGTGCGGTGGTCGGACACGCCGCAGAGCGTGTCACGGGTACCACCGCGCCACCACCGGGTTTCCCGGGTCAACAGGTGGAGTGGAACAGCCCGCCCACCGACCTGTGCCCGGCCAGTTCGTTGTAGAGGGTCACCGCCTGCCGGGTGTCGGCGACGTGCACCTCGATGTGGGCAGTCCCCGGCCGACACCGGCGCGAACTCCAAGGCCCGCAACCTGCTCTGCTACCTGAAGACCCACTCCTACGTCAGCGGGCAGACCGACGCGCCGGACGCCGACCGGGTGAAGCAGCTGACCGGGCGGTACCCCGGCCATCGTCGCCGTCGACCTGATGGAGTACACCAACGGGCGGATCGAGACGCAGAGCGTGATCGACTGGTACCGCACCCACCGGGGCATCGTGTCGTTCCAGTGGCACTGGTACTGCCCCCGGGGTGGCAACTACGCGACCAACTGCGACTTCGTACCGGACCTGAACAACCCGTCGTCCAAGCTGTACCAGGACATCGACCTGGTACTGCGGGAGATGAAGAAGCTCGGCGACGCCGGCATCCCGGTCCTGTTCCGGCCGCTGCACGAGGCCAACAACAACTACATGTGGTGGGCCCGGAAGGGGTCGGACGCGTACAAGCAGCTCTGGCGGCTGATGTTCCAGCGGGCCCAGGCGCTCGGCGTGCACAACCTGGTCTGGGTGTTCAACGGCATGGCCAGCGGCCAGAGCACCTCGCTGGCCTCCTGGTACCCGGGTGACAGCTACGCCGACCTGGTCACCTCCGACAACTACCAGAGCTGGAACGACCACCACATCTGCACCAGCGTGGGCAGCGACAAGACGGTGGCGGTCGCGGAGACCTTCAGCCCGCTCAACCCGGCCACCGAACCGGCCTGGTCCTACTTCGTGGTCTGGGCGTCCCGGGACTGGACCGGCAGCGGCAAGGACGTCGCGTCGCTGTGGCGGACGGCGATGGTCGACCCGAGGACCATCTCCATCGACCAGCTTCCCGACACGGGCACCTGGTAGTCCCGCAGAGGTCCGGACCGTCGGCGGTGCCGGCGGTCCGGGCGCCCGCCACGGTCTGTCCGGCGCCGCCCGCGACGGTCGGCGTCGGACCGTTCCGTCTCACCGGTCGCCGTCGTTGAGCACCTGGTACAGGATGTGGTCCTGCCAGCGCCCGGCGATGTTCAGGTACGCGGGGGCCAGACCGAACCGGACGAAGCCGTTGCGTTCGAGGACCCGCTGCGACCGCACGTTGTGCACCAGGGTGCCGGCCTCGATCCGGTGCAGCCCCCACTCCGCGAAGGCGATCCGCTTGATCCCGGCCACCGCTGCGGTGGCCAGCCCGCGACCGTTGTGGGTGGCGCTGACCCAGTACCCCATGGTGGCCGACTGGAAGGGACCGCGTACGACCTCGTTGAGCGTGATCCGCCCGACGACCGTGCCGGACCCGTCGAGGATGACGTGCGGCAGCGCGCTGCCCTGGGCGTACCGGTCGAGGACCGCCCGGATACCGGCGCGCTGCCCCTCGACGGTGAAGTACTCGTCCGGGCGGACCGGGTCCCAGGGGGCCAGGAACTCGCGGTTGGCGGTGAGCAGGTCGGCCAGGGCCGGGGCGTCCGCGATGGTGACGAGTCGGGTCGCACGCACGCCCCGATCCTGCCAGGCCGGGGCGGGCGGCCGGGGCCCGGACCCGGTACCGGCCGCCGACGCGCCCGTCACGGCAGCAGCTTGCCGCCGGTCACCCCGAGCACCTCGCCGGTGACGTAGCTGGACTCCTGGGAGGCGAAGAAGACGTACGCGGGTGCCAGTTCGGCCGGCTGTCCGGCCCGCCCGAGCGGGGTATCCGCGCCGAACGAGTCGACCTTCTCGCCGGGCATGGTGGCCGGGATCAGCGGGGTCCAGATCGGGCCCGGGGCCACGCAGTTGACCCGGATGCCCCGCCCCGCCAGGTTCTCCGCGAGCCCTTTCGTGAAGTTGACGATGCCGGCCTTGGTGGTGGCGTAGTCGAGCAGGTCGGGGGAGGGCTGGTACGCCTGGATGGAGGCGGTGTTGATGATGACGGATCCGGGCGTCAGGTGCGGTACGGCCGCCTTGCAGAGCCAGAACATGGCGTACAGGTTGGTCCGCATCACCCGGTCGAACTGCTCGGTGCTGATGTCGGTGATGCCGCCCGGCTGGGACATCTGGTAGGCCGCGTTGTTGACCAGGATGTCGAGCCCGCCGAGGTCTTGCACCGCCCGTCGGACGATCTCCTGGCAGTGGGTCTCCTCGCGGACGTCACCCGGCACGGTCACCGCCGTGCGGCCGGCCTTCTGGACCAGGCGCGCCGTCTCCTGGGCGTCGTCCTCCTCCTCGGGCAGGTAGGAGAGGAGCACGTCGGCGCCCTCCCGGGCGAAGGCGACGGCCACCGCACGGCCGATCCCCGAGTCGCCACCGGTGATCACCGCCCGCCGCCCGTCCAGGCGTCCGCTGCCCCGGTAGCTGTCCTCGCCGTGGTCGGGCCGCGCCTCCATCGCGCGGGTGTGGCCCGGGTGCGGCTGCTGCTCGCCGTGCTGCTCGTCCGGGGTGCGGTACTGCTGCTGCGGGTCCTGCTGTTCGTGCTGCTTGTCGACCACTTTCCGGTCCTCCTCGGTCTGGCTCCCTGGATGGGGAACTTTCCCTGAGGCGGGTCGGCTAATCGGGCACATCGCACCAATTGTTCCGACCGGGCGGCAGCGCCCCGGGATGGGCCGGCAGACCGTTCGCAGGCCACGGTCCGCTGACCGACCTGCCGATCATGGAGTTGTGGTGGGGGACAGATCCCCTGATTACCCCGTCAACCGGGCACCACAACTCCATGATCGCGCCCTAGGCGGCGGGCTGGGCGGCGTCGAGCACCGCGACGAGGTCGTCCACGGTGTCCAGCCGGCGCCCGGTCCCCTGGAACTCGACCTCGACGCCGTACTCCAGCTCGATCGCGTCCACCAGCCGCAGCAGGCCGAGCGAGTCGAGGCCGAGCGCGATCATCGACCCGCCGCCGAGTACGTCGGCGACCGGCACCTCACCCCCGGTGGCCTCGCTGACCAGTTCCGCCACCCGCCGGCGCAGCTCGGTGTCACCCATCAGAAATCCTTTCCGGACTGTCGGACGATCTCGGCGATCTCGGCGATCGTCGGAGTGTCGAAGAAGGCGTCCAGCGGCACCTCGACACCGAGCCGCTGCTGGATCCGACCACTGATCCGGGTGATGGTCAGTGAGTGGCCACCCAGGTCGAACAGGTCCTCGTGCACCCCGATGTCGGGGATCCGCAGCACGTCCTGCCAGATCACCCGCAACTCCTCGATCACCGGGTCGGCTTCGGCCGCCGGGTCCGCGCCCGGTGCGCCGGCCCCGGTGGCGTCCACCGCCACCGGCGACGGTACCGGCCCGACCGGCGGGACCGGTACCGGCAGGGCGGCCCGGTCGACCTTGCCGTTCGGGTTGACCGGCAACCGGTCCAGGACCACCCAGTCGGTCGGCAGCATGGCCGCCGGCAGGTGCCCGGCCAGGTGCCGCCGCAGGTCGGCCGGCTCCGGGGCGGCCCCGTCCCGGGTCACCAGGTAGGCCACCAGCCGGACGTCGTCGTCCTCGGGCAGCACCGTCACCACCGCCTCGGCCACCTGCGGGTGCTCCAGCAGCCGTGCGGTGATCTCGCCCAGCTCGACCCGGTGACCCCGGATCTTGACCTGGTCGTCGGTCCGGCCGAGGAAGTCGATCCGGCCGTCCGGCAGCCACCGGCAGCGGTCCCCGGTGCGGTAGAGCCGCCCGGGGCCGAACGGGTCGGCGACGAACCGCTCGGCGGTCAGCTCGGGACGCCCCCGGTACCCGGCGGCCAGCCCGGCGCCGCCCAGGTACAACTCACCGGGCAGCCCCACCGGTACCGGTCGCCGGTCGTCGTCGAGCAGGTACGCCCGGACGTTGGGCAGCGGCCGACCGATGGTCACCTCGTCGGGGTCGGCCGGGACGTCCGCCATCGTGGCGTAGATGGTCGCCTCCGTCGGCCCGTACCCGTTGACCAGCCGGCCGACCCGGGCCCGCAGCTCCCGGGCCAGGGTGAGCGGCAGGGCCTCACCGGCGGTGACCGCCACCAGCGGCTGCGGCACCGACCCGGTCCCGTCACCGGCCACCGCACCGAGACCTGCGGCCAGCAGCACCCGCCAGCCCGACGGGGTGGCCTGGACATGGGTCACCCCGGCCGCCCGTACCAGGCGCAGCACCCCGGCACCGTCCCACGCGCTGACCGCCGAGGCGACCACCACCCGCCCGCCGGTGACCAGCGGCAGGAACACCTCCACGGCGGAGATGTCGAACGACAGTGAGGTCAGGTGCAGCCACCGGTGCTCCGGCCGGCTGTCCAGCAGGTCCCGGACCGCCAGCAGGAGGTTCGCCAGCGCGCCGTGCCGGACCTCGGCGCCCTTCGGCCGGCCGGTCGACCCGGAGGTGTAGAGCAGGTAGGCGGGATCGTCGGCGGTGGGCAACCCGACATCGGCCATCGGCCCGGTGGGCTGGTCCACATCGGCGAAGGGCTCGTGCCCCTGCGGGAACTGGTCGAGCAGCAGTACCGGCCGGGCCGGGTCGAGGTTGCCGGCGTGCGCCGACGTGGTGACCACCAGCACCGGGTCGGCGTCGGTGAGGACCAGTTCCTGCCGGGCCGCCGGGTGCCCGGGGTCGACCGGCAGGTACGCGGCCCGGCAGCGCAGCACCGCCAGCACGGTGACCACCGCCTGCCAGGAACGGTCGAGGGCGACCGCGACCAGCGTGCCCGGCCGCACCCCGTGCTGCCGGAGCCGGGCGGCCAACCGGGCGCTGGCCGCGTCGAGGTCCCGGTAGCTCAGCGTGTGCTCCCCGTCGACCACGGCGACCGCGTCCGGTGCCGTCCGGACCTGCGCGGCGAACAGGGCCGGCACGGTCACCCCGGCCGGGTACTCCCGGGCGGTGTCGTTCCAGGTGTGCAGGACCAGGGCCCGTTCGTCGTCGGGCAGCACCGGCAGGTCCGCCACCGGCCGGTCCGGGTCGGCGACCACGGCGGCCAGCAGGGTACGCAGGTGCCCACCGATACGGTCCACCGCCGCCGGCTCGACCGCCGTCGGGCTGTACTGGAGGCCCACCGTGATTCCGGTCGGGCTGTCCACGATCTGCACGTGCAGCGCGTTGCGGGCCGCCCCGCCGAACAGCGTCCAGTCCACGCTGCTGGCCACGCCGGGGAAGACCGGTTCGGCGCCCCGCCGCCGGTACCCGACGGAGACGGGGGTGGACGCGGGCGCCGGGCGCAACCCGGACACCGCGTGGGCCAGTGGCACCGACCGGAACCGGTACAGCTCGCGGACCCGTTCCCGGACCGCCCGCGCGTGCTCCCGGAACGTGCCGGCCACCGCCACGGCCACCGGCAGTTCGTTGACGAAGAGCCCGATCTGGTCCCGCTGGCCGGCGGTCCGGGTGGACAGTCCGATCCCGACCGGGACGCCCCGGTTGCCGTACCGGTCGAGCAGGGCGTGCACGGCGGCGAGGAGCAGTTCGAACCGGGTCACCCCGAGCGCGCCGGCGGTCCGTTCCACCCCGTCGACGACCGTGCCGTCCAGGTCGAACTCGACGATGGCACCCGGTTCGGCGCCGGCCGGTACCCGGTGCAGTCCGGGCAGGACGACGTCACCGGGACCGGACCAGTGCCGCGCCCAGTGCTCGCGGGCCGCCGGCAACTCGACCGCGATCCGGTCCTGTTCGGCGGTGGCCTGCCCGGCGTACCCGCCGACCGGCACCGGCCGGGCCGGCGGCTGCCCGGCGGCAGCGGCGGCGTACGCGGTGGCCAGGTCCCGGACCAGGACGTCCTTGCTCATCCCGTCGAAGACCAGGTGGTGGGCGGTGACCAGCAGCAGGTGCCGGTCGTCGGCGCCGGTCAGCAGGGTGAACCGGGCCAGGGGTCCCTCCCGCAGGTCGTACCGCCGGCCGATCTCCCCGGTGACCCGGTCGTCGGTCAGTTCCCCGGCGGTCACCACCGGCCGCCCGGGGGCCGGTGCCAGCCGGGGCGTCCCGTCGTCGTCGGTCACGACCCGGGTGCCCAGCACCGGATGCCACTCGACCACCGCCGCGCAGGCCTCGACCAGCGCCCGGCGGTCCAGCCCGGCGCCGAACCGGACGCCCAGCGCCATGTGGTACGCCGTGCCGGCGACCCCGGCCTGCTCGGTGAACCAGACGGCGTGCTGCGCGGATGTCGCCTCGGCGGTGCCCACATGCTCTCCCATGTTCTGCTTCTCTGTGGATCAGTTGTCGAACCGGCCGACGAGCTGCCGCTTGAGCACCTTGCCGCCCTCGTTGCGGGGGAGTTGCTCCAGCAGCAGCACCCGGGCCGGGAGCTGGTAGTCGGCCAGCCGGCCGGCGAGGAAGCCGCGCAGCGTGGACAGGGACAGCTCCTCGGGGGCCGCCTCCGGGCGGGGGACCACCGCGGCGGCCACCACCGAACCGAGCACCGGGTGCGGTACGCCGACCACGGCCACCTCGGCGACCAGCGGATGCTCGTGCAGGACCGCCTCGATCTCCAACGTGGAGATCTTGAAAGCGCCGGACTTGATCACGTCCTGGTGCCGGTCGGTGAGGTAGAGGTAGCCGTCGGCGTCGATCCGTCCGACGTCACCCATCCGTACCCAGCCGTCCCGGAAGGTGGCCCGGTTGGCCGCCTCGTCCCGGTAGTAGGCGCGCGGGTGCGGGGACCGCAGCCAGACGTCACCGGTCGCCCCGGCCGGCAGCGGATTGCCGTCGGCGTCGCCGACCATGAGCTGCCCGCCCACCGGCCGGCCCACCGCGTCCCGGCGCGCCGGATCGTAGATCATCGTGGTCTGGGCCGGCGCCGCCTCGGTCGACGTGTAGTAGTTGACGATCGTGGCGGCCGGAAAGGTCTCGGCCAGCCGGGCGGCCACCGCCGGGGGCAGCGCCGCCGCCGTCGACCCGATCAGCTGCACCCCGGACAGGTCCCGGCCGCGCAGGGCCCCCGAGTCGAGCAGCTCGATCGCCACCGACGGCACCACGAAGAGCGTCCCGGTGCCCGGCGCCTCGACCAGCCGGGCGAAGCGGACCGGGGTGAACCGGGGCAGGGTGAGCGCGGCGGCCTTCGCGGTGAGCGCGTTGAACAGCATCGTCTGCCCGGCGTTGGTGCCGATGGCGTAGGCGTGCAGGAACCGCTCCGAGTGCCCCAGCGCCAGCCGGCGGGGATGGTTCGGGGCCCCGGCGGTCAGGTTGGCGTGACTGGCACCGACGCCCTTCGGCTGGCCGGTGGTACCCGAGGTGTAGAGGATCTGCGCCAGGTCGTCGGGGCGTACCGGCGGCAGCTCCGGCCCGGTCGTAGGCTCGGCGATCAGGTCGGCGACCGGCCACACGGGCGTCCCGGTCGGGGCGGCCGGCGGCTCGGTGTCGTCGCCGTGCAGCACCGCCCCGGCCGCGCAGTGCGTCAGCGCGTGCTGCAACTGCCCGGCGGCCAGCCGCTCCGACAGTGGTACGGCCACCGCACCGGCCCGCAGCACCCCGCAGTACGCGACGGCGAACCGCGTCCAGTCCCGGGCACCGAAGACCAGCCCGACCCGGTCGCCGGGCCGTAGTCCCCGCCGGTGCAGGGCGGCAGCCACCTGCTCCGCGCCGGCCGACCACTCGGCGAAGGTCAGCGTGGCCACCCCGTGCACCTCGACTGCCACCCGGTCCGGGTGCAGTTCGCGGCGCCAGTCGAGCAGGTCGGGCACGGTCCGCAGGACGGGGCGCACAGCGGCGGTACCGGTCGTCGTGGTGGTCACCCCAGGTCACCTTCCGTGCGGGTACCGCCCACGCCGACCCGGGCGCGGCGGGCCTCGATGCCGATCAGGTCGTCCGGCGGCGCGTCGGGTACCTCGTCGTCGAACCGGGACAGCACCCGGGTGCGCAGCGACACCAGCGCGGTCAGCGCGATCCCCACCCCGAACACCACGTAGAGCAGGCCGATGCCCCGACCCGGACCGACCCCGATCACCGCCCCCACGGTCGACGCCAGCGCCCCGCCGGGCAGCAGCAGCGGCTCGACCACCGTCGAGGCGAACGGGGCGATCACCCCCCAGCCCAGCGGCATGGTCGACCAGGCCACCATCTGGTTGAGCGCGAACACCCGGCCGTGGAACCGGGGCGGCACCTTGGTCTGGACGATCGTGTTGTAGATCCCGTTGACCAGCCCGAGCGCGAGGTACATGCCGAACGCGCCGGCGCCGATCACCAGCAGGCTCGGCCGCAGCCCGGTGAGCACGCAGGCGACCGCGATGCCGAGGGTGCCGAGCAGCACCGCCCGCATCCGGTACCGGGCCGGCCCGCCCCAGACCAGCATCACCAGGCCCCCGACGGCCGCGCCGACGCCGCCGGTGAGCGCGATCCGGGCCACCTCGGCCAGGTCGGCGAAGCCGAGCACCAGCGGCGAGAGCAGGTACAGCACCGGGAACAGGAAGAAGTTCAGCGCGGCGAAGAAGGCCAGCATGGCCCGGAACTCCCGCCGCCGCAGCGAGTACCGCAGCCCGCCGAGGATCTCCTCGCCGATGCCCTCCCGCCGTTGCAGGGCCAGCGTCCGGGGGAACCGGATGACCAGCAGCACCCCGATCGCGAACACGTACGACGCGACGTCGATGAGCAGGATGCCGTGCAGTCCGATGGACTCCAGCAGGGCGACCGCGATCAGCGGCACCATGAACTGGGTGATCCCGGTGGCGGTCTGGGTCAACCCGTTGGCGTGCCCCAGGAAGCGCTTCGGTACCAGCTGCGGTACCGCCGAGACGAAGGCCAGCCGTTGGAAGGCGAGCGCCACCGACAGCCAGCCGATCAGCAGGTAGATGTGCCAGATCTCGATCCGGTCGGTGAGCACCAACCCGGCCAGCGCGGCGTTGCCGGCGCCGGCGGCGGTACCAGCCAGCAGCAGCACCCGACGCCGGCTGGTCCGGTCGATCAGGGCCCCGGCGAGCGGGGCGACCAGCAGGCCGGGCAGCAGCCCGATCACGGCGAAGAGCGCGAACCGGGCCAGCGAGCCGGTCTCCAGGTAGATCCAGAGCGGGATCGCGAAGTTGGTCAGCGCGGTGCCCATGCTGGACACGATCTGACCGGCGGCGACCAGCCCGAACCGGCGCATGCTGGGCTTCGGCCCGGTCCGCTCCGGGGCGTCCGACCAGCCCGCACCGTCGTCCCGGGCGTCCGGTGCCCGCGCCGGGCCGGACCGTCGGTCGGAGACCCCGGCCAGCTCCCACGCCGGGTCCGGCCCGTCGACTCCGCCGCCCGCCCCGGCCGGTCCGGCACGGTCGGCCGCCGCCGGGTCCGGCTGGTCGGTGGCGGCCGACGTCGGGTCGGTGAGCTGCCGGTGCACGCCGGTGACGATCTCGGCCAGTTCGGTGGCCCGGTACTTCAGGAAGTAGTGCCCGCCCTCGTCGATCACCGCGAGCGCGGTGCGGTCGCTGAGGAAGTGCCACTCCCGGAAACGTTCCTCGTGGAAGTCGGTGCTCCGGTCGCGTTCCCCGACCACCGAGACGACCGGCGTCCGCAGCCGCTCCACCCGCTGCTGCATCAGTTCGGTGAAGTACTCCTCGGACACCCGGGCGTCATGCCGCATGGCCCGGATCAGGAACGCCACCTCGTCCGGCGCCAGCGAACCGATCGAGGTGCCCTGCGCCTGCAACCAGGTCCGGTAGATCCGGTCGCTGCGGATCCGTTCGGCCAGCCGCATCCGCAGCAGCGGCCCGAGGATGCCGCCGGCCGGGCGGCCGAACGGGAACACCGCACCCAGGTAGACCGCGACCAGCTCCCGGCCGCCGGCCTCCAGCCGCCGGGCCACCTCCACCGCCAGCGCGCCGCCGGGACCGCAGTGCCCGTACAGGATCAGCGGACCCTCCACCCGGGCCAGGATCTCCGCGACGACCT
Organism: Micromonospora echinofusca; assembly: GCF_017614955.1. Classification (GTDB taxonomy): domain Bacteria; phylum Actinomycetota; class Actinomycetes; order Mycobacteriales; family Micromonosporaceae; genus Micromonospora; species Micromonospora echinofusca_A. The sequence goes on from NZ_WVUH01000003.1 coordinate 34,466, forward strand.
CCCCGGCGACCTCGGCGATCGGTGCCGGCTCGTCGGCCAGCCCGATGTCGTGTCCGGGTACGGCCACCGACAGCAGCCGGTACCCGGCCGGCAACGCGTCGGCCAGCGGCTGGTACACCACCGCGCTGCCACCGCCGTAGGGGACGCAGACCAGGGTCGCCACCCGGGCGGCGGCCGGTACCGGCGGGGTCAGCTCGTGCAGCAGCCCACCCGGACCGGTGTCGCCCCCGGTGAGCTGGCCGGCGAGTTCGCGTACCGTCCGGTGCCGGAACAGGTCCATCACGGTGACCGTCGGCGCGCTGATCCCGTCCACGGTGGGCAGTTCCCGGCGCAGCCGGGCCACCACCTGCGTGGCCAGCAGCGAGTGCCCGCCCAGGTCGAAGAAGTCGTCGGTGGCGCCGACCTCCGGCACGCCGAGCACGGCCTGCCAGATCCCGGCGACCAGGGTCTCCACCGGCCCGTCTGGCGGTACCCGGTCCCCGGCCGGGGCGTCGTCGGTCGGCTCGGGCAGCGCCCGCCGGTCCACCTTGCCGTGCTGCTGCAACGGCAGTCGGTCCAGCCGGACGTACCGCTGCGGGACCATGTGCTCGGGCAGCCGGTCGGCGAGCAGCCGGCGCAGCTCGGCGGCGGCCGGCAGTTCCGCCCCGGGCACCGGTTCCAGGTACGCCACCAGCCGCTCGTCGCGCAGCAGCACGGCGGCCTGGTGCACCCCCGGGCAGTCCCGCAGGGCGGCCTCCACCTCACCCAGTTCCACCCGGTAGCCCCGGATCTTCACCTGGTGGTCCCGGCGACCGAGGAACATCATTTGCCCGTCGTCGCGCCAGCGGCCCAGGTCACCGGTGCGGTAGAGGCGGGCGCCGGGCGGGCCGTACGGGTCGGGTACGAACCGCTCGGCGGTCAGTCCGGGCCGGTTCAGGTACCCCCGGGCGAGCCGGTCACCGCCGAGGTACACCTCCCCGGCCACCCCGACCGGTACCGGCCGCATCCGCTCGTCCAGCAGGTACACCCGGGCGTACGGCAGCGGTCGGCCGGTCGGTACCGGACCGGTCGCCCCGCTGTCGGCGGTCACCTCGTAGGTGGCCACCCCGACGGTGGCCTCGGTCGGGCCGTAGTGGTTGAACACCCGGGCCGGACCGGCCGTCGCCAGTGGGACGATCCGGTCCAGGTCGGACGCCTCCCCACCGAGGATCAGCGCCCGGGCCGGCAGGAGGTCGCGCGGTCCGGCGTCGACGGTGAGCGCGGCCAGGTGCGACGGGGTGATCTTCAGGTAGTCGATCCGGTGGGCCCGCAGTTCCGCGGCGAGGTCGGCCCCGGTGCCCCGGCGGGGCACCAGGTGTACCACCCCTCCGGTGGTCAGGGCCAGGTAGAAGATCGTGACGCTGAAGTCGAACGCCATCGACTGCATCAGCGCGTACCGGCCGGCCGGCACCACCCCGAACCGGGCCGCCACCCCGTCGAGGTAGCGCAGCACCTGCCGGTGTGCCACCGCCACACCCTTGGGGGTACCGGTCGACCCGGAGGTGTAGATGACGTAGGCGAGGTGCCCGCCGGTCACGCCCGTCTCCGGGGTGGTGTCCGGGCAGCGGGACAGGTCGTCGGTGATCCGGTCCAGGCAGGTCGGCGGGTCGCCGGGCGGGCACCGGTCGAGCAGGTCGGCGCTGGTCAGCACCACCACCGGTCGGGCGTCGGCGAGCATGGTGGCCAGCCGGTTCGGCGGCTGCTCCGGGTCCAGCGGCAGGTACGCCCCACCGGCCCGGAGCACCCCGAGCAGGGTGGCGGCCAGCTCCACCGACTGCTCCAGCAGCACCCCGACCAGGGTGTCCGGCCCGACACCCCGGGCCCGCAACCAGTGGGCCAGCCGGTTGGCCCGCCGGTCCAGTTCCCGGTAGGTCAGGGTGTCCGGGCCACAGACCACGGCCGGCGTGTCAGGAGTCGCGGTGACGTACCAGTCGATCAGGTCGGCGAGGGTGGCGGCCGTACCGGTCACCGGCGCACCGACGGTGTCCCCGTCCGTCCCGCCACGGGTGTCGCCGACCTCGGGGCGGCCGAAACCGAGCACCCGGTCCCGTTCGGTGGCCCCGATCAGCGGCAGGTCGACGACCGGCAGGTCCGGTTCGGCCACCGCCGCCCGCAGCAGCGTCTCGAAGCTGCCGGCCAGCCGGCGGACCGTCGCCGCGTCGAACAGGTCGGTGTTGTAGACCAGCATGCCGCGCAGGTCGTCGTCGGTCTCGCTGACGTAGAGCGACAGGTCGAAGCGCGCGGCGGCGGCGTCGGTACCGAACCGGCCGACGGTCAGGTCGGCCGGCCAGCGGCCCCCGGTCCGGGCGTAGTTCTGGAGGGTGAACAGCACCTGGAACACCGGTGCCCGGCTCACGTCCCGGGTCACGTTCAGTTCCTTGACCAGCCGTTCGAACGGGATCTCCTGGTGGGCCAGGGACCGGACCACGGTGTTGCGGGTCCGCCGCAGCAGCGCGCCGAAGCTGGGCTCGGTGCCGGGCGCGTCGCCGGTCGCGTCGACGGGGGAGAGGTCGGCACGCAGCGCGAGGGTGTTGACGAAGAGGCCGATCAGGTTCTCCAGCTCCGGTACCACCCGCCCGGCGACCGGCGAACCGATGGCGAAGTCCCGCTGGCCGGTGTGCCGGAACAACACCGCCGACAGCCCGGTGAGCAGGGTCATGTAGAGCGTGGCCCGGTGCGTCCGGCCGAGCCGGCGCAGCCCGGCGGTCAGTTCGGCGTCGAGGGTGAACCGGTGCACGTCACCGGCGTACGACTGCACGGCGGGCCGGGGCCGGTCGGTGGGCAGTTCCAGCGGGGGCACCCCGGCCAGCGTCCGGGTCCAGTGGTCGAAGCCGGCCCCGGTGGCCGGCCCGTCGAGCCGGTCCCGCTGCCAGGCGGCGTAGTCCAGGTAACCCGTGGTGGGTGCCGGCGGGACCGGACCACCGTCGCGCAGCGCGGTGTAGATCGTGGCGATCTCGGCCAGCAACAGGTCCAGGGACCAGCCGTCGCTGACGATGTGGTGCATGGCCAGGTGCAGGACGTGGTCGTCGTCGGCCAACCGGACGACCAGTACCCGCAGCAGGGGAGCGGTACCGAGGTCGAACGGGGTACGCACCGACTGCGCGACCAGATCGCCGGCGGTCGCCGCGTCCGGGGCGGCGGTGACGGTGACCGGTACCCGCACCGAGGGCAGCACCGTCACCCCCGGCTCGCCCCGGTCGTTCTCGGTGAACCGCATACGCAGACTGTCGTGCCGGTCCGCCGTGGCGTCGACCGCCGTGCGCAGCAATTCGACGTCCAACCGGCCGTGCAGGCGCAACGTCGCATGGACGATATAGGCGGCGGTACCGGGAGTCAGTTGTTCGGTGAACCAGATCCGTTCCTGGCCGAAGGAGAGCGTGGGTGCCCGATCAGTTCGGTGGATGACCCCTTCCGGTGTGAGGGCAGCCCGAGTTGGTACGTCAACATTGGTCACGCGGGTTGCCTTCTCACGCCGATGACGGACAGGAATCAGTAGTCTGCCGACTGCAAACGACGCATTGGATCAACTGAACGGTGCACTGTGGAGGACCTGAACGATCGATCCGGTTACGCTTCGGCCGATCGTAGGGTCGGGAATGCGATTCGCTGACGCCGTCGTGCCGGCCGAGTGGGCGACGGAGACCCTGGTACACGCGGAGTTCCAGGGTGAGCCGGCCGGCACCGCCCCGCTGACCTGGGCCCAGCAGGTGATGTGGCGGGCGGCGGCCCGCTCCGGCTCGAACCACGCCTTTCTCAACCTGCGGCGTACCGTCGCGGTGTCCGAGCGGGTCCGGGCCGACCTGAGCAGCGTCACCCGGGCGGTCGCCCTGCTGGTGGGCCGGCACGGTGCGTTACGGACCCGGGTCCGCCCGGTCGACGGTGAACCGGGTCAGGAGACCGCGGTGGCCGGCCGGTTGCCGCTGCTGGTCGTGCCGGGGGGCACCGACGACACCGGCGCGGCCCGGGACGTCGCCGAGCGGCTCGCCGCCGTCGCGTTCGACCACGCCGAGGAGTGGCCGCTGCGGGTCGCGCTGGTGGTCACCGACGACCGGGTACGCCAGATCGTCGTGGTGTTCAGCCATTCCACGGTGGATGCGCACGCGGCCGAGGTGGTGCTGCGGGACCTGCGGCTGATCCTGCTGCGCGGCGCCCTGACCACCCCGCCCGGTCCGCAGTCGGTGGACGTGGCCCGGCTCCAGCACGGGGCCGACCGGCGCCGCTCGGAGCGGTCGGTCGACTACTGGATGCGGGAGTTCCGACGACTGCCGGCGCAGCCGTTGACCCCGGTCGGGCCGGGTCTCACCCCCCACCTGCACCGGGGCGTGCTGGTCTCCTCGGCGGTGGATCTGGCCGCCCGGCTGATCGCCGCGCGCCAGCGGGTCAGCGTCTCCGCGGTGCTGCTGGCCGGGATGACCGCGTCGGCCGTCGCCCACTCGGACCGGCAGGTCCACGGGCTGTTCCCGATGGCGCACAACCGGTTCCGCAACGGGTACGCGAATGTCGTGGCGAATCTCGGCCAGATCGGATTCTGCGTGCTGGACCTGGCCGACCGGCCGGGCTTCGGTACCGTCGTGGACCGGGTCTGGCAGGCGTCGCTCGACGGTCTCCGGCACGCCTATTACGCTCCGCAGGCCCTGCGCGAGAAATTCGACGACGAGGGTTACGACCCCGCCACGGCATTCCTGCCGCACTACTATTTCAACGACGTACGGTTGGCGGTCGGCGGCGCCGAACCCGTTCCCGAGGTGACGGAGCGTGACCTGCGGGCCGCGACGACGCGGAGCACGTTCTCCTGGACCGCGCCGCTGCTGGCGTCCTCCTGGCACCTGCTGACCCACGTGGTGGACGAGCCGGGCGGGGTGGGGACGACCGTCACCGTGGACACCCGGTACATCCCGGTGGAGTCGGTGGAGCCGATGCTGCGTGGCCTGGAGGAACTGCTGGTCGACGCCGCGCTGCGGGACGTACCCTGGCCGTGGTCGACGACCGACCGGATCGCGTGCTGACCCGACGGATAACATGAGCGGTGCTCATTCCCCGGTCGATCCACGCCAGCGGCTCGGTCCAGGAGGAACCGGCGTACGCGGAGTTCGCGGGCGGATCGTCCCGGTCCGGCCCGGTCACCTGGGGCCAACGGGCGGTGTGGTTGACCGTCGACCTGTTCCGGTCCCCGCAGGCGTTCGTCAGCCTCCGCCGTGTGCTGGCGGTCTCTCCGAGGGCCGACGTCGACGTCCCCCGGGCCCTGCGGGCGTTGGGGGCACTGGTCAGCCGGCACGAGTCGTTGCGGACCCGGGTCCGTCTGGTCGACGGGGAGCTACGCCAGGAGGCGGCCGGCCGGGGCCGGCTACCGGTACGGGTGCACGCCGTGGCGGACCCGGCGGCCGACCCGGACGGCCGGGCCGCCGCCGAGCTGCTGACCGGGCAGCTCGGTGACCCGCCCTTCGACCACGGCACCGAGTGGCCGCTGCGGGCCGGCCTGGTCACCGTCGACGGCCGGGTACGGCAGCTCGTCGTGGTGTTCAGCCACTCCACGGTGGACTTCCACGCCACCGAGACCGTCCTGCGGGACCTGCGGATGCTCGTCCTGCGAGGGTCCGTACCCGGTCCGCCGGGGCTCCAGTCGCTGGACGTCGCCGAGCGGGAACAGCAGACCGAACGCCGACGCTCGGACCGCTCGGTGGCGTACTGGGTCCGGCACTTCCCGACCTTCACCGTCGGCCTCTTCACGCCGGTCCCCGAGCCGACCGGCCCCCGGTTCCGGCGTGGCTCACTGGTCTCGGCGGCGGTGTACGACGCCGTCCGGACGATCGCCGCCCGGCACGGGGTGAGCACCTCCACGGTGCTGCTGGCCGCCACCGCCGCCGTCACCGCCGCCCTGGGCGGACACGACGTCTGCGGCATCGTGACGATGGCGAACAACCGCTTCCCACCGCGGTACGACACGGCGATCAGCAAGCTCAACCAGTTCGGGATTTGCCGGATCGACCTCTCCGACCGGCCCGACTTCACCGCGTTGCTGCCCCGGGCCGCGCAGGCCGCCCTGGACGCCTACCGGCACGCCTACTACGACCCGGACGCGCTGGCCGTGGCCTTCGCCGAACTCGGCCACGACTCGCACCGGATGCTCGCGCCGTTCTGCTACCTCAACGACATCCGCCTGCCGCACGAGCCGGACCGCGCTCACACCGGTCCGGACGAGGCGACCCTGCGGGCGGCCGTCGCCCGCTCGGAGTTCCGCTGGCGGGAGGAGCTGGCCGGATTCGTCTGGCGCTGCCGGATCCAGATCGTCGACGCGCCCGGCGCGGTCGAACTGGTCGTCACGGTGGACACCGGGTACCTGCCGGCGGAACAGGCCGAGCGGCTGCTGTGGAGCGTCGAGGCGCTGCTGGTCGAGGCGGCCCTCCGTCCGGTGCCCTGGCCGTGGTCACCCGCCCCGGCCGGCGGGTCGTCGGGGCGTCGACCCACCCCGGCCGCCGGGCCGCCGGGGCATTGACCTGCGCCGGTTCACGCCATCGAGATCATCTCGTCATGCCGGTGACATCGGCCTCTCCGACAGTGGGGCATTGTCTCCCACCCCCTGAGGAGAACCATGGCACCCACCCCGCCGACCGACGCTGAGCTGGACATCCTCATCCGTGCCCGGCTCGCCGCGCTCGGTATCGACCTCGATCAGCTACCACCCGGCACCACCCCGGACCCGGAGACCGGCTCACCGGGGCAGGACAGCGTCCTGGCGTCGCTGCGGTCCTTCGTCCGCAGCACGGTCACCACGCTGGCCGCGTACCAGCTACCCGCTCCGGCCGGTACCGACCCGGCCGTGGCCACGGCCCTGTCCCAGCAGCCGGCCCCGCTGCTCTACCCCTCGATCAGCACCGAATGGCGGAAGTGATGAGCAGCGTTCCCGTCGACCGCAGCATCGACCGGCGGGCCTTCCTGGCCCGTACCGCCGCACTGGCTGCCGCCTCGGCCGTCGGCGGCGCCGTGGCCCTACCCGCCGTCGCGCAGGCCGGGCCGACCCGGACGCCCGTCGGGCCGGCACCCCGACCAAACGCCGGCCTGGACGGGCCCGACGCGTACGTCCGGCCCCGTCCGGACGCGGTGGCCGACCCGACCGAACTGACCATCGCCGAGGCGGCCTGGCTGATCCGGGCCGGCCGGCTCACCCCGGAACAGCTCGTCGAGGCGTACCTCGCCCGCATCTCGACGTACGACGCCACGTACCGGGCGTTCAACCTGGTCCTCGCCGACGCGGCGGTCACCGCGGCCCGGGACCTCGCCGGTCGACCGCGCCGGGGCGCCCTGCACGGCATCCCGCTGGCCATCAAGGACAACTACTACACCGCCGGGGTGCCCACCACCGCCAACTCCTACCTGTTCCGGGACTTCCGGCCCCCCTTCGACGCCACCGCCGTGGGGAAGCTGACCGCCGGTGGGGCGATCGTGCTCGGCAAGACCCAGATGGGGCCGCTGGCGACCACCCGGGCCACCACACCCGACGGGGCGGTCACCACGGTCAACGCCTGGACCCCGACCGATCCCCGCACCGACCCGGGCGGATCCTCCACCGGTACCGCCACCGCCGTGGCCGCCCGGCTGGCCACCTCCGGCACCGGCACCCAGACCGGCGGTTCCATCACCGCCCCGTCGAACGCGCAGAACCTCACCGGACTCAAGCCGACCATGGGCCGGGTCTCGCTGTACGGCATCATCCCGCTCAGCTACACCCGGGACCATCCCGGCCCGCTGGCCCGCGACGCCAAGGACGCCGCGATCATGCTCACCGCGATGGCCGGCGAGGACCCGGCCGACCCGCGTACCCAGGGGCTGCCCGCCGTACCGGACCTGATCGGCGCGGCTACCGGCGGGGCCGGTTGACGCTGCGCTGGAAGACCCGGATCGGCGTGCTGCCGGGCTTCACCACCGGCACCTCGGCCACCGCCCTGGCCCGGCAGGCGTACCTGGCGAAACTCGCCGCGATCCCGGGCGCCGAGGTGGTCGACGTGCCCCTGCCCGACGAGTGGGCCCTGCTCACCGGGAACGCCTTCAACAACGTACGACTGCCGGAACGCAGCGAACCGTTCCTGCCGTACCTGCGCAGCGACCTGCGGGGGTTCGGGGTGTCGGTGACCGGCTGGTTGCAGGGCGCCCTGCTCGGCGCCAACGAGTTCCTCACCGGCCAGCGGGCCAAGCTGCTGCTGATGGAACGGGTGCTGGACCAGCTCTTCGCACACTGCGACGTGGTGGTGCAGACCAGCCCGGTGCCGTTCGACATCCTCGGGCTACCGGAGATCGCCTTCCCGATCGGCTTCACCGAGACGGGCGTACCGATCGGCACCATCCTCGGTGGCCTGCCCTACGGCGAGGACCGCCTGCTGTCGGTGGCCGCCGCCTACCAGGCCGTCACCGACTGGCACCGGCGGCGACCCGCCGACCCGCCGGCTCCCGCGGCAGCCGCCCGCAGCGCGACCCCGGCCACCGCCCCCACCGCGTGGCGACTGACCGCCGACGAGGTCGCCGAGCTGGCCCAGTAACTGCCGGCCGGCACCGCTGCCTGCCCACCACGGCGGACGGGGGTACGGCGCACCGGACGGCTCCGGCGTGCCGTACCCCCGTCGGTCAGTCCCGGCCCCGCTGCCGGCGGTACCGCGCGATCAGGGTGGCGGTGGAGGAGTCCACCGCAGCCAGGTCCACGTCGGTGCCGGTGAGCAGCGGCGCGAACTGGTTGGCCATGACCTTGCCCAGCTCCACGCCCCACTGGTCGAACGGGTTGATGTCCCAGATCGCCCCCTCGGTGAAGACGATGTGCTCGTAGAGGGCCACCAACTGGCCGAAGGTGGCCGGTGTGAGCCGGGGCGCGACGATCGAGGTGCTCGGGTGGTTGCCCGGCATCACCTTGTGCGGCACCAGCTCCGCGGCGGTCCCCTCGGCCGCCACCTCCTCGGCGGTACGGCCGAAGGCCAGCGCCGCGGTCTGCGCGAAGAAGTTCGACATGAACAGGTCGTGCATGTCGCCGAGGTCGTGGTGGGGCTCGCTGAACGCGACGAAGTCCGCCGGGATCAGCCCGGTCCCCTGGTGCATCAGCTGGTAGAAGGCGTGCTGGCCGTTGGTGCCGGGCTCGCCCCAGAAGATCTCCCCGGTCCGGTACGTCACCGGGGTCCCGTCGACGGTCACCGACTTGCCGTTGCTCTCCATGGTCAGCTGCTGGAGGTACGCCGGGAACCGGTGCAGGTACTGCGAGTACGGCAGCACCGCGTGGGTCGGCGCGTCCAGGAAGTTGGTGTACCAGACGTTCAGCAGACCGAGCAGGGCCGGGACGTTCCGCTCGACCGGTGTGGTCCGGAAGTGTTCGTCCATGGCGTGGTAGCCGGCCAGCATCTCGCCGAACCGGTCCGCCCCGATGGCCAGCATCACCGACAGGCCCACCGCCGAGGGGAGCGAGTACCGGCCACCCACCCAGTCCCAGAACCCGAACATGTTCTCCGGGTCGATGCCGAAGTCCTGTACCCGCTGCCGGTTGGTGCTCACCGCGACGAAGTGCCGGGCGACCGCCGCCTCGTCACCACCGAGCCCTTCCAGCAGCCAGTGCCGCGCCTGGCGGGCGTTGGCCAGGGTCTCCTGGGTGGAGAAGGTCTTGGAGACCACCACGAACAGGGTGCTGGCCGGGTCCAGGTCGTGGATCGTGTCGTGGATGTCCGTAGGGTCGATGTTCGACACGAACCGGCAGGTGATGCCGGCGTCGCGGTACGCCTTCAACGCCTCGTACGCCATCACCGGCCCGAGGTCCGAACCGCCGATGCCGATGTTGACCACGGTGCTGATCCGCGCACCGGTGTGCCCCTGCCACTGCCCGGAGCGCACCCGTTCGGCGAAGGAGGCCATCCGGTCCAGTACGGCGTGCACGTCGGCGACCACGTCCTGGCCGTCGACCACCAGCGTGGCGTCCCGGGGCAGGCGCAGCGCGGTGTGCAGCACCGCCCGGTCCTCGGTGGCGTTGAGGTGCGCGCCGGAGAACATGGCGGCGATCCGCTCGGTCAGCCGTACCCGCCCGGCGAGCGCGGCGAGCAGCCTGACGGTCTCGTCTGTCACGAGGTTCTTGCTGTAGTCGACGTACAGGTCGGCCGCCTGCCCGGCGAGCCGCTCCCCACGGTGCGGATCGGCGGCGAACAACTCCCGCAGGTGGGCGCCGCGCAGCTGCGCGGCGTGCTCCCGCAGGGCCTGCCACTCGGCGGTGGCGGTGACATCCGTGACCATCCGGACGCTCCTGTTTCTTGTGGTTCTTCCCGGTACTGTACCGTCGTTGGTGATCTGTCCAGCCTGCCACTGTGCGGACACCGCCGTGACGGGAGCCCTCGGATCCGTCCACCGGGCGGACCACGGTCGGCCCGCCCGATGTCCCGCCCGGCGCCTCCTCGACGGTCTCCGGTGACCGCCTCCACCCCGCCGGGTTCAGCGGCGGGGCGGTACCACCACCAGGCCGCTCTGGTAGGCGACGGCGACCGCCTGCGCCCGGTTGGTCAGTCGGAGCTTCATCAGTACCCGGCCCATGTGCGACTTGACCGTGCCCTCGGTGATGAAGAGCCGGCCGGCGATCTCGGTGTTGGAGAAGCCCTGGGCCGCCAGTGTCAGCACCTGCCGCTCCCGGTTGGTGAGTTGGCGCAGCTCCGCCGGAGTCCGCACGCCCGGCTCCGACCGGGCGGCGAAGTCGCGGATCAGCTGCCGGGTCACGGCCGGGTCCAGCCAGCCGAGGCCGGCGGCCACCACCCGGATGGCCCGGAGCAGTTCGTTCGGTGCGGTGTCCCTGAGCAGCAGTCCGGCGGTCCCGGCGCGCAGGGCCCGGTAGACCGTGAGGTCCGAGCCGTCGCCGGTGAGGACGAGCACTCTGACCGGCCGCTGTGGATCGGCGGCGAAGCCGGCGCCGGTGACGGTACGGATGACGTCCAGGTTTCCTCCGTCCAGCCCGTCGAGGACGACCAGATCGGGTCGGTACCTCCGGGCCGCGTCGAGCACGTCCACACCGTCGGGCACCTCGGCCACCACCTCGACGTCCGGTTCACCGGTCAGCAGCATGACGACGCCCCTGCGCAGCAACGGCTGCCCACCGGCGACGACGACCCGGATCGGTTGGCTGGTACGGCAAACCTGTCCGTCCGTCACGGCCACCCCCAGAGCCAGAGGTCAGAGATCAGCGTCTATTACCGTGCTCTTTATGGGACACCCTCGGCTGGGCCGGTGGAAGTGTCACGCCGTCTCTGTCGGGAAGTGGACCGGTCCGCAGGTGCAGGGCCCGTACCACCCCGTACGGGTGAGGTGGCGGCGCGCGCTGACCGTCCCGGGGCAGCCGGCTGGTTCCGACCGTGGGAGGACGCCGACGACGGTCGTTCGTCGAAGAATCAGACCGCCGCCGGACCAGGTGCCGGCGGCATCGGACGACCGGGAGGTCCCATGAAGAAGCTGGTTTCGCTGGTCGGTGTCACCGCGCTCGTGCTCACCATGTTCGTGGCCGGCGGCGCATCCGCAGCCCAGGTGGACGAGACATCAGACCGGGCGGTCGTCGCCGTCTACCAGGGTCCGTCCCTCCGGGCCCAGACCCGGGTGGCCAACGCCACCGTCGATCCGGCGGCGCTCGGCGGGGCATCCACCATGGCCTACGGCTCCTACACCCACTACTGGGGTGCGCGGAACGGCTGGTGGACCCTCAACCTCAGCGGCCTCCCGGTGACCCCGCGGCAGGCCGTGGTGGTCTCGGCGAGCGAGGTCGACGGCGGCGGCAACGAGTTCATCGGGGCGACGATCACGGTGCACAACGTCGCGGTGTGGAACGGCGGCGCCTCCATCAAGATCTACGTCGACTGGGGCTCGCCGATCTACATCAACGTGCACTACGTCTGGTAGCGGGCGCCACCTGCGGGCGGAGGCGGAAGGCACGCCTCCGCCCGCTGTCCTGTCGGCACCTGTCACCACCGCGCCGGCGGCGGAACAATTCACTGCCGCCCGTCCTGCCGGCCACCTAGGGTGGCGGTGGTGGCGGGCCGTCCGGTCCACCACCACCGTGCGTGACCGGAGAGGAGGAGGGGTGGCCCGGCCGGGTACGCCCCGACCCGTCGATGACCCCTGAGGCCCTGACTCCCGAGACCCTGGTACGCCTGCTGGCCGAACCCGACCGGATGCGGGTGCTCGCCGCGATCGCGCTCGGTGCCCACACTCCCGACCTGGTCGTACGGGCCTCCGGACTGTCCGCCCGGACGGCTGTGGCGGCGTTGCACAAGCTGACCGGGCAGGGCCTCGTGGTCACCGACGACGACGGCCTGCGGGTGGCGTACGGGACGCTGCGGGAGCTGTCCCGGGACACCGCCGCAGCTCCGTCGGCCGATCCGGCGGGGGAGGCCGACCGGGAGCTGCGCCCGTTCCTGCGCGACGGGCGGCTGATCCGGTTCCCGGCCCAGCAGCAGCGGCGGCTGGCCGTGCTGCGACGGATCGCCGGGAGTTCGTTCGCGCCGGAGCAGCGGTACGACGAGGCGACGGTCGACGACCGGTTGCGGACGTGGTGCGCGGACGGGGAGGTGGACCATGTGACGGTCCGCCGGTACCTGGTCGAGGCGGGCCTGCTCTGCCGGGCCAACGGGGTCTACTGGGCCAGCCTCGCGTCGCCCCCGCAACCGGGTCCGGCCGAGCGGTACGTGACGGCCATGGGCCTGGACTGAGCGGCTGCGCTGCGGGCTCGGCTGGGCAACGAACGCCGGGTGGGCTCACCCGGTCCGCGATGGTGCGGCGTCGCTGTCGGCGCGCGGGGGCGCGGCGAGCGGGAAGCAGCCGGCGAACGGGTCGGGCCAGGTGCGCCAGGCGTCCTCGCCGTCGGCGAGTTCGGCATCGGTGAGCAGGCAGCCGGCGAGGGTACGGTGCAGGTCGACCGGGTCGGTGTCCAGGCCGATGAGGACGAGGTGCTGGTGCCGGTCACCGTAGTACGGGTCCCAGTCGAGGGCGGCGGCGAGCCGGCGCTGGTTGTCGACGTGGGTCCACCGGTCGTCGGGTAGGGCGGTCAGCCAGGGCCCGAGTCCGGCCAGGGCGAGCCCGCCACCGGCGAACTCCCAGCCGATGACGGTGTCCGGTTGGCTGGCGAGCCAGAGGTGTCCCCGGGAGCGGATGATCTCGGCGTTGACGTCTTCGAGGACGTCGTGCAGCCGGGTCGGGTGGAACGGTCGACGGGCCCGGAACACGGCGGAGACCACGCCGTGGTCGGGGTGCGGTTCGTGCAGGCCCAGGGCGTGGCCCTGAAGACCCCGGTTGAGGACGCTGGGGGTCTCGGGGCGGTGCCGGTGGGTGTGCCGGAGTTGGCGGGTGAGGGCGTGGGCGTCGACGAGGTCGTCGTCGAGGCGGAAGTGGGCGGCCCAGGGGGCCATCCGGTGCAGCAGGACGGCGAGCCGGTCGGTGTCGTACGGCCCGTCGGGGTGCCGTCCCCACAGCACGACGGTGTCGGCGTACTCGATCTGCCGGGCGACGACGTCGGCGAGCCCACGGTGGTCGTCGTCGGCGGCCTGGATGCCGAGCGCGCGTAGGTCGTCGGTGCTGGTCAGGCCGTCGAGCAGGTGTTCGGCGTCGACGACGGTGAGGTAGGAGTCGACGCGGAGCAGGTCGGTCAGCGGGGTGCCGTCGACGGCACAGTGGGCGCAGGCGGCGGCGACGGCCTCGGGCTCGACCACGTCGGGGAGCAGCAGGAGCAGGTCCCGGCCGGTACGGGCGAGCCGGGCCAGGGTGGGCAGCACGTCCTCGCGCAGGGTGCAGGAGACGCAGCCGTGGACCAGGGCGACCTGTTCGTCCTCGACGATGCCGCTGCCGGTGCGCACGACGCGGCGGACCAGACCGGCCCGGATGCCGGTCAGGTCGTGCCGGATGAGCAGCAGGGACGGGTCCGCCGCGAGCAGGGCGCGGGCGGTGGCGAACGTCGCGGCCGGCCAGAACCCGCTGAGCACGGTCAGTGCCGGCCGGTCGTCGGTGGGCGCGGTCGTGGCGTCATGCGGTCCGGTGGGAGACGGCATCACGGTCCTCCGTTCAGTTGAAAACGATTGTCATTGTAGAATGCGTGAGCGCCGGCGTCGGCACCCGGGTCGGGGTGTCGGCCACTCCGGCGTCTGTGCTAAAAAGAAAACCGTTTTCATTAAGACTGTGCAGAGGAGCAGGTCATGTCCCGACGGTGCGAGGTCACCGGCGCCCAGCCGGGCTTCGGTAACGCGGTGTCCCACTCCCACCGGCGCACCCGCCGCCGGTGGAACCCGAACCTTCAGCAGCACCGGTACTGGCTGCCGTCCGAGCGGCGCTGGGTGACCCTCACCCTCACCGCGAAGGCGCTGAAGACGGTCGACCGCAAGGGGATCGAGAAGGTCGTCGCCGAGCTGCGCGCCCGGGGGGTGAAGCGCTAGATGGCCCGCCAGACCGATGTCCGACCGGTGGTCCGGCTCCGCAGCACCGCCGGCACCGGCTACACGTACGTCACCCGCAAGAACCGCCGCAACGACCCGGACCGTCTGGTGCTGCGCAAGTACGACCCGCTGCTCCGCCGGCACGTCGACTTCCGCGAGGACCGCTGACTCTCCGCGGTCGGCCGCCGTTTCCGCTCACGCCGGGCCGCTGACCGGGGCGGCGCGGTCGTCCCCGGCCGGCCGGGTCAGGCCGGCGTCGGGGCCAGGCCGAGCACGTCCCGGGCGAGCCGGTGGACGTTTGCCACCGTACGGTCCCGACCGCCAGCGGCCTCCACCATCAGCAGCAGGTGCCGGACCCCGGGCAGCTGCGCGGCGGCGCGGATCCGCTCCCGGCACCGGTCGACCCCGCCCACGGGATGCAGGTCGAGCAGGTGTGCCACGTACCGGTCCCGCCGGTGGGCGGACCCGGTCGACCCGTCCAGCCGGACGTAGTCGTCGGTACCCGCCAACAGGCCGGACAGCCCGGGACGGACCGTCTGCGCGGCCGTGGCGTCGTCGTCGGCCAGGTACGCCAGGTGCGCGCTGGCGTGGCCGACGGCGCCGGGATCGTGCCCGTGCGCCGCCGCCACCTCGGCGTACCGTTCCAGCAGCGCCGCCTTCTCGGCCAGGGTGGCGTGCAGGCCCAGCAGCAGCGGAAAGCCGTACCGGGCGGCGAGTTCCACGGTCGGCGCCGAGGTGGCCGCGACCCACACCGGCACCGGCCGGCGCGGCCGGGGTACGACGTGCACCGGCCGGAACGGGAAGGCGGCGTTGCCGGCGACGACCGGCGCCCCGGACAGCCACGCCGCCAGCAGGTCGACGGCGTCGGCGAAGCCCTCCGTGTAGCGGGCCAGCCCGGTGCCGAACACCTCCAGGTCGACCCAGGGTCCGCCCCGCGCGATCCCGAGGCGGAACCGCCCGCCGGACAGCTCGTCGAGCAGGGCGGCCTCCTCCGCCAGCGCGACCGGATGCCGGTTGGACAGGATGCAGGCGGCCGTGCCGACCGTGATCCGGCGGGTCGCGCCGAGCAGGTGTGCGGCGAAGGCGACCGCCGACGGGCAGGCCCCGTACCGGATGAAGTGGTGCTCGGCGATCCACACGCCCGCGTAGCCGGCGGCCTCGGCAGCCAGCCCGTACGCGTGCGCGTCGGCCAACGCCTGCGCGGCGGTCACCCCGGGGTGCTGCCCGGCGAGCAGGAACAGGTGGGCCTCGACCGGCGCCATGGTCCTCCCGAGCCGGGCGGGAACAGTAACGATTGTCATTACGGGTACCTGTCGAGCAGACCACGACGCCCGCGCTCCGGTCAACCGGGCACGCCGGGCCGGCTGCTCCGTTGTCTGGGGCCTCAGCCTCCTGTCGCGGTTCTCAGGAAGTCGGGGTATCCGGACGGCTCCGACACCCCGACTTCCTGAAAACCGCGACGAGGTCGGTCGGTCGGGTCAGCCGGCGAAGGAATGGGCGGCGAAGCCGGTCACCCCGGGCCGGAACCGGAACAGCGCACCCGCCGGTGACCGGTCGTCGGCCGGCAACCCCTGCCGGGAGGTGGTGACGTACAGGTCGGCGTAACCGGGGCCGCCGAAGGTGCAGGCGGTCGGGCGGGCCACCGGCACCGCCACCACGGCCGAGAGCCGACCGTCGGGGGTGTACCGGTGCACCGCGCCACCATCCCAGAGTGCCACCCAGATCCCGCCGTCGGCGTCCACACAGAGCCCGTCGGGGAGTCCCGCCCCGGCCGGCACGGTCACCACCGGTCGCCGGTCGGTCAGCTCACCGCTGACCGGGTCGACGTCGAACGCGTCCACCCGCCGGGTGGCCGAGTCGACGTAGTAGGCGGTCCGGCCGTCCCGGGTCCAGGCGAGCCCGTTGGAGACGGTCACACCGGTCAGCACGGTGTGCACCGAGCGGTCCGGGTCGAGCCGGTACAGCGCACCCCGGCCGGGCGCCGCGTCGTACGCCATCGAGCCGCACCAGAAGCGGCCGAGGGGATCGCAGCCGCCGTCGTTCATCCGTACCGACGGGTCCGCCCAGACCTCCGGCAGCAGCTCCACCGCGTCGGGGGTGAGCAGCGCGAACCCTCGCTCCACGGCGGCGACCAGCCTACCGCCCGCCCTCGGGCGCACCGCCGCCAGCACGTCCGCGACGTGCCGGCGACGGACGCCGCCGGTCACCGGATCGTAGGAGAGCAGGTCCCCGGCGAGCAGGTCCACCCAGCACAGCCGCTGCTCGGCCGGGCACCACACCGGCCCCTCGCCGTGCCCGGCGACCACCGGGGTGACCTGCTCGACCTCACCGGCAGCCCGCACCGGACGGCTCACAGGTAGTCACCCGGCCAGTGGAAGGCACCGGGCGCGGTGAGCAGCGCGGTCAGGTGCTCCGGGGTGGCGTGCACCGGCCGGACCATGCCGGTGGTGTCGGTCTCGGTCACCGGGTCGGTCAGCAGGCAGGGCAGCGCCAGCTCGATCGCCGGGTCGGCGGGCAGCCGGGCCTCGATGCACGTCACCCCCGCCGACCCGGCCCGCGCCGCCACGGCGGCGAACAGGGCCGCCAGGGCGTCCTCCTGACCGGGCCAGACCGCCGCCTCCGCCACCCGCAGCCGGTCGTCGGAGCGCTGGGTCACCAGGTACCCGCCCACCTGGCCGTGCTGCCGGGCGACCAGCAGTTCCGCCGGTGGCGCGTACCAGAACGGCACCCGGCGCCCCCAGTCGTCGGCGGTGCGGACGGTGCTCAGCGGGCGACGGGCGTTGAAGGCCCGGTGCACCGGGGCGATCTCCGGCCAGTCGGCCAGCGGGGCGGGCCGCACCGACCAGCCCGGCACCAACGGTGCTGCCGGCCGGACCGGTCGACCACTGCGGTAGTCGAGGGTGAACGACCGGAAGCCGCTGCTGCGGTACACCTCGGGGGTGCCGGTGAACAGCAGCGACCAGGCGCAGCCGTCGGCGGCCATCGCGGCACCGGCCAGGTCGAGCAGGCGCCGCACGTGCCCCTGCCCCCGGGCCGACGGGCGGGTGGCCACGTTGGCCACCCCGCCGACCAGGTCGACGTGCCCGGCGGCGTCCCGGACCCGCCGGGGCAGGTAGTAGACGGCGGCGAGCACCTCGGCGTCCCGCACCGCCACGAAGGTGCGCGGCAGCCTGCCCGGGTCCCGGGCCCAGAGCAGGCCGACGTCCGCCCCGGCGAACGACTCGGCCCAGGTGGCCAGCAGCGACGGTACGTCCGCCGGGGTGGCCGACCGGTAGGTTACGCTGCCGGTCATGCCGGGGCGAGCCGGTTGTGCTGCCGACCGAGCCCGTCGATCTCCACGGTCATCGTGTCCCCGGCGGCCAGGTACGGGAACCGGCCGGACAGCGCCACCCCCTGCGGGGTGCCGGTGTTGACCACGTCGCCCGGTTCGAGGACGAGATACTGCGACAGGTGCCAGAGCAGGTACGCCACGTCGAAGATCATGTCGGCGGTGGACGAGTCCTGCCGGGGCTCGTCGTTGACCCAGGACCGCAGCCGCAGCCGCTGCGGGTCGCCCACCTCGTCCGGGGTGACCAGCCACGGTCCGAGCGGGTTGAACGTCTCGCAGGACTTGCCCTTGCCCCACTGCCCGCCCGGGTCGGCGAACTGGAAGTCCCGTTCCGAGACGTCGTTGGTGACCGCGTACCCGGCCACGTGGGTGAGCGCGTCGGCGGGGGAGTCCAGGTAGCGGGCCCGGGTACCGATCACCACGGCCAGCTCCACCTCCCAGTCGGTCCGGGTCGAGCCGCGCGGGACGAGCACGTCGTCGTACGGCCCGACGACCGTGTTCGGGGACTTGAAGAACAGGATCGGCTCGGCGGGTGGCTCGGCACCGGACTCGGCGGCGTGCGCGGCGTAGTTCTGCCCGATGCAGAGCACCGCACCGGGTCGGGCCACCGGCGCGCCCACCCGCTGCCCGGTGACGTCGACGCGGGGCAGCGGCCCGGCGGCGCGTACCCGGCCGACCGGATCGGTGGCGAGGAACGCGCCGTCGATGTCGGCGGTCACCCCGCTCAGGTCGAAGTGGTCGGTGCCGTCGAACAGCACCGGGCGCTCCGCGCCGGCCGGTCCGATCCGCATGAACCTCATGTGTCCTCTTTCGATGTGTCAGGTGGTCACTGGGCGGGCACGGCGACGACGGTGCCGCTGTGCCTTGCCGTCTCGGCGGCGAAGACCGCCAGGTGGCTGGCGAGCGACTCGTCCAGCCCGGAGCGGATGTGCCGGCCGTCGCCGGTGGCGACCGCCCGGACGAACGCGTCCATCACGCCGCTGTCGCCGCCGCCGTGGTCGTCGGCGGCGGTGGAGCCGCCGACCGTACCCGCCTCGAACTGCTCGACCGTGTCGGTGCGGAAGTCGTGCACGCGGACCCGTTCGCCGTCCCCGGTGAGCATCCCGTGGGTGCCGAACAGCCGGGTCTGCCGGTGGGTCTGCTCGGTGAACGCGGTCATGGTGAAGGTGGCGGTCACCCCGCCGGTCAGTTCCATCGCCAGCACCTGGTGGTCGACCACGTCGTTGTCGCTGGCGTACACGCAGCGCCCGTACGGGCCGGTACGCAGCGCGTCGGTCAGCGCGGCCTCGTCGGTGCCGTCGGTGACCACGCTGACCGGCCAGACCGGCCCGCGTTCGCGCAGCGTGGGCAGGTACAGCTTCAACGCCGAGTACGGGCAGGTCGGCTCCACCGCACAGTCCAGGCACCGGTCGGCGGCCCCGGCCGGGCGCTGGTCGGGGCGGAAGTGCCGCAGCCCGCCGAAGCTGGCCACCCGCTCGATCCGGCGGCCGGTGACGTAGCCCAGCCAGTCCAGGTCGTGACTGGACTTGGCCAGCAGCATCGGGGTGGCCAGATCCTCGCGGCGCCACGGACCCCGTACGTAGGAGTGCGCGTAGTGCCACCAGCCGACCGGCTCCAGGTGCTGGACGCTGACGATCTCCCCGAGTACCCCGCTGTCGACCACCTGCTTCACCAGGTCGGTGTACGGGGTGTAGCGCAGCACGTGGCAGACGGCGAAGAGTACGCCGGTGGCGCGTACCGCGTCGACGATCTGCCGGCACTGGTCGGCGGTGGGCGCCAACGGCTTCTCCACCAGCAGGTGGTGGCCGGCCGAGGCGAACGCCACGGCCGGCTCCACGTGCATCCGGTCCTGGGTGGCGACGATGACCGCGTCGGCCGGTACCCCGGCCAGCAGCAGGTCCCGCCAGTCGGCGAAGCCGACCGCACCGGGATGTGCCGAGGCGACCAGGTTCCGCTGGTGCGGGCGCGGGTCGGCGACCGCGACCAGGGTGGCCCGTTCCGGGTGGTCGGCCACCCACCGGGCGTACGTCTGGCCCCGGTTGCCGGCGCCCACCAGCGCCACCCGGACCGGCCGGTCCTGCTGCTCCACGACACTCTCCTCACTCACTCGCCACCGGGCCGGACCGCCCGGCAGGGCGGCCGGCTCCACCGCCGGCCGCCCGGAACGGGGGTCAGACGCTCAGGTTCCCGGCGTCGCGTACCCGGGGGCCGGCGGCCGGCATGGTCCGGTCGACCACGCCCTCCTCGACGCACCCGGTGTGGTGCAGGTACGACCCGTCACCGAAACCACCGTCGGTCAGCCGCAGCCGGCCGCCGGTGAACTGGGTACCGACCGCCGCGTACCGGTTGCGGCCGGACTCGATCCGCACGTGCGCGGTGTCGCCGTCCCCGGCGGTGCTCAGGTAGCTGCCCAGTTCCCAGCGGACGGCCCCGGTGGCGGCGTCCCGGCTCAGCAGCGCCTTCGCCGCGTTGGTACCCCGGACGACCGCGCCGCCGCCGACGGTGATCCGCTGGTCGGCGGCGCCGGCCAGCTTGATCCCGGTGTCGGTGAGGGTGCCGCCGGTGATCCGCACCTCGGCGGCCTTGACCACGATCGGGGCGGCCTCCGGCGCACCGGTCAGGGTCACGTCGGTCAGGTGCAGCGCGCCGGTGCCGTTGAAGGTGTGCCCGTTGAGCCCGGTGACGGTCGAGCGGACCAGATGCACCGGCACGGTGACGTTCGGCTGCACCACCTGGGTGGCGGGCGTGGCCAGCCGGAAGGTGCAGCCCTCGATGATGTTGGGCCGCCCGGAGCGGGTGGAGGCCTGCGAGATGATCAGCGTGTCGTCGGCCGAGCAGCCGCGCATCTGGATGCCGTCGGCGTTGACCCAGATCATGCCGGAGCCGGCCAGGCCCGCCTTGCGGATCACCTGGACGTCCTCCAGGGTCAGGTCGGTGACCTTGACCCGGGCCACGAACCACGAGCAGACGTGCTTGCGGACGGTGATCCGCTTGGCCGCCGAGCCCCACGCCGCACCGGAGTTGGCGAAGGTCATCAGCCCCGAGTTGCCGGTGTAGACCAGGTCGTGTTCGTACTGGCCGTGGGTGACGAACGGGCCCTGGTCGTCGCCGTCGCCGTGGCAGTTGGTCACGTAGCAGTACGCCGAGGCGGTCCAGTCGTTGAGGTGCCGGGCGTTGGAGGTACGGCAGTCCTCGACGTGTCCGTAGAGGCAGTAGATCTGCTGGGTGAGGTAGCCGGCCCCGCCCCAGGTGACCGAGGTCGGGTTGGTCAGCGTGCACCGGGCGGTGTGGAAGTAGGTGGCCCAGCGGCGCATGATCACCGGCCAGAAGGTGCCGGTGGCGTCGATGTCGGTGGCGTCGCAGTGCACCGCGTACTCGTAGGCCAGCGGGTGCGAGCCGGTGTACTGGTCGGCACCGTTGCCGGTGAAGACCAGGTTGCGCACGTGCACCCGGGCCACCGGCTCGATCCGGGTCCAGGTGAGGGTACGGCCGGCGGCCAGCTCCCAGCCGTTCTTGTAGTTGATCCGGATGTGCGTACCGTCGATGATCTGGGTGACCTGGACCAGCTTCTGGAGTTCCTTCTCCCAGCGGCCGGCGAGCTGGTTGACCTCGACGGCGTACCACTGGCCGACGGCGAACGCCGCCGAGTCGGCGACCTGGAACGAGTCCCAGCCCTCCAGCACCGTCTCGGTCAGCTTGTGGGTGTGCACCTGGTCGGTGACCCGGCCCTGGAAGAAGAGCACCGCGGCGAACGGGTCGTCCCGACCGGCGTCCTCGATGCCGTTGGTGGACATGGTGTGGCCGCCGAAGTCCAGCTCCAGGTCGCTGCGGAAGAACTTGTGCCGCTTGACGAAGTGCAGGTCGGAGTGGGCCTCGATGCGGTACACGGTCGGGTCGGCGACCATCGCGTCGAGCGCCGCGTCGGCCGGGGTGGTGGCGTCGAAGATGCCGAAGTGCCGGAACTCGACGACCCCGCTGTGCAACTGGTGCCAGCGGCCGGGTGCCGGGGCGTCGCGGTGCGGGTCGAGTACGGTGCCGCCGTTGCCGGCGGTGGTGCTGGCCGCCACCCAGCGGACCAGTCGGGCGCCGCCGTCCCCGGCGGCGTGGTGCCCGTCGACGTGCACGACCTGACCGTCGTGCAGTTGGTCCGGGGCGAGGGCGAGCAGTGCGGCGACGGTCGGGACGTGTCCGATGGCGTCCCGGCCGGGGCTCAGCGGCTGGGCGGCGGCGGCCGGTTCCTCGGGGGCGGCGTACGCCATCGAGGTGGGCATGGCCAGCGCGGTGCCGGCGAGCGCCAGGCCGCCGAGGCCGGAGGCGCGCAGCAGGGTACGGCGGGTGGTCGGTTCGGAGCTGTTCACGGGGGTACTCCTTGTCCGCAGGGCGCAGGTCAGAGGGTGAGGTTGTCGCCGGTGGCGACGCGGGCGGAGTCGGCGGGCAGCGCGCGGGCGACCCCCTCCTCGACGCATCCGGTGTGCAGCAGGGTCGACTCGCCGCCGAAGCCGGCCTCGGCGAGGACCAGCCGACCGCCGGAGAACCGGGTACCGGTCGCCCGGTACCGGTTGGTGCCGGTGTCGATCCGGACGTGCGCGGTGTCGGCGTCGGTCGTGCTGCTGGTGCAGGCGCCGAGCTCGACCCGGACCTTCCCCGGCCCGGCGGCCCGGGACAGCAGCGCCCTCCGGGCGTTGGTGCCGACCAGTCGGGCCCCGCCGTCGACCACGAGGCGCTGGTCGCGGACGGCGGAGAGTTCGATGCCGGTGTCGGTCAGGGTGCCGCCGTGCACCACCACCTCGGCGCTGCCGATGCTCAGCGGGGCCGCGTCGGGTGACCCGGTCAGCGTGCAGTCGGTGAAGTGCACCGGGCCGGCGCCGCGCAGGATCGCCCCGTTCAGGCCCCGGAAGGTGGTCCGGACGAAGTGCACCGGGTTGCTCACCGGGGTCTGCACGATCACCGTGCCGGCGGGCTGGTCGAAGTCGCAGTCGGCGATGATGTTGGGTCGACGGGAACGGGCCGAGCGCTGCGCGATGCTCAGCGTCCTGGCCGAGCAGCCGCGCATCTGGATGCCGTCCGCGTTGACCTGGAGGGTGCCGGCGGGGTCGAAGGTGGACCGGGCGATGACCCGGACGTCCTCCAGGGTCAGGTCGGTGATCTTGGTGCCGGCGACGAACCAGGAGCAGACGTGCCGCTGGATGGTGATCCGCTTGGCGCTGATGCCCCACTGGGACCCGCTGTTGGCGATGTCCATCAGCCCGGAGTTGCCGGTGAAGACCAGGTCGTGTTCGTACTGCCCGTGCGTGGTGAACGGGTTGCCGCCGGCGTCGTCGCCGTCGCCGTGGCAGTTCTCCACCGTGCAGTACGCCGAGGCGGTCAGGTCGTTGAGGTGCCGGGCGTTGGAGCTGCGGCAGTCGACGATGTGCCCGTAGAGGCAGTAGATCTGCTGGGTGAGGTAGCCGGCGCCGCCGTACATCACGGTGGGCGGGTTCTTCAGGGTGCAGTCCGCGGTGGTGAAGTGGGTGCACCAGCGCCGCATGATCACCGGCCACCAGGTGCCGGTGGCGTCGATGCCGGAGACGTCGCAGCGGACCGCGTACTCGTAGGCGACCGGGTGGGAGCCGCTGTACTCGCGGTCGTCCGGGCCGGAGCCCGGGTACTCGCCGGTGAAGGCGACGTAGCCGTGGAAGACCATGTTGCGGACGTGCGCCCGCTGCACCGGCTCGACCCGGGTCCAGGTGACGGTGCGGCCCGGGGCCAGCTCCCAGCCGTTGAGGTAGTTCACCCGGATGTGGGTACCGTCCACGATCGCGGTGACCTGGACCATCTTCTGGAGTTCACGTTCGTCCCGGCCGGCGAGCGCGTTGCTGGTCGCGGTCCACCACTGGCCGACCGCGAAGCGTGCGGAGTCCGGGACCTGGAACACGTCGGACAGCTCCGGCACCGTCTCGGTGAGGGTGTGGGTGATCGTCGTGTCGGTCACCCGGCCCCGGAAGTAGAGCACCGCGCCGAACGGGTTGTCGTGGGTGTTGCGCTCGATCCCGTCGGTGTGCACGGTGTGCCCGCCGAAGTCCAGCTCGATGTCGCTGCGGTCGAAGGTGTGCCGCTTCACGAAACGCAGGTCGGTGTGCGCCTCGATCCGGCGGATCGACGGGTCGGCCACCATCGCGTCCAGCGCGGCGTCGGCCGGGGTGTCCCGGTCGAAGACGCCGAAGGTCCGGAAGTCGCCGACCCCGGTGTGCAGGGCCAGCCACCGCCCGGCCGGCCGGCCGTACGGGTCGTGCACGGTGCCACCGTTGCCGGCGGCGGTGCTGGTCGGGTCCCAGCGCAGCAGGGTGCCGCCGCCGTCGCCGGGGGAGTGGTACCCGGCCACCCGGACGACCGTGCGGGCGGCGAGCGTGGCGGGGGTGATCAGGCGTAGCGCGGCGACGGTGTCCACCTGGAGCACCGGGTCGCGGGGAAGTGCGGACGAGCCGGGTTGACCCATGGCAGCCTCAACCTTCGGGTCCGGCCGTACGGCGGGGCACCGTACGGCGGTGGGGGTGGCCGGGTACGGCGGGACGCCGTGCACCGGGCAGGGGGCGCCGACCGGCGCGGACACGCCGGTGGCGGGAAGGTCGGGCGAACGCGCGGGGCGCGCAGGCGGCGGAACTGCTGACCGGATACGTCCCGTGACCGGGGCTGCGGTGCGACGGGAGTCAGCTGTTGCCCGAGATGTGTCGCGGCCGGGGCCGGGACGTTGGCGGAGACGTTAAACAGCAGGTGGAGGCGGTGTCAAGGCGTGGCCGAGCCGGGTCGAGATCTCCTCGGCGGCCTGCCGGACCTGCCGGCCGAGTTCCTGGTACCGCCAGCTCGGCAGGCCGAGCTTCAGGCCGGTGACGCTGATCGCCCCGGCGCAGCCGCCGGTGTGGTCCCGCAGCGCGCTGCCGATGCAGAACACGCCCTCGGCGTCCTCCTCGTCGTCGAGGGCGTACCCGGCCTGCCGGACGTCGGTCAGGTGGGCCAGCAGCGAGTCCAGGTCGGTGATGGTGTGGTCGGTACGCCGGGGCAGGCCGACCCGGCCGATCAGGTCGCCGACCTGGGCCGGGGTCATCTCGGCCAGCAGTGCCTTGCCCAGCCCGGTGCAGTGCGGCAGCTCCCGGGTGCCCATCCGTAGCTCGATCTGGATCCGTTCGCCGTTGCTGACCTGGTCGATGACGACCGCGTGGGCGCCCTCCGGTACGGCCAGCCGGGAGCTGAGCCCGGTGTCCCGGGTCAGTGCGGTGAGCACCGGCCGGGCGATGTCGCGCAGCGAGAGCTGCTCCTGCGCGCGTACCCCGAGCCGGGCCAGGGTCATCCCGAGCCGGTAGCGCCGGTTCATCCCCTCGCCGTCGTCGGCGGCCAGTCCGTGCTGGCAGAGGGTGTGCAGGGTGGCGAAGACCGCGCTCTTGGACAGGCCGCAGGCCCGGGCCACGTCGGTGACGCTGAGCCCCTGGCCGGGGGTGGCGGCGGCGAGCGCCTCCAGCACCTCGGCCGCGCGGCTGACGCTGCGCACCAGGTAGCGGGAGGTGTCCGCATCTTCGGTGACGGTCATGGTCCTTCTTTCGGGCAGGAATACGGACGGTGTTCGCCAAGGCCGAACAGCGTAGCAAATTCGTTCGGGAAAAGCGTCGTATGCGTGTTGACCATGGCGATCAGGCGTGTCTAGTATCCCGAACAACGTTTGGCAATGCCGAACAGTGTTCTGGATTTTGGCAAGGTTCCTCCTGCGGCGGACAACACCGCGGGCGCCGCGACCGGGCTGGGTCGCGGTCCCGCACCGATGAGGAGTTAGGTGTGAATTCACGTTCGGCCCCGTCCGGTACCTCGCTCGCCGAGCGGGCCCGCCGGGTCATCCCCGGCGGCGTCAACAGCGGGCAGCGCAGCATCCCGGGGCTCACCGACCTGGTGATCACCCGGGCGTCCGGCTCGCGTTTCTGGGACGCCGACGGGCGCGAGTACACCGACTACCACGCGGCCTTCGGGCCGCCCCTGCTCGGCCACAACGACCCCGACGTCAACGCCGCCGTCGCGGCGGTCGGCCAGCGGCTCGACCTGTGCGGCGTGGCCGTCACCGACGGCGAGGTGGAACTCGCCGAGACCCTCGCCGGGCTGATCCCCAGCATCGACAAGGTGCTGCTCACCAGCACCGGCAGCGAGGCCACCTTCCACGCCCTGCGGGTCTCCCGGGCGGCCACCGGCCGTCGGCTGGTGGTGAAGTTCCAGGGCTGCTACCACGGCTGGCACGACTCGGTCAGCCTCAACGTCATCTCCGCCCCGGACCGGGTGGGCGTACCCGACCCGATCTCCACCGGCATCCTGCCGGAGGTGCTCGACGCGACCCTGGTGCTGCGCTTCAACGACGTGGCGGCCGTCCGGGCGGCCTTCGCCGAACACGGCGCCGACATCGCCGCCGTCATCGTCGAGCCGGTCCCGCACAACGTCGGCTGCCTCCTGCCCGACCAGGAGTTCCTGGCGGCGCTGCGGGACGAGTGCACCCGGGCCGGCAGCGTGCTCATCTTCGACGAGGTGATCACCGGCTTCCGGCACGACCTCGGCGGGTGGCAGCGGATCAGCGGGATCACCCCCGACCTGACCACCCTCGGCAAGGCCATCGCCAACGGCTACCCGATCGGGGCGCTGGGCGGCCGGGCCGACCTGATGGACCTGTTCAGCACCCACCCCGGCGCCCCGGCGTTCTTCGCCGGCACCTACAACGGCCACCCGGCCGTCGTCGCCGCCGCGCTGGCCACCCTGACGAAACTCCGCGACGAACCCGTGCACGAGCACGTCTACCGGCTCGGCGACCGGGTCCGCGCCGGACTGACCGAGGTCTTCGCCGACCTCGGCGTGGACGCGGTGGTGACCGGGTACGGCTCGGTCTTTGTCAGCTACTTCATGTCCGGGCCGGTTCCCCGCACGTACGACGACCTGCTGCGCAACGATGCGGGCATGTTCATCGGCTACCGGCGGCGGCTACCCGAGCACGGCATCTTCGAGCTGCCGCTCAACCTCAAGCGCAGCCACATCTCGTACGCGCACACCGACGCCGACGTGGACCGGCTGCTGGAGGCCACCCGGGCGGCGGTCGCCGACACCCTGGCCGCCGGCGGGGTGACCGAACTGGCCGGTACCGCCACCATGGGTGGCGCGCAGGCCGGTACCGCCACCATGGGTGGCGCGCTGCCGAACGCGGCCGGAGGGGGATCCTGATGCTCACCGTCGACAAGACCCGACCGGTCGGGCCGGCCGGCCGGATCAGCCGGGTCGAGACCCTCACCCTCGGCACCGCCTGGCGGGACTTCTCCTACGTGCGAGTGCACACCGACGCCGGGCTGTCCGGCGTCGGCGAGATCACCCACCCGTACCGCTCCCGGGAGACCTGCCAGCTCGCCGAGGCGATGGCCGACCGGCACCTGATCGGCGCCGACCCGTTCGACGTCGAGGAGATCTGGCTGCGCATGTACCAGGGGGACTACCTGCGCGGCGGGGACGTCGGCGGGGTCGTCGTCTCCGGCGTCGACCAGGCGCTCTACGACCTGATGGGCAAGGCCCTCGGCGTACCGGCGTACCGGCTCACCGGCGGCGCCTGCCGCGACCGGGTCCGGGTCTACGCCAACGGCTGGTACACCGGCGACCGGGAACCGGCCGCCTTCGCCGAACGGGCACGGGACACCGTGGCCCGGGGCTGGACCGCGCTGAAGTTCGACCCGTTCGGGGCCGGGCTGGGCGAACTGTCCCGCACCGAGCTGCGCCGGTCGGTGGACATCGTGGCGGCGGTCCGCGACGCGGTCGGCCCCGAGGTGGACCTCTTCGTCGAGGGGCACGCCCGGTTCGCCATGCACACCGCCATGCGGCTGGTCCGCGAGCTGGAACCGTTCGACCTGGGCTGGTTCGAGGAGCCGCTGCCCTGGACGCACATCGAGCGGTACGCCGAACTGCGTGCCCGGGCCACCATGCCGATCTCCGGTGGCGAGCACTTCCACAACCGCTACGAGTACGCCCGGCTCTTCGCCACCGAGGCGGTCGACATCATCCAGCCGGACCTGTCGATGGCCGGCGGGTTCACCGAGGTCCGCAAACTCGCCGCGATCGCCGACCAGCACGCGATGGTCGTCGCGCCGCACAACTCCAACTCGCCGCTGTGCACCACCGCCTCGGTGCACGCGGTGCTCGGGATGCCGAACTTCAAGATCCTGGAGACCTTCGACGGGCTGCTGGAGGACTACGTCTTCGAGGCGGTACGCGGCGCGCTGCCGGTGGTCGACGGGCACATCGCGCTGCCCACCGCCCCCGGGCTCGGCATCGAACTCGTCGACGAGGTCTTCACCGAGCACCCGCCGAGCCACGGCTTCTGGAACATGTTCGCCGAGGGCTGGGAGAAGCGGGACCGGCGATGATCGTCGACGTGCACTCGCACCTGTTCGACTGCCCGGACCACGTCGGCGACCCGTTCGCCGCCGAGGCGGCCCGGGCGCACGGCGGCGAGGTGGACCTGACGGTGCGGTGGTCGCAGTACGCGGCCACCGCTCCGGCGGACACCCGGACCATCGTGGTCGGCGGCAAGGCCCGCCGCTCCGGGCTCTGGGTCGACGACGCGGCGGTGGCCGCGTACGTCGCCGCCCACCCGGACCGGCTGACCGGGTACCTCGCCCTGGACCCGACCCAGCCGGGCTGGCGCGACGAACTGGAGCACGGCCACCGGGACCTCGGCCTGCGCGGCATCAAACTGATGCCGATGTACGCCGGTTTCGACCCGGCCGACCCCGCCTACGACGACCTGTACGGCTACGCCGAACGGCACGGCCTGCCGCTGCTGGTGCACACCGGCACCACCTTCGTCTCCACCGCGCCGCTGCGGTACGCGCTGCCGGTGCACCTGGACGAGGTGGCGATCCGCCACCCGGAACTGCGGATGGTGCTGGCCCATCTCGGCCACCCGTACGAGGGTGAGTGCATCGCGGTGATCCGCAAGCACCGGCACGTCTACGCGGACGTCTCCGCGCTGCACTACCGGCCGTTCCAGCTCTGGCACAGCCTGCGGCTGGTCCAGGACTACGGGGTCTGGTCGAAGCTGCTCTTCGGCAGCGACTACCCGTTCACCACCGTCGACGCCTCCGTCGAGGGGCTGCGGAAGGTGGGCCGGGTACCCGGCATCCCCGGGCTGGACCCGCTCGACGTCGACCAGATCGAGCAACTCATCCACCGTCCGTCGCTCGACCTGCTGGGGCTGTCGTGACCGCCGTACCGCCCGCCGGCCCGCCGGCCGTACCGCCGTCGTTCGACCTGACCGGTCGGACGGCCGTCGTGACCGGTGCCGCCCGGGGCCTCGGTGCCGCGTTCGCGGTCGGGCTGGCCGCCGCCGGTGCCGACCTGATCCTCGTCGACCGCCCCGGGGTGGACCTCGGCCCGGTCGCCGACCAGGTCACCGGGCGGGGCCGGGCCGCCCACCGGTACGCCTTCGACCTGGCCGACACCGAGGCGATCAGCGGCTTCGCGGACCGGCTGCGCGCGGCCCACGGGCCGCTGCACATCCTGGTCAACAACGCCGGGGTGGCCCGGCTGGAACACTTCAACGAGATCACCGTGGCCGGTTGGCGGGAGCTGATGCGGGTCAACGTGGACGCGGTCTTCTTCCTCGCCCAGCGGGTCGCCGAGCACATGATCGCCGATCAGGTGGCCGGGCGGATCGTCAACATCTCCTCGAAGAACGGCCTGGTGGCGGAGGCCGGACTGGCCCACTACAACGCCTCGAAGGGCGCGGTCGAGCTGCTCACCCGTTCGCTCGCCGCCGAACTGGGGCCGCACGGCATCACCGTGAACACCATCGCCCCTGGCATGATCGCCACACCGATCGACGGGGAGTTCCCGTTCGACCGGGCGGCCTTCGAGGCGGCCTGGGAGCAGCGCATCCCGCTGCGCGGCGGGTACGGGACCCCCGCCGACTGTGTGGGTGCGCTGCTCCTGCTCGCCTCGGACGCCGGCCGGTACGTCACCGGGACCCATCTCGTGGTCGACGGCGGGGTACTCGCCGACCAGATGCCCCGGCTGCGGTTCATGCCCCCGTACCGCAGCACCCTGCCCTAGCGGCGGATGGGCGGGGACGCTCAGCCGGCGCCGAAGCAGACGAAGGCCGCCGCGGTGGCGTGGGCCGCCCCGTCCGCGCCGGTGTCGAAGGCCCGCTGGGCGGCGGCGAGCGCCTGCGCCGGGGGCACCCCGGCGCGCATCCGCCGGTGCAGGTCCAGCATCAACGTGGTGGTCAGGTCCGCCGGTACCGGCAGCACGGTGGCGATCAGGCTGCGGGCACCCGACGCCAGCAGCACGGCGCTGAACCCCATCACCTCGTCCCCGGGGCGTACCCCGGACAGGCCCGAGTCGCAGGCGGAGAGGACCACGCAGCCGGGCGGGTGGGGCAGCCGTTCCAACTCGTACGCGGTCAGCGGCCCGTCGGCCAGATCCAGCGTGGAGAAGAGCGGGTTGTCGGCGCGGAACGTGCCGTGCGCCGCGATGTGCGCCAGTCCCGCCCCGTCCAGCGCGCCGGTCACCGCCCCGACGGTCGCCCCGGCGCCGGTGAGCACCCGGGGCGCGGTCAACTCCCGGGCGAGCTGGCGTACCTCGGTCTCGGCGGCGGGCAGTCGCGGGCCGGCGGCCAGCACCGGTGGGCCGGCCGGTGCGGCCCGACCGGCGGCCCGCAGCCACGCGGTGGCCGAGGGGGCGACCGTGACCGGGCGTCCGGTGCCGGTCGGCAGGGCGGACCACGGTACGGCGTGCAGCGCGCCGATCGGCACGAGCACCAGCGGACGGTCGGCGAGCTGCCGGCGTACCGGGTCGAAGAGCTGCCGGTCCAGCGCGGCGGCGGCGTAGTCGACCCCGGCCCGGGCGCTGGCCGTGTCACCGGTGGTGACCAGTCGGCGCAGCCCGAACCGGTGTGCCCGGGCCTGCCGGACCGCCTCGGCGAGCGGCCCCAGGTCGTGCAGGCTGGCCCGCCCGTCGCGGACCAGTACCGCGCGCAGCCGGTCCCCGTGCGCCACCAGTTCCAGCAGGACGGCCGGACCCAGCGTGGCGCAGAGCGCCCGTACCCCGGGTGGCGCGACCAGCCCACCACCGCCGCCCACCGCGCGGGTGAGCTGGAGGATGCGCTGTTCCAACCGGGCCTGGCTGCGCCGCAGCGCCTGCACGGGATGACCGGCGAGCAGCGCGTCCTCCAGCGCGGTACTGACCATCCGCAGTTCGGCGAGGGCGGCGGCCAGTTCGGGGTCGGCCGGTGGCTGGACGGCCCGCATCCGCAGCGCGTTGGCCCGCCACCGCTCCGCCCAGGTCAGTACGCGGGCCGGGGCGCCGGCCCGGACCGCGATGTCCAGACCCTCGGCGGCCAGTTCCTGCCCGTGCGCGCCACTGTGCGCGCGTAGTTCGGTGGCGCCGAGCGCGGCCCGGTGGCCGTCCAGCACGGCCAGTCCCCGGCGCAGGGCCCGGGCCGCGCCCCGCTCGTCCCCGGTCATCCGGCGGGACAGGGCCAGCGCGTACCACCCCTGCGCCCGGCGGGACGCGGTACCGCTGCGGTGTGCCCGCGCGGCCACCGCCAGCAGGTCGGCGGCCCGGCCGGTCCGACCCAGCGTGCCGGCCAGCCGGGCGGCCTCGATCCGGGTGGTCAGCGCCGGGTCGGGCCAGCCGCTGGCGTCGAGCCGGTCGGCGGTCCGCACCATCGCGGCGAGCAGCGCCGGGGTGCGGGTGCCCCGGGCGTACTCGGCGCGCAGCGCGACGTGCCCGGCGAAGGCGGCCCAGATCCGGCGGCCCTGACGGCGGAACCGGGTGCGGGCCGCGTCGGCGGCCTCGGTGGCGGTGGCCAGGTCCCCGGCGAGCAACGCGGCCCGGGCCCGGGCCAGCAGTGCCTCGGCGAGGTCGGAGGCCATGCCCCGGCGGCGCAGTTCGCGGACGGCGGTGTCCGCCACCTCGACGGCCTCCTCGACCAGCGGTACCGACAGCAGCAGTTCGAACCGGTCGAGCAGCAGCGCCGGTCGTGGGACGTTCAGCCGCCGGTACTCCGCGTCGGCGGTGGTGAAGCAGCGCAGCGCTGCCACGATGTCGCCCCGCTGGCCGGCGGCGATACCGATGTTCCAGCGCACGTCGGTGGCGGCCAGGTCGAGCCCGAGCCGGCGGAAGATGGCGGCCGACCGGGTCAGGTCGTCGGCGCCGCGACCGTGGCCCCGGTGGGCGTGGAGCAGTCCCCGGTTGTTCCGGGCCCGGGCCTCCAGCAGCAGGTCGGCCTCGCGTTGGGCGATCTCGACGGCGACGTCGTAGTCCCGGACCGCCTCGGCGAAACGGCCCCGGTAGTGCAGCACCACGCCGCGCTGCATCCGGGCCCGACCGGCGTCGGCGCCGGTCAGTCGGGGGAGCGCGGCACCGACCGCGCGGAGCGCGGCGGTGGTCTGCCCGGCGTTGGCCAGCACGTAGCCCAGGCTCATCCGGGCCAGTGCCCGGACCCGGGCGGACCGGCCGGTCCGGGCCGCCCGGCGCAGGTGCCACAGGGCTCCCGGCAGGTCGTTGAGTTCGCGCAGGGCCAGGCCGATGGCCCGTTCGGCGGTGGACCGCTCGTCGGCGTCGGCCCGCCCGGCGAGTACCTGCCGACCGATGGCGATCGCTTCGCGGGGATAACGCTGGACGTTGTCCAGAGCGGTCTGCGCCGTGGGGGCGCCGGAGCCGGCGCTGACGACCATGCATGAAGAATCCCCGACCGGTGCGGCACGGTCAACGTCGGTCCCACCGGACAATGCCGGGGCCGGTCGGATAACTGACTACCAATTGACAGACAACTATTGCTTGGAATAATTGTCGGGGCCGGCGGGTCGGAGTTGCGAAGCGACCGCCCCGAGGCTGCCGACCATGCTCCTCCCGACGCCCCCTGGAGGCCCGGTGTCGCCTGCGCAGCCCGCCGTGCCCGAGCCCACCGGCCGGTTCTCCCGCCGGCAGGTGCTCGCCTGGTCCGCCCTGGCCGCCGCCGTACCGTTCGGTGCCGCGCTCCGGCCCGCCCCGGCCGGCGCCGAGTCGGCCGACGACGCCTACGCCCGTGCCTTCGCCGAGCTGGTCGCCAACCATCCGGCGGTACGCCGGCACCTCACCGCCGGACGGGAGTTCCTCTACCGGCCCCGGCAACTGCTGGTCGCCCCGGCCGACACCGCACGGGTGCTCGCCAAACTGCGGTCGTACGGGTACGTCGTCAACGAGGGCAACGGCTTCGGCGGGGTCCGCCGGCTCGTCTTCGCCTACGAGACCGACATCCCCGGGGTGGTGACCCGGCTGCGGGACCCGCACCAGTGGTACGGCCAGCCGGTCCCGCTGGTGCAGCCGCACCACGTCGCGGTCGGCTTCGGCAACATCATGGGCAACCCGGGCGGCCCACCCCGGGTCGCCACCGCGCTGGCCCCACCGGATCCGGCCCGGGTCGGCGAGGGCGCCGGGGTGACCGTCGGGATCTGCGACACCGGCATCTGGCGCTCGGCCGGCGGGTTCCACCCACAGTGGCTCGGTGGGTACTACGCCCCGCAGACCGACGACGAGGACCCGCTCTACACCGGGGCCGACCTGCTGGCCCTCCAGGGCGGGCACGGCACGTTCGTGGCCGGCGTGGTCCGCCAGGCGGCCCCCGGGGTGCGCTTCGACCCCGAACAGGCCCTCGACGCCAGCGGGATCGGTGACGAGGAGATGCTGGTCGGTGCGATCGGCCGGCTCAGCGCGGGGACGGCCGTCGTCAACCTCTCCCTGGGCTACTTCACCCAGGACGACCAGCCGCCGTTGCCCATGGTGAACCTCCTGGCCGGCCTGCCGCAGCAGGTGGCCGTGGTCGCCGCCGCCGGCAACGCCGGCACCAGCCGCCCGTCCTGGCCGGCCGCCCTGGACCGGGTGGTCGGCGTGGCCGCGTTGAGCCCCGGCTCCCCGGGCCCGGTGGCCGCGCCGTACAGCAGCCGGGGCGGCTGGGTGGACGCCTGCGCGATCGGCGACCGCACCAGCACGTACGTGCCGGGTCAACTGGTGCTCGCCGGCCAGCCGACCCGGGTCTTCTCCGGGTTCGCCGCCTGGGCCGGTACCTCGTTCGCCGCCGCCCACGTCTCGGGCCGGCTGGCCGCCCTGATGACCGCCACCGGGGTGGACGCGGACACCGCCCGGCTGGCCCTGCTCGCCGGTACCGCGTGGCATCCCGACTTCGGCGTCCTCGTCGGGTGACCGCCCCGGCCACGCACCGGACGGTGCACCGATGACCGACTCTGCCGTTGGCGGTCTGGTCGCCGCCGCAGCGGCCGGTGACGAGGCGGCCTGGTCCGCGCTGGTCCGCCGGTACACCCCGCTGGTGCTGGCGGTGATCCGCCGGTACGGACTGGACCGCACCGACGCGCTCGACGTCAACCAGACCGTCTGGTTGCGGCTGGTGGAGCAACTGCACCGGTTACGGGACTCCGACGCGCTGGCCGCCTGGCTGGCCACCACGACCCGCCGCGAGTGCTACCGGCTGCTCCGGGTCGGCCGACGTACCCAGCCCTTCGACCCGTACGACGAGTCGGTCGACGGGCATGTCGGGGTGCACCTGCTGGTGGACTCGACCGCACCGGACGAGGACCTGCTGCGGGCGGAACGGCAGCAGGCCCTGCGGGACGCCTTCGCCCAGCTGCCGCCGCGCTGCCGGGAACTGCTGGCCCTGCTCGCCGCCGACCCGCCGGCCAGCTACCGCGAGGTGGGGGAGCGGATGGGCATGCCGATCGGCAGCATCGGCCCCACGCAGGCCCGCTGCCTGCACAAACTGCGCAGATGTCCGGCACTGGCCGCATTGGTGGGCCGGGCGGCGGACACCGGGGCGAGCGGAGGTGAACGGGATGGAGCCGTGGCCGCCGGCCGCTGACGACGCCCTGCTGGCAGAGTTGGGCGCGGCACTACGGGATTCGGGGCCGGTCGGGGAGGAGTTCCTGACCGCGGCGCTGGCCGCGTTCAGCTGGCGTACCGTCGACGCGGAACTGACGATCGCCGAGCTCACCTTCGACTCGGCGTGCGACGCGGAGCCGGCCGGTGCCGTCCGGTCCGGTGGCGGGTCACGCACGCTGTCGTTCCGGTCCGGACCGGTCGTCGTCGAGATCGAGGTGACCGGGACCGGCATCGTCGGCCAGCTCTCCCCGGCCCGGGGTGGGCGGGTGGCGGCGCGCAGCGCCACCGGCCGCTACGAGGAGGCTCCGGTCGATCCGGTCGGTTTCTTCACGCTCGGGGTACCGCCGTCCGGCCCGGTGCAGCTCTGCGCGCGGACCACCGGGTACGCGGTGGCGACCGCCTGGGTCAGTCTCCGCTGACCCGGACGGTCGGCGCGGCAGTCCCGGTGCGGGAGGTGTCGGAAACGACCGTGGAGGCCGCGGGACGCGCCCGCGACCTCCACCCCCCACCGGTCCGCCTGGTTACTGGCGACCCACCGTGATGTCGTACTGCACGCCGCCGAGGTCGGCGCGCTCCTCGCCGGTCACGTCCGGGCCGACCTGGATCACGTCGATGCTGGCCTTCTCGGTGGTCAGCGCGGCAGCCGTGAAGTTCAGTCCGAACTCGACCCGCTCACCGCCGTTGAGCAGCAGGTTGTCGATGCTGGCCGTGGCCGGGTCGAGAACCTCGAACTGGGTCTGGCCGACCTGCCGGATGCCCTTGCCGACCGCGCCGCCGGCCAGCCAGCGTTCGGTCAGGGTCGGGCCGAGGTCCACCACGAGCCGACCACCGGCGTTCTGGAAACCGGTACCGGTCTGCCGGAACGTCACGCTGCTGCGGGCCGCCGTGGTCAGCGGGTTGCCGATGGCGAACGGCCGCCAGACGATCGGGCCACCCACGAGGACGTAGACCGAGTCGACGTTGCGCCACGCGATGTTGTTGTTGTGGCGCACGTTGGTGCTGATGCTCGGGCCCTCGAAGGTGAACGGGTCGGTGGGGGAGACCCACCGGGCGAGCAGGCAGAAGTGACCCGGGCCGGGGACGCCGTTCCACGGGATGGTGACCGTGGTGACCCCGGCGAAGACCGGGACGCTGACCGCGCCGATCTGGGTCCAGGCGCCCGGCCAGTTGGCTCCGCCGCCCGGGGTGGTGCGGTAGACCCGGAGGG
The DNA here is from genome assembly GCF_017614955.1 of Micromonospora echinofusca. GTDB lineage: Bacteria > Actinomycetota > Actinomycetes > Mycobacteriales > Micromonosporaceae > Micromonospora > Micromonospora echinofusca_A. Next base: position 70,347 of record NZ_WVUH01000003.1, read on the forward strand.
TGCCGTTGTCGGTGCCGGTGCCGTACGGGCCGGGGTTCCGGAGTTTGACGAAGATGTAGTTCGTCACCCCGACCCTCGGGTTCTGGCTCACCGCGCACTCGATGGCGGTCGGGCAGACCTTGATGTCCGGGCTCTTCCAGAGCGGGTCGTAGCTGTGCGGCTGGTAGCCGAGGTCGGCGCTGACGTCCTTGATGTAGACGTCGGTGCGGGCGCTGACGCCCACCTCGGACCGGTCCTGGACCGGCGCCGCGCCGGCGGAGCTGACGGAGAGCAGCGCCGCCACGGCCGTGCCGGTGAGCAGGGCGAGGGTGGAGCGGCGGGCGCGTCGCCCGGTGGTACTCCGGAACACGTTTCCTCCCGTTGCTGGGGACTGCCGGCCCGGTCGTGGCGGGGTGGGCCGGGGGGTGGACATCCCTACAGAGCGCGGGTCGGCGTGGGAAATACCGGCCGGCTGCTCCGGCCGTTGTCAGATGACGCCAGAAGGAATCAAACAACGTCAATCGATTCGGTGTCACCTCGGGTGATTCTGTCGGTGGGGAGCGGTGGTGCGCCTCGGACGCTTTGCTCTGCTTCACTATCGGAAACACCCGCATCAGGCTGCGCAAATGTGCCTGCGTCGATCCCTGGCCGAAGGGAGAGGTGTTACTCCGGGTGAGTGTTGCCGGGGCTGAAGCAGAGCAAAGCGTCCGGATGATGGTCACTCTGTCCTGGCCGCAGCTGACCGGCGCTGACCGGCGCTGACCGGAGCGCCCGGAGCGCCCGGAGCGGCGGTGGCGGGATCGGGCGGTCAGATCCAGCCCCGGCGGACCGCCCGTACGCCGGCCTGGAACCGGCTGTCGGCGGGTAGTCGTTGCAGGACGTCGGAGACCTTGCGTCGGACGGTACGCACCGAGACGCCGAGTCGCTTGGCGACGGTTTCGTCCTTCAGGCCGTCGCCGAGCAGACGGAGCATGATCTTGTCCTGGACGGAGAGTTCCTCGGACGACCCGGCCAGCAGCGGTTCGGCGTCCCGGGCCAGCGCCCACCAGCTCTCGAAGAGGCTGTTGACCGTCCGGACCAGGGCGGTCTCCCGGACCAGCAGGGCGTTGTCCGGTCCGGGTCCCTGTTCGTCGAGCAGGACCGCGACGGACCGGTCGAAGACGAAGAGACGGGGCGAGGCGGTGGCGATGGTACGGACCGCGCCGCCGGCCCGGATCTTGGCCTCCACGCGACGTCGGATCGCCGGGTGGGCCAGGTCGGTCGGCGGGTAGATCGTGCGGACCCGGATGCCCCGGCTGAGCGCCGCCAGCTCGGCGGCCCGGACGCCGTCCAGGACGTTCCCCGGGAGCTGCCCCGACCCGGGCTCGACACCGATCACCTCGCGGCGTACGCAGTGCATCAGCTCGACCAGTTTGACCACGGCGGCGTCCAGGTTCGGCAGCCGGTGCACCAGTGGGCCGGACTCGGGCCAGGGGGAGGGCGCGAAGAGCCGTTCGCTCACCAGGCGGGTCATCTCCGCCTGGAACACGGCGAGCTGGCCGCGCTTGCGGGCGTACTCCGCGTCGAGTTCGCCCCGGAGGCGTTCGGTCACGAAACTGGGCCCGGCCGGGGTGGCGCTGATCGTGCCGCCGGTGGTCATCCGCAGCAGCCCGCACTGCACCAGCCGATGGCGGCTGGCGGTCACGGCCTCCGGGGAGAGGCCGGTGGCCTCGGCCACCCGCGAAACGTCTGCTCCCGGGTCCACCACGTCCTGCCGATAGACGATCTCGTCATGTTCTTGCAGACCCAGCAGCTCCCACATAACATTCCCCCTGTTGCTGACGACGCTTTTTACTATTGCATTTCGGGGACTTGTTCCGCCTATCGATCATTGCGCATACTGAACAAACAAGCATAGATGTGCGTCAATGGATTAACTTCCGGGATCCGACCATCACGATGGGCCTCCGGTGCGGCGGTAGACCGGGACGGTGCCGGATTCGGCGGGGCGTGTTGGCAGGCGGCTGCCCGACCGGATCGGCGTATCTGCCGGTCAGCGTTGTCAGGATTCTCTCAGGTCACGTTACGTGCACATTCCTGGCCCGATGGCGCGGGAATGATCTGTTCAGGAAATGCCAGCCCTATTGCCGGGCGCCTTCATTCACTGACCGGAGTCGCTTTTCCCGGCCCGGGAAGGAACCGGGTGGTGCCGGCGCCGCCGTGCCGGCCGCCTGCGCGGTGCGGGACTGGAGCCGGATCACGGTCAGCACCCCGGCCAGCACGGCGGCGAAGCCGACCACCTGGGTCAGCGGCGGCCACTGCCCACGGGCGGCGTAGACGTAGCCGAACCCGGCCATCATCTCCACGCTGATCAGCATGCCGGCCGCCGTCGGTGGAAGCCGGCCGGAGGCCACGTTCCACAGCGCCGTGCCACCCCAGGAGACCAGCACGCCGAGCACGATCGAGGCCCCGACCAGCCCACCGAGGTGCAGTTCCCCGCCGCCGGTCCCGCCGAGCTGACCGGTGACCAGGGCCAGCGGCACCGCCAGCAGGGCGACCGCGCCGGTGCCCAGCCCGATCACCGTGGACCAGCCGGTGTGCGGGACCTCGGGGTGCCGGTCGAGGAACCGGGCATTGGCGATCGCGTACCAGGTCCAGAGCCCGACCGCGCTGAACGCGGCGAGCAGCCCGAGCGCCTTCACCCCCGCCGACGAGGCGCCGGCCGGGGCCGCCTGCTGCAACTCCACCACGTTCACGACCAGCAGACCCAGCAGGACCAGGGCGATCGGCACCACCAACCGTCGCCACGGATAGCTCGGGGCGAGCAGGTTGCCGACCACCGCGATGGTGACCGGCATGCAGCCGATGACGATGCCGGTGACCGGGGCGCCCACCGCCTGCACGCCGAGCACCATCAGCAGGTAGTAGCCGACGTTACCGGTCACCGCGAACGTCAACGCCGCCCGCCAGTGCTGCCGGGCCTGCCGCCGCAGGGCGGCCCCCGCCATCGCGAAGATCAGCAGCGCCACCAGGCCGTACGCGAGGTAGCGCCCCATCGTGATGGTCACCGCCGACCAGCCCCGGAGCAGCTCGGGTAACAGGAAGGCCAACCCCCACAGCAGCCCGGCGGTGACCCCGGCGGTGACCCCGGTGAACGTCGCGTTCCGGTGGCGGTTCGGCATCGGCTTCCTTCCAGGACCCGGGCACGGGGAGGTGGTGCGGGTGGAACTGTCGGAGCGCCGGTCGGCACCCCCTCCCGGGGCGTACCGTCCGCGCAGCGCGACCGGTCCGCTACCGCCGGCAACACGATAGGGCAGAACCATCAGGTGGTGCATGCGTGCGCGCCGCGCGGGTGGCGGGCGTCCGGGGCGGTGCGGGAGACCGGCGGCCTCAGCCGTCGTCCGGTGCGGCGCCGTCGTCCGGTGCGCCCGGCGCATCGAGGGTGTTCGACGGCCGGAGCACCCCGGCCAGCAGCCCGGTCAGCTCCGGTGACGGCAGGAAGGCCGAGTTCCACACCGCCGTGTGCCGCATCCCGGCCGCCACCGGCAGGTCCTGGGTGTGCTCACAGACCGCCTTGATCCCCGCCACCACCTGCGGCGGGTTGGCCGCGATCAGCGCGGCGACCCCGACCGCATGGTCGAACAGGTCCGGGGCGGAGTCCCGTACCCGGGTCACCAGACCCAGGGCGTGCGCCTCGGTGGCGGGTACGTCCCGCCCGGTCAGCGCCAGCTCCCGGGTGGCGCCGGCCCCGATCAGCCGGGGCAGCCGTTGCAGCGCCCCCAGGTCGGCGATCACCCCGATGCGTACCTCCCGCAGCGAGAAGTACGCATCCGCCGAGGCAACCCGGATGTCACACGCCGCCGCCAGCTCCAGGGCGGCGCCGACGCAGGCGCCGTGCACCGCCGCCACGAACGGCAGGCGGCTCCGGGTGATCGCGACCAACGCGTCCTGCATGCCGAGCGCCTCGTCGAGCAGCCGGGCCCGGAAGGCCGGATGCCCCTCCCCGGCGCGCCGCATCCGCTGGTAGTGGACCAGGTACCAGCGCAGGTCGAGACCGACCGAGAAGCAGTCCCCGGCGCCCCGCAGCACCACCGCGCGTACCGACGGGTCGGCGTCCAGGGAGGTGACCAGGCCGGGCAGGTCCGACCAGACCCCGGCCCCCATCGCGTTGCCGGCCGCCGTACCCGACATCGTCACCACCGCCACCCCGGACGGCGGATCGTGCCGCACGGTGAACGGCGCCGTCACCGCGTCTCCTCCGCCCGGTCCAGCCCGTGGTAACCCCGCCGGTGGAACAGCAACGGCGTGCCGTCCCCCACCTGGTGCCACACCGGCAGGCCGACCAGCAGGACGTGGTCCCCGCAGGCCATCCGCTGCCGTACCCGGCACACCGCCGCCGCCACCACGTCGGACAGCACCGGAACCCCGTGCCGGAGGTGGTGCCCGACCCCGGCGAACCGGTCCCGCGCCGGACCGGCGGCGAACCGCCGGCACAGCTCCCGCTGGTCGGCGGCGAGCACGTTGACGCCGAAGACCTCCCGCCGCTCCACCGCCGCCAGCGTGCGGCTCGCCCGGTCGAGCGCCACGACCAGCAGCGGCGGAGCCAGCGACACCGACATCATCGCGTTGACGGTGCACCCCACCGGCTGCCCGTCGTCGACGCTGGTGACCACGGTGACCCCGGTCGGCCAGTGGCTCATGAACGAACGGAACTCCTCCTGCACAGACTGCGGTCGCACGACCGTACCCTCCTTCCGGACCTGGTCGTCCCCGTCGGACGGACCACGTCGCCTACACGTCGCTGGACACCGGTTGGGTCGGCAGGTGGGCCAGCGACGCCGCGATGGCGGCGTCCGGCACGATGTCGTCGGCGATCTCGCCGTCGAGGTACGAGCGGTAGGCGCCCATGTCGAAGATGCCGTGCCCGCTGAGCGCGAAGAGGATGGTGGCCGGTTCCCCACGCTCGTCGGCCCTCGCCGCCTCCACCACCGCCCCGTGCACGGCGTGCGCGCTCTCCGGCGCCGGGACGATCCCCTCGCAGCGGGTGAACAGGGTCGCCGAGGAGAAGATCTCCCGCTGCTGGTAGGCGGCGGCCTCGATCAGTCCCCGGTCGTACAACGCGCTGACCACCTTCGCGGTGGCGTGGTACCGCAGGCCACCGGCGTGCATGGCGGGCGGGGTGAACCGGTGCCCCAGGGTGTACATCTTCTGCAGCGCGGTCCGTTCCGAGCTGTCGGTGTAGTCGTAGGCGTACCGGCCCCGGGTGAGCTTCGGACAGGCCGCCGGCTCCACGGACAGGCAGCGCACCGCACGCTCGCCGCGCAGCGCCGACCCGAGGAAGGGGAAGGCGAGGCCACCGAAGTTGCTGCCCGCACCGAGCCCGGCCACCACCACGTCCGGCCAGACGTCCCGCTCCGCCAACTGCGCCCGGGCCTCCAGGCCGATCACCGTCTGGTGCAGCAGCGAGTACGTCTCCCCGCTGCCCGCGCAGAACCGGGTACCCGGTGTCCGGGTCTCCTCCACCGCCTCGGCGAGCGCGACGGAGAGCGTGCCGCCGTGGTCACCGGCGGCGAGGAACCGGCGCCCCACCCCGGTCCGGTCGCTGGGACTGGCCGTCACCTGCGCACCCAGCAGCTCCATCATGGTGCGCCGGTACGGCTTGCCGGTCATGCTGCTGCGCACCATGTAGACGTGGCACTCCAGGCCGAACATCTGGCAGGCGGCGGCGACGGCGGTACCCCACTGGCCCGCCCCGGTGGCCACCGCCAGACGGGTCGCCCCCGCCTTCCGGTAGTAGTACGCCTGGGCGACGGCGGTGTTCAGTTTGTGGCTGCCGGTGAGGTTCCCGCCCTCGTACTTGAAGTAGATCCGCGACCGGGTGCCGAGCGCCCGTTCCAGGTTGGTGGCCCGGCGTAGCGGGGTGTCGCGCCACTGGGCGTACCGCTCGCGGACCTCCGCCGGGATCGGCACCCACGGCTCGCGGGACATCTCCTGACGGACCAGGCTCAGCGGCACCTGCGGGTCGATCCCACCGGCCCGGTCCCCGGCCGGCAGGTCGGGCTGCACGTCCGGCGGCAGCGCGAAGTCGAGGTCGGCCAGGATGTTGTACCAGGCATCCGGGATGTTCACCATCGTTCCTCCCCAAGGTCGACGCCCCGGTCGAGCAGGGTGAGTGCCCCGTTCGCCAGCAGCAGCCGGTCGTTTCCGTAGTTGAGGCTGGCCGAGCGCAGGTCACGGAAGACCCGTTCCAGGGCCAACGGGGCGTCCCGCAGGTAGCCGTGCCGCAGCCCGGTCAGCTCGACCAGCGTGTCCACCACGGCGAAACTGCGTTCGGCGGCGTGGACCTTCAACCCGTTGAGGCGCAGCTGCACCGCCGGTGCCGTCAGGTCCCCGGCGTCCCGTACGTCCCGCAGGCACCGGGCGAGCAGCGCGGCCGTCGTGTCGAGGTCCAGCCGGACCCGGGCCAGGCGTACCCGCAGCAGGTCCGAGCGGATGTCGAACTGCCGACGACCGGCGTTGCTGCGCAGCAGGTGCAGCACCGTGCCGTACGCCGCCCGGGCCGCCCCCAGCCAGCAGGCGGACCAGGCCAGGTGCCCGACCGGGGCGAACGTCGACACCGCCACCGTCCGGAACCCGCCCGGTGCGCCGACCAGGTTGGCCAGGGGCACGGTGCCGGTCAGCCGGAGCGCACCGCTGTGCGTACCCCGCATGCCCATCGGGTTCCACGACCCGCTGGCCCGGACGTCGAGCGCGGTCCGGTCGGCGTAGACCAGGGAGACCGCGCTGCGCGGGGCCTGCGGGCCGTCCCGCATCGTGATCAGGAAACCGTCGGCGTGCCGCCCACCGGTGACGATCGGCGCGTCCCGCTCGACGCGCAGCAGGTCACCGTCGCGGTGCAGGGCCGCCTCGGCGGTCAGCAGGTGACCGCCCTTGCCCCGCTCGGAGGTGACCGAGGCGAGGTAGACCTCTCCGGCGGCGACCCGGGGCAGCAGCTCCGCGCGCAGTTCCGGGGTCGCGTACGCCACCAGGGCGGCGACCTGCTGACCGTGCATCGCCCAGATCATCGCGGTGGAGAGGCAGTCGGCGGCGAGGTCCGCCGCGACCCGGACCAGGTCGGTGAGGTCACCGCCGAGGCCGCCGTACCGGGCGGGTACCAGCAGTCCCAGCAGGCCGCTCTCCCGCAGCGCGGTCAGCCCGGCCACCGGGAATGCGGCGGAGGCGTCCACGGCCCGGGCCTGGTTCCGCAGTACCGGCCGGACGGCGGCCACCCGGGACCGCAGGTCGTCGAGCCCACCGGCGGCGGGCCGGGGTACGGCGGTGGCCGTCACGACGGACTCGACGTGGGCTCGCTCCGGACCCGGTCGACGACCGCGCCGAGGGACCGGGCGGTGGCGAAGGTGTCCCCGGTGAGCGTGTCGTCGGGGAGTGCCACGCCCAACTCGTCCTCGATGTCGAAGACCAGTTCCACCGCCTCCATCGAGTCCAGGCCGAGGTCGGTCAGGGGCGCGGTGGGGTCCAGCGGGGTCTCCGCCGGCAGGTTCCGCAGGCGGCGGCGCAGCACCGCCTCGAACGCCGGATCGATGCCCTGGTCGGTCATGGTCGGGTCCCTTCGTCGGTGGGTTCTGCCGGAGTGCTCTCCGGTACCGGGTGGCGGGTCAGGTGCAGCCGGCCGGCGTCGACCACGACGTCCCCGTCGTGGACCACCTCCACCGGCGCGGGATGGCCGAGGAAGGCGAGCAGGCTGGCGGTGAGGCCGTACGCGCCGACGTTCGGCACCGTCACGTACTGCCCGACCCGGACCGGCGGCAGCGGTACCGCCCGGGCGAGCGAGTCGAGCGGGGTGCAGAGCGGACCGACCACCGAGGTACGTGCCGTCGCACCGGCATCGCCGGCCGGGGCGGGCACCGGACCGGGGTCGACCGGCTGCACGGTCGGTACCAGCGGGGGGAGCCGGCGCAGCCCGGCCATCCCGCCGAGGTGGTTGATCCCGGCGTCCAGGACGGTGAACGTCTCGCCCTTGGAGTCCTTGCGGTCCAGCACCGTGCAGACCAGCGTGCCGCAGTCGCCCACCAGGTACCGGCCGGACTCGAAGGAGACCCGGGGTGCCTTGTCCCGCCACCCGGGCAGTTCCCGGTCGAGCAGGTCGGCCAGCCGCCCGGCCAGGGTCGGGAAGCGGGGCCGGTCACCGGCCCGGGCGTACGGCGCACCGAAACCGCCGCCCAGGTCGATCTCGTCGAGGTCACCGAGGACCGCCGTCAGGTGCCGGGCCACCGTGACGGCCACCCCGAACTGGCGCAGCAGCACCTCCTCGTCCGGCAGGTTCGTGCCCATGTACAGGTGCAGGCCGGTGATCCGGGCGTACCGGTGACCGGTGAACACCCCCGGTGCGGCGGTCACCCAGCCGGCGTCCGCCCCGAACTGCGACGGCGTACCGGTCATCGACAGGCCCATGCCGGGTACCCCGACGTCGGCGTTCACCCGGAGCAGACAGTCCACCGGGGTGCCGTACCGCCCGGCCGCCCGGTCGACGCGGGCGATGTCCACCGGCGAGTCCACCGAGAACCGGCGTACCCCGCAGTCGAGCGCGTACCCGATGGTCTGTCCGGTCTTGGCCGGTCCGGTCAGCAGGATCCGCTCCGGGGCGACCCCGGCGACGACCGCCGCCGCCACCTCCCCGGACGAGGTGACCTCCGCGTGGCAGCCCCGCGCGGCCAGCGCCGCCACCAGGGCCGGGTGCGGGTTCGCCTTGAGCGAGTAGTACAGCGTGGACGGCTGCGGCAGGGCCCGGTGCAGGTCGTCGTGCGCCCGGCGCAGGGCCGCCAGGTCGTAGCCGTAGAGCGGAGTGCCGTACCGGCCGGCGAGGGCGTCGGGGGTCATCGGACGTGGTCCCAGCCGTCGCGCAGCGCCCGCCGGTCCACCTTGCCGTTGACGTTCAGCGGCAGGGCCGGCACGACCCGGCACTCGGCCGGCATCTTCGGCTCCTCCAGCCGGTCGGCGAGTTCCTTGCGCAGCCGTTCGGGGGTGAGGTCGCCGGTGACGGCGAGCCGCGACCCGTGCCCGTCGTCCGGGGGGAGCGCGGCGGCCAGTTCCACCCCGGGTACGTCCATCGCGGCCCCCTCGATCTCGGTGGTGCTGACCCGGACGCCCCGCTGCTTGAAGATGTCGTCGTCCCGGCCGACGAAGTACAGGTAGCCGTCGGTGTCGAGCCGGCACCGGTCACCGGTGTGCAGTACCGGCTGGCCGAACGGGTCGGTCCGGAACCGTCGGGCCGTCAGCTCGGGTGCGTTCCAGTACCCGGCCATCACGTGCGGCCCGCGTACCACGAGTTCACCGGTCTCGCCGGGCGGCAGCGGCGTACCGTCCGGGCCGACGATCCGGACCTCGGTGTCCGGCAGCGGCCGGCCCACCGAGCCGGGCCGGGTCAGGTAGAGGTTGGGTTCGGCGACGGAGATGCGCTTGCACTCGGTCAGCCCGAACATGGCCACCACGTCGACCTGTGGCAGCAGCGCCCGCAGCCGGGCGCTCACCGCGTCGGTCAGCGCCGCGCCGGTGTTGGTGACCAGGCGGAGCCGCTCCGGACGGCGGTCGGCGCGGGCGGTCAGCCGGCACAGCGTCACGGCCAGACTGGGGACCAGCGGCAGCACGGTGACCCGCTGGTCGACCAGGCGGCCCAGCAACGGCGGCCCGGCGTCGGTCTGGTCGCCCAGGACCAGCCGGGCCCCCGCGAGGCAGGCCAGGAAGACCTGGTAGAGCCCGTAGTCGAAGGAGAGCGGCAGGCAGCAGAAGACCACGTCGTCGGCCCGGTACCCGAGCCGGGCCTGGATGGCCCGGGCGGCGAAGAGCACCTGCCGGTGGGTCGACACCACCGCCTTCGGCAGCGCGGTGCTGCCGGAGGTGTAGATCAGCGACACCGGGTCGACGGAGAGGCAGGGCGCGGCGTCCGGCAGCGTCCCCGGTCCCGCCGCGCCGGCCGGTCCCGCCGCGTCCGGTGCTGCCACGTCCGGGGCCGGGGCCGGGTCCCACACCGCCTCGTCGAGCCCGGCCACCGGTGGCGGGTCGCCGTCACCGCCCAGCGTGGTCACGAGTGGTGCCGCGCGCGGGGTGGCGACCACCACCCGGGGCGTACAGTCGGCCAGTACGTGCCGCAGGTGGAACGGCCGGATCTGGTCGCTGAGCAGGACGTACAGCGCGCCGAGCCGGGACGCGGCGAAGAGCAGCGGTACCGCCCCGGCGTCGTTGCCGGCGAGGATCAGCACCCGGTCGCCGCGCCGGACACCCCGCCCGCGCAGCCACCGGGCGGCGGCCCGGGACCGGTCGGCGAGCTGCCGGTACGACAGTGACCGGTCGCCCTGGGTCAGGGCCACCGCGTCGGGGGTACGGGCGGCCCGCCCGTCGAGCAGGTCGTGCAGGAGCGTGCCGGTCATCGGGTACCTCCGGTGGTGGTCGGGCCGGCCAGCGCCCGGCCGACGAGGTCGGTCAGCGTGTCGAGGGACTCGAAGACCTCCGGTCCGATCTCGTCCGGGTCCACCTCGACGTCGAAGTCGGACTCCAACCGGTCCAGCACGGTCACCACCGCGACGGAGTCGAAGCCGGGCAGGTCGAACAGGGAGACGGCGGCGGTGACCGAGTCGACCGGTACGGCCAGCACCCCGCCCACCGTCGCGGCGACCCGGTCGCGAAGGGCGGTCACGACTGTGCTCCCGGTACGGCCAGCAGGTCGGCGAGCCGGGCCCGGGCGATCTTGCCGGTGCTGGTCCGGGGCAGCGCGGAGACCACCCGGACGGCACCGGGCACCATGTACCCGGGCAGCCGTTCCCGGCAGTGCCGCAGCAGCTCGGCGACCAGCTCCGCGTCGGGTGCCCGGTCGTCGGCGGGGACCACGAGCGCGGACAGCCGGTGGGTCAGCTCCGGGTCCGGTTCGGCCACCACCGCCACCTCGGCCACCGCCGGATGGCCGCCGATGCGGGCCTCGATCTCACCCAGCTCCACCCGGTACCCCCGGGTCTTGACCAGGCCGTCGCGCCGCCCGAGCAGGTGCAGCACCCCGTCGTCGTCGCGCCGGGCGTGGTCCCCGGTCCGGTAGAACCGCCGGGTGCCGCTCTCGGTGCACAGCTCCACCTTGCTGCGCGCGGTCAGGTCCGGGCGGCCGAGGTATCCCGGGGTGACACAGTCACCGGCCACCACGATCTCGCCCTCGCCGGGGGCGTGTTCGGAGGCGGTGCCGTCGTCGGCCAGCAGGGCCAGGGTCACCCCGTCCACCGGCCGGCCGAGCGGCACCCGGTCGTCCGGGGGGCCGGTGACCCGCCACCGGGTCACCACGTTCGTCTCGATCGGCCCGTACAGGTTCTCCACGGTGGCCTGCGGGACGGCCGCCATCAGGGCGGCGAGCGCGTGCGGCCGGAACTCCTCCCCGGCGTAGAGCAGCCGCCGCAGCGCGGGCAGGCCGTCGCGGCGCAGTCCGGACCGGTTGAGCAGCGCGGTGAGCGCGGACGGTACGGCGTACAGGTGGCTGATCCGGCGTCCGGTCAGGAACCGCTGCAACGCCTGCGGGAACAGGGCGGTGCGCTCCGGTACCAGGTGCAGGGTGGCACCCCCGGCGAGCCCCACGTACAGGTCGTACACCGGCAGGTCGAAGTGCAGCGGCGCGTGTACCGCCACCTGGTCGCCGACGGCCAGTGGCAACGCCCGGCGGGCCCAGCGGACGAAGGCCGCCGCGTTGCGGTGGGTGATCACCACCCCCTTCGGGTCCCCGGTCGAGCCGGAGGTGTACAGCACGTACGCCTCGTCGTCCGGGCAGAGGCGGGCGGGCACGCCCGCACCGGCACCGGTACCGGCTCCCGACCGGGGATCGACGGCCGGGTCGAGCACCGGCAGGTCGACCCGGTCGGCGGCGGCGTCGGCGGGATCGGCCAGCATGAGTTCGCAGGCCGCCTGGTCGAGGATGAAGTCCCGCCGTTGCCGGGGCGCGGCGGGATCCACCGGCACGTACGACATACCGGCGTGCAGCGTGGCCAGCATGGCGACCACCGTCTCCGGCGCCTTGCGGCTGACGACCGCCACCCGGCCACCCGGGTTGACCCGGTCGCGGAGCGTACCGGCGAGCGCGTGCACCGCCCGGAGCAGTTCCCGGTAGGTGACCGGCGGGCCGGTGCCGGCGGCGACAGCGACCGTGGTCGGGTACCGCCGGGCGGCCTCCTCGACGGCTTCGTGGACGAAGGTCAGCACCTCGGTTCTCCCTCCTCAAGGGACCGGGCCAGGGCGGTCTCCGCCGCGACCACGGCCTGCACCGTGGTGAGCGCCGAACCGGGGGCCCGCCGCCCGGACCGGACCCGGCGGGCCGCCAGGTAGGTGGCTTCGGCGGCCCGTCGCCAGCCGGCCGCGATCTCGCCGTCGAACCGGTCGGCCAGGGCCGCCGCGCGGGTGCCGGCGGGCCGGTCGGCCAGCCAGCGGGCGTGCAGGCCCCGGTCGCGGGCCAGCAGCCAGGTCTGCACCGTGAGGTTGGCCAGTTCGGCGCGGCCCAGGCTGCGGTGGGCGTCCAGGAAGGTGGCGTACGTCCCCTGCCCGGCGGCCCGGAGCACGGCCGCCGCGTTCGCGGCGACCTGCTGGTCCGGGTCCGGGGTGGCGTCCACTGCGGACTCCTGGACGAGGGTGGCCCACCGGCCGTCGCTCAGGGCGGCTCGCAGGTCCGCCAGCGGCAGCCGGGTGGCCAGCGGTGTGGCGCGCCCCCACTCGGTGGCGTTGTCGTACGGGTCGACCACGTGCGCGACCGGCCCGCCGCCGGTGTCGTCGGCGCCGATGCCCTCCAGCACGAAGCCGTGGTCCATGTGCTCGTGTCCGTGGTAGGGCAGCCACGGCAGGTGGTAGGCGTCGCCGACCAGGAGTACCGGGTCACCCGCGTGCAGGGCCCGTCGCCACTGGTCGGCCCACTGTCCGGGCGGGCCGGCCGGCCGCCACCGGGGGCGCAGGCCGGTCCGGCGGGCCAGCAGGTCGTCCTGGTCGGCGGCGGGCAGCTCGACCTGCGGTAGACCGACGACCGGCCGGCGCAGGACGAACCGCCAGTCCCGGGCGAACGGGTCCCGCAGGTCGTCGACCCCCCGGGCGGCCAGCAGCAGCGCGATGTCGTCGGACACGCAGTCCAGCAGGGCGCCGTCGACCCGCCGGAGCTGGTCCGCGCAGGGCACGAAGGCCCCGGGTGGCGGTCTGCGCACGGTCTGTCTCCCCTTCTGCCGGTGAACGGGTCCCAGCGTGTGACCGGACCGGTACGCCGGACAACGCGATGGTCTCTTGCTGCCATGACGGCCCACGGCAGCAAGATGCCAATCGATTGATCGGGTGCCCCGGCTGTCCTTTTCTGGACGTCGACCGCCTGCGTCGGACCCCGACCACGGGCCCGACGTCGACCGCCTGCTCAGGACACGCCCGTGCCGGGCGTCGACCGGCGGTCGTACCGCCCGCCACCCCCGCGCCCCGAGGGACATCGCATGAATGACCCGGCCATCGACCAGCTCCTCTCCGCCGCCCGCGCCGCCCTGCGCGCGGCCCCACCGGTCGGCGACGAGGCGTACCTGCGTTTCGCCCGCAGCGTGGGCGCCCTGGTGCGGCACCGGTGGTCGGAGATCGTGCGGGCCAACGAGGTGGACCTGGCCGCCGGGCACGGTCGGGGCCTGCCGGAGCCGCTGCTGCACCGGATGCGGCTCACCGGAGCGCACCGCGACCGGGTGGCGGAACTCGCCGGCACGGTCCAACGGGAACTGGTCGCGGCGACCCGCCCCGGTCCGGTGTTCCAGGGCCTCGGCGGCGCCACCGCCCGGCAGGTGCCCCGGCCGCTCGGCGTCGTGCTGATGATCTACGAGGCCCGGCCGACCGTGACGGTCGACGGCACGCTGCTGCCGGTCTGCGCGGGCAACGCGGTGCTGCTCCGTGGCGGTACGGAGATCGCCGCCACCAACGCCGCCCTCGGCGCCGTGTTCGACACCGCGTTGGCCGAATCCGGACTCCCGGCGGGTCTGGTGCAGGTCCTGACCGACGTGGACCGGGCCGGCCTGCGGCACCTGCTGCGCCGCGACGACGCGATCGACGTGCTCATCCCGCGGGGCAGCCCGAGCCTGGTCGACGCCTGCCGGATCAGCTCCCGGATCCCGATGATCGTCGGCGGCGGCGGGGTCAACCACCAGTACGTGCACCGCTCGGCCGACCCGGACCTCGCGGTCCGGCTGGTACTCGACGGCAAACTGCCCGAACCGGAGGGCTGCACCGCGCTGGAGATGGTGCTCCTCGACGACGCGGTGGCCGACGCCTTCCTCGACCGGCTGGCCCGGCGGGTCGCCGAGCCGGACGTGGCCCGGCTCGCGCTGCGGGTGGACACCACGCTCGCCGACCGGCTGCCGGCCGGGCTGCGGGCCGGCCTGGACGTGCGACCCCTGACCGACGCCGACGACGGCCGGGAGTTCCTGGACACCACCCTGGCGGTGCGGACGGTGTCCGGCCTGGAGCAGGCGGTCGCGCACATCGACCGGTACGGCTCCGGGCACACCGAGGGGATCGTCACCGGTGACCCCCGGGTGGCCGACGAGTTCTGCCGGCGGGTCGACGCGGCGGCCCTGGTGGTCAACGGGTCGGTACGCCTGCACGACGGGCCCACCCTGGGGCTGGGCACCGAGATCGTGATCGCCACCGGCCGGCTGCACGTGCGTGGCCCGGTGACCCTGCGCTCCCTGACGACCCGGAGCTGGCGGGTGGAGGGAAACGGCGTGACCCGGTTCCGGGCCGCCTGAACAACCCGTGTCGAAGTCGAACCGGGCAACCCGTGTCGAGTCGGACCGGGCAACCGGTGCCGAACCGGCGACCCGTGTCGAACCCCGTACCGAGGAGTGGTGATGTCGACCGTGCAACCAGAAGCAGCGACCGGGGCGACCGGCGACCGGGTCCTGGCCGCCGTGAAACGGGTGGTGGTCCGGGAGTCCCGGCTGTCCCTGGACCCGGCCACCGTCCCCGACGACGAGCCGCTGGACGGCCGGCTGCTCCGGGTCACCTCACTCGGCCTGCTCGGCATGCTCATCCGGCTGGAGGACGACCTCGACGCCACCCTGCCCGACGACATCTTCGCCGGTCGGGAGATCCACACCGTGGCCGACCTGGCCGACCTGGTCCGGGCGGCCACCCAGGCCGGGCCGTCGTGACCGGGTCGGCCGGTACCCGCACCCCGGTCGGGGAACTGAGCTGCTACACCGCCAACCTGGCCCGGTACCTGGGCGGGTACCTGCCCGACGCGCCGGGACACCTGGCCCGGACGGTCCGGCTCGCGGTCCGCCCCGCCGGACCGGGGCAGGAGTGCCCCGGGTTCTCCCACCACGCGGTGGCGCTCTGCGACCTCGGCGCCGGGCGGCACCTGGCGTACCGGGGCACCGACGACCCCGACGGGTTCCGCACCCGGCTCGGCGACGAGATCGCCGGGTACGGCGCGGCGCTCGTGGTCACCCACACCGGGGCGATGCCGTGGTCACCGGCCCGGCCGGAGCAGAGCGCACCGCACTTCACCCTGGTCACCGACCGGCAGGGGGACCGGTGGCGGGTGGTCGACACGTTCGGCGCGCTGCTGCCGGCCGGGCCGCAGGAACCGTACGACGGGTGGCTCACCGACGGGCAGCTCGTCGACTGTGCCACCGCACCCGGGCCGCTGCGCCCGGAGCACCGCTCGCGGCTGGCCCTCGCGTTCGGGCTGCCCGTGCCGGTGCCGGCCGGGCGGTACCGGTGGCTCGCCGTGGTGGCGGCGGACCGGCCGGCCGCCCCACCGCCGGGCCCGCCGGGCTGGCTGACCGGGACGGCCGAGGTCCGGCACCACCTGCGGGACCTGTGGACCGGGCCGGCCGCCGACCCCGCCCACCTGGCCCGGATCGTCGACGACCTGTGGGCCGCCGCCCGGCACCACGCGTTCCGTTACACCCACCTGATGCGCCGGCCCGGACTCGCCGACCGGGACCGGGAGCGGCTCGCCGCCGCCGTCCGGGCCTGGCAGGACGTACCGATGGCGCTGCGGTTCGCCGTCGACTCGGCGCTGCGGGGCCGGCCCCGACCGGCCGTGGTGCACACCACCTTCGCGCAGCTGGACCGGGCCGAGGAACCGGTCACCGGGCTGCTCGCCACGCACGGCTACCTGCCGGAGCCGGCACCCGATCCCGGCGGCCCCGCCGCCGCAGCCGCGCCGGCCGGTCCCGCCGGTACCCCCAGCAGCGAGGAGGAACAGTGACGGACATCGGTACGCCGGTCCGGGCCGACCGGGCCGGCACCGTGACGATCGGCGGTGACCTGCCGGTCAACCGGCTCGGGTTCGGGTCCATGCAGCTACCCGGGCCGGGCATCTGGGCCGACCCACCGGACCGGGACGCGGCGGTCGCGGTCCTGCGCCGGGCGGTGGACCTCGGCGTGGACTTCATCGACACCGCCGACTCCTACGGCCCGTTCGTGGCCGAGGACCTGATCCGGGAGGCGCTGCACCCGTACCCGCCGGGCCTGGTCGTGGCGACCAAGGGCGGGCTGGTCCGCCGGGGACCGGTCACCCGGGACGAACTGTGGCCGGTGGTGGGCCGCCCGGAGTACCTGCGGCAGTGCGTGGAGATGAGCCTGCGCCGGCTGCGCCTGGACACCATCGACCTCTACCAGCTGCACCGGATCGACCCCCGGGTACCGGTGGAGGAGAGCCTCGGCGAACTGGCGGCCCTGCGCCAGGAGGGCAAGATCCGGCACATCGGGGTGTCCGAGGTGGACGTCGACACGCTGCGCCGCTGCCAGGCCGTCACCCCGATCGCCACCGTGCAGAACCGCTACCACCTGCGGCACCGGATGCACGACCCGGTGCTGCGGTACTGCACCGAGAACGGGCTGGTCTTCATCCCCTGGGACCCGCTGGCCTCCGGTGACCTGCTGCACCCCGACGGGCCGCTGGCCCGGTACGCGGCGACCCGGCCCGAGACGCCCGCCCAGGTGGCTCTCGGCTGGCTGCTGCACCGCTCCCCGGCGATGCTGGTGATCCCCGGCACCTCCTCGCTGACGCACCTCGCCGACAACGTCGCCGCCGCCGGGGTACGGCTGTCCGAACCGGACCTGCGGGCGCTGGACGACCTCGCCGCCGCCGCAACCGACTGACCGTCCGCAGCGGAGCACGACCTCCCGCCCGGGTCTGCGGTCCACAGCGGAGCCGGGCGGGAGTCGCCGAGGCCACACCCCCGCCGCGTTGACAGCGGGTGGACGGTACGGCAAGACTGGCCGGCACAACCGAATAGACGCGTGTGCGTGTGGGGGAAGTCCGGTCGAAGTCCGGCGCTGGCCCGCAACGGTAGGTCGTCGAGATGCCCGCATCCCGACGACGAGCCCGAATACCCGCCGTACGCGTGACCCGCTCCCTCACCCGTCGTGGCCCACGGGTCGGAGTCCTGGCCGACCCGTGCGTACCGCGCGGCCGGCCCGGTTCTGACGACCACCGGGCCGGAAAGGCGCTCCTGATGGTTGTCCGCCTGAGCCGGTACCGCCTGCTCACCCTGCTCTGCGGTGTACTCGCCGCCCTCACCCTGACCGGTCCCGCAGTGGCCGCCCCGGTCAGCACCACCACCACCACCACCGTCGACCGCCCGTCGGCCGCCGCCGGCTGGCTGGCCCGCCAGCTCGTCGACGGGGAACGCTTCGAGACCGTCTTCGACGGCGTGGCGTACCCCGACCAGGGGCTCACCCTGGACGCGGTGCTCGCCTTCGCCGCCGCCGGGGTGGCCGACGACTCCGGCGCCCGCGCCCTGGCCTGGGTGTCCCGGCCCGACGTCCGGGACGGCTACCTCGGCGACGGCGTCACCGAGGCGTACGCCGGTGCGACCGCGAAACTCGCCCTCGCCGTACAGGTCAGAGGCGCCGACCCGACCTCGGTCGGCGGGGTCGACCTGATCGCCCGGCTGCGCGGGCTCCAGGCCCCGTCGGGCCGGTTCACCGACCGCTCCGCGTGGGGCGACTACAGCAACACGTTCAGCCAGTCCTTCGCGCTGCTCGCCCTGGCCCGGACCCCGGCGGGCGTACCGGCGGACGCCGCCGGCTACCTGGCCGGCGTCCGCTGCGCCGACGGCGGGTTCCCGGTGGTACCCGAGCAGCCGGTCTGCGCCTCCGACGTGGACGCCACCGCGCTGGCGGTGCAGGCGCTGAAGGCCGCCGGCCGGTCGGCCGAGGCCGGTGCCGGGCTGCGCTGGCTGGTCTCGGTGCAGGGCACCGACGGTGGGTTCCGCAACTCCGGTGGGGTGGCCAACGCCAACAGCACTGGGCTGGCCGCCCAGGCACTCGCCGCCGGGGGCCGGACCCTGGCCTGGGCCCGGGCCCGGGGTTTCCTGGCCTCGCTCCAGGTCTGCTGCACGGGAGCGCCGGCCGACCGGGGCGCGGTCGACTACGACGGCGGCACCTTCGACCCGGCCACCGCCACCCGGGCCACCGCCCAGGCCGTCCTCGGTCTGGCCGGGGTCGGGTACGCGCAGCTGACCGCCGCCGGTGCCGTACCGGGCGCACCCGAACTGGTCTGCCCGTGACCACCCGGGGCACCTCCCCGACC
>NZ_WVUH01000400.1 GCF_017614955.1 Micromonospora echinofusca
GTGCCCCCGTACGGCCCCCACCCATCAGCGGCTCTCCCGTTCAGCATGACCGCTTCCGCAGCTCATGACTGTCACGGAAGTGATTTGAGGGGTGTACAGCACGCGACACGACCGTCATGATCTGATGTGTACCGCTACCGGTAGGTGACCGGTGTCCGTTCACCCCCGCGACGGCCGACGGCCGGCCGGGCGGCGGGATGTGGTTCTCAAACCGGGGAGGGGTTGGGCCGTGGAGGTTCGCCTGCCGGAGCCGGGAGATGCGCTCACGGGTGTCGAGATGTTCGCGGGGCTGGAGCCGGAGGTGCGCCAGCGGGTGATCGCCGCAGCGGTCCCCCGGACGTACCGGAAGGGCCAGTTGCTCTTCGTGGAGAACGACCCCGGCGAGTCCCTCATCGTGCTGCGCCGGGGCGCGGTGGCGGTGTTCCGGACGGCTCCGACCGGTGAACGCGCGGTGTTGTCGGTCATCCGACCGCCCGATGTGCTCGGTGAGGTGTCGCTGCTCGACGCGTCCACCCGGTCCGCGTCGGCGGAGGCCATCGAGGACTGCACCGCGCTGGCGCTGTCCCGGGGCGCGTTCATGGAGCTGGTGCACTCGAACCCGCGCATCCTCGACGCGGTGATGCGGTCGCTCGGCGGGCTGATCCGCCGGCTCACCGAGCAGAACGCCGACCACGTCTTCCTCGACCTGCCCGGTCGGGTGGCCAAGACCCTGGTCCGGCTCGCCGGGGAGAGTCACGCACCGATGATCACCATCGAGTTGAACCAGAGCCAGCTCGCGGAGATGGCCGGCGGTTCACGGCAGAGCGTCAACCAGGCGATCGGCTCGTTCGCCAGCCGGGGCTGGCTGCGTACCGAGGGACGGCGGATCGTGGTGACCGACGTGGCCGCGCTGCGCCGCCGGGCGGGCATGAACGACCGCTGACCCGGACCGGCACCACGAAGAACGTCCCGCAGGCCGGGCGGCCTGCGGGACGGATGCGGTGCGGCGATCAGGGGGTGGTGCTGGTCGGCCCCGCCCAGTCGGTGCCGTCCTGGCCGCCGGTCGGGCCGGCCCAGTCGGTGCCCTCGCCGACGATGCCCTGCGCCTGCAGCTGCGCGAGCGTCGCGGCGTCCACGTCGACCATCTCCCCGGCCGCGTGGTCGACCCCGTCAGCGTCGGTCCACTCCCCGTCCAGCCGAACGTAAACCATGGCTGCGTCTCCCTAAGGTGATCATTCACTTGGTTGCCTGACTGTAGCTTCCGGCTGCCCCGATCAACCGGCCGAACGAGTGTCCGTTAGCCAACAGCCCGGTTCCCGACAGTGTGCGCTGATGGCGATACTCGGACCTGGTGACTGCCAGGTCGCCCGCATCCGATCCAATGGCATCCACCGGCGCCGCGTCGGCCCGCCGGTCCGCGAGAGCAGGAGGACGGCATTCGCGCTCCCTGTGCCCAGTGCGGCCGGAACCCGGCTCCCGACGACCGCTTCTGTGGCGGCTGCGGGACGGAGCTGGCGGCGGCCTGCCCGCACTGCGGCTACCCGCTCACCGCCGACGCCGCGTTCTGCACCTCGTGCGGCAAACCACGCGCCGCGGGAGCCCCACCGGCCGCCACGCCCCAGGAGGACCGACGTCGGGTCAGTGTGCTCTTCGTCGACCTGATCGACTTCACGCCGTACGTGGAACGGGCCGACCCGGAGCTGGTCCGGGGCATGCAGACCGGCTTCTTCTCCGCCGCCCGCCGGGTCGTCGGGCAGTACGGCGGGGTGGTGGAGAAGTACATCGGGGACGCGGTGATGGCGTTGTTCGGTGCGCCGGTGGCCACCGAGACCGACGCGTTGCGCTGTGTCCGGGCCGGTCTGGAGCTGCAACGGGTGCTGACCCGGTTCGCCCCCACCGGCGCCGACCAGCTCCGGTTCCGGGTCGGGGTGGCCACCGGGGAGGCACTGGTGGACGTGGCCGCCGCCCGCGACGGCGGGCAGGCGATCGTCGCCGGTGACGTGGTGAACACCGCCTCCCGGATGCAGTCGGTGGCGCCGCCCGGCGGGGTGCTGGTGTGCGGCAACACGTACGCACTGACGAAGAACGCGATCCGGTACGACGAGCAGCCGCCGGTGACCCTGCGCGGGCGTTCGTCGCCGACGGAGGTGTGGCTGGCCCGGGAACCGGTGCAGGCGCAGTACCCGGACCGGGAGTCCGACGCGACCCCGCTGATCGACCGGGAACACGAGCTGGGCCTGCTGGTCAACGCCCTGCACCGGACGATCCGGGAGCAGGTGCCGCAGGTGGTGACCCTGTTCGGGCGGGCCGGGATCGGCAAGTCCCGGCTGGTGCGGGAGCTGTACCGGCACACCGAGCGGCTGGTCGACGACCCGTTGACCTGGCGGACCGGCCGGTGCCCGCCGTTCGGGGAGAACGTGACGTTCGCGGCGCTGGCCGACATCGTCAAGGCCGAGGCGGGCATCCTGGACACCGACCCGGCGAGCGTGGCGGTGGACCGGCTGGCGGCGGCGGTCGGTGGCCTGGTCGGCCCGGCCGAGACGGGTCGGCTGGTGGACACGCTGCGTCCGCTGATCGGGTTGGCGGGTACCCCGTTGCCGCCGGAGGAGACCGAGTCGGCGTGGCGGCGGTTCCTGGTGGCGTTGGCCGCCCGGCGGCCGACCGTGCTGGTCTTCGAGGACCTGCACTGGGCCGACGAGGCGATGCTGCGTTTCGTGGAGCTGCTCGGGGCGTCGGCCCGGGACGTGCCGCTGCTGGTGCTCTGCACCGCGCGCCCCGAGCTGGTGGACCGGGACCCGAGCTGGGCGGGGACGATGACCGGCTCGTTGACCATCACCCTGCCGCCGTTGCGCAACACCGGCATCGCCTCGCTCTACCAGCACATGTTCGGCGCGGCGGCGTTCCCGTCGGAGATGCTGGCGCCGCTGGTCGAGGTGGCCGACGGCAATCCGCTCTACGCGCACGAGTACGTGCGGATGCTGATCGAGCAGGGTGCGCTGCGCCAGTCGGGGCGGGGCTGGTCGCTGGAGAAGCAGAGCGACCTGCCCATGCCGGACAGCGTGCACGCGGTCATCGCCAACCGGGTCGACCTGCTCGACGCCTCCGACCGCACCGTGCTGCTGGCCGCGTCGGTGGTGGGGATGCAGTTCTGGCCGGGGGCGGTGGCCGCCGCGCTGGGCCGCCCGGTCGAGTCGGTGGAGCGGGCACTGCGCCGGTTGGAGCAGCGGGACTTCGTCCACGAGCAGCGCTCGTCGGTGATGGCCGGGCAGCCGGAGTACCGGTTCCGGCACATCCTGGTCCGCGACGTCTGCTACCAGCGGCTGCCGCGTACCGAGCGGGTGGCCCGGCACGAGCGGACCGCCGACTGGCTCGACGCGCTGTCCCGGGGGCGGGACACCGACCTGGCCGAGGTGCTGGCCCACCACCGCTGGGCGGCGCACGAGATCGCCCGCACCCTCGGGGTGGACACCGGGCAGTACGCCCCGGCGGCCCGGGAGGCGCTGCACCGGGCGGCCCGGCGGGCGTACGCGCTGCACGCGCTGGACGCGGCGGCCAGTCACGCCGGGCGGGCGCTGTCGCTGGCCGACGACGCCGACGACCCGCTGGGCCGGTTGCAGCTGGAGCTGCTGAGCACGGAGATCTCGTTCCACCGGGACGGGCCGGCTTTCCTCTCCGGGGGCGGTACCGGGCAGTTGACGACGCTGGCCGACCGGCTGCTGGCGCACGACGACCGGGCCTGCGCGGCGCGGGCGTGGACGCTGCTCGGTCAGGCGGCCTGGCTGCGGGCCGACCGGGACACCGCACTGGCCTGCCTGGACCGGGCGGTGACACTCTTCGACGGGCTGCCGGACACCCAGCCGAAGGCCGACGCGTACGCGGAGCTGGGCCGGCTGCACATGCTCAACTACGAGCGGGACGCGGCCATCGCGGCGGCCGGTACGGCGGGCGCGATCGCACAGCGGCTCGGGCTGGTGGAGACGCAGACCCACGCCCGGATCACCGTGGCGGCGGCCCGCTACCAGGCCGGCGACCGGGGTGGCCTGGACGAGCTGCACGCGGCCACCGAGTTCTGCCGGATCCACCAGCTCTTCGCGCTGCCCCGCGCGGTGCAGAACCTCGCCTACGCGCTGCGCGAGGAGGGCGACTGGATCCGCTCGCGGGAGCTGCTCGGCACGGTGGAGGGTGGCACCGCGCTGACCACCGGGTACTCGAACGAGGCGATGCGCGCCTACTTCGACGGGGACTTCGGCCAACTGCTGGCCGCCGCCGACGCCTTCGTCGACACCCCGAGCGGCCGGTGGGACATGCAGGTCCGGGGGCTGCGGGCCTGCCTGCGGGTGCTGCGCGACGAGCCGGTACCGGGGGTCGCCGACGAGCCCGCCGACGGGCGGGACGACGTGACCGAGGCGCTGGAGACCGCCCGGCGCAGCGGATTCCACCGGGTGCACTGGACGATGGTGGGACTGGCCGCGTTCTGCCGGGCGTTGCAGGGCCGGTACGCCGAGGCCGACGAACTCCTCGACGAGTTGGCCGCCTCCTGGTCCGGGGTACCCGCCCTGGCCAGCGGCGAGTGGGTCAGCGCGACCGCGTACGCCGCCGCCCTGACCGGCCGGGACGCGGCCGTGCGGGTGCGCGGCATGCTGGACCGGGTCGGACACCGCACCATCTGGGCCGACGCGGCGATGCAGACCGTCACCGCCGCGCTGGCCGGCGCCGACGGCGACCACGACCGGGCCGCCCAGTTGCACGCCGCCGCCGCCAAGCTGTACGCCCAGATCCCGGACACCACCGACCAGATGCTGGCGCTGGCCATGGCCGCCGGGGAACTGGCCCGGGCGGGTGCGGTCACCGCCGCCGGGCAGGCGGTGGCCGAGGTCCGCGCCTTCGCCGACCGCAACCGGGCCCCGGGGCTGCTGCTCCTGGCGGGGGCCGCCGGCTGAGCACAGCCGGCGGCCCCGGCCCGACTGCGGGCGGCGGTCAGGCGGCGAGCCGGCCGGCGGCGACCGCCGGGGCCGGTTCCCCGGGCTGCTGGTTCTTGACCTTCTGGGCGTACATGTCGACGTACTCGCGGCCGGAGAGTTCCATCAGCTCGTACATGATCTCGTCGGTGACCGCCCGTTCGACGAACCGGTCCCCGGCGAGGCCGGCGTACCGGGAGAAGTCCAGCGGGGCGCCGAACCGGATGCGGACCCGCTTGACCTTCGGGATCAGCTTGCCGGGCGGCTGGATCTCGTCGGCGTTGAGCATCACCACCGGGATGACCGGGGCGCCACTGACCAGGGCCAGTCGGGCCACGCCGGTCTTGCCCCGGTAGAGCCGCCCGTCCGGGGAGCGGGTGCCCTCCGGGTAGATGCCGGCAAGGTTACCGGCCCGGAGCACCTCCAGTTGCGTGTCGAGAGCGGCCTGCGCGGCCCGTCCCCCGGAGCGGTCGACCGGGATCGTCCCGGTACCCACGAAGAACTGCCGGATCAGCCAGCCCTTGAGTCCGCGCCCGGTGAAGTACTCGGCTTTGGCAACGAATGTCACTTTTCGCTTGACGATCAACGGCATGAAGATCGAATCCGAGAAGGACAGGTGGTTGCTGGCCAGGATGGCGGCGCCCGAGTCGGGGACGTGCTCCCTCCCCTCGACCTGCGGTCGGAAGATCAGCCTCAGCCAGGGGCCGAGGATGATGTACTTCATCAGCCAGTACAGCACCGGTGTCCTTCCCGAGAGGTGCCCACGTTCCCGCCGGCCGGCGGTCCGGGCCAGGTCACGAGCCCGGGGGACCGACGACCCGACGCGGACGGACGGGCGGAACTGTCGGCAATGAGCCTACGAACCGGGTACGCCGCGCCACAACGCACTCCCGGAACCGGGCACCCTCGTGTCACGATTCATGCACGGCGTACGGGTGACGTCCGGTCGCCCCCACGCCGGCCGCGTGGTGCCACGTCGCGGCGACCGGTCACCGTCGGCGAGTTGGCTGAGGTAGTCCCGGGCGG
>NZ_WVUH01000401.1 GCF_017614955.1 Micromonospora echinofusca
GGTACGCCCCGGGCGCTGCCGGGTTCACCTCGCGGTACGGCCTGGTCCGGCCCCGCGAGGGCCGCTACCTCGCCGGGGTCTGTGCCGCGATCGGCCGGGCCACCAACACCGACCCGGTGCTCTGGCGGGTCGTGCTGGCCGTCCTCGGCTTCTTCGGCGGTATCGGCATCCTGGTGTACGTCGCGGCCTGGCTGATCATCCCGGGTGAGGGGGACACCGCCTCCCCGGTGGAGTCGATGCTGGGCCGGGGCCGGTCGAGCATGTCCCCGGTGACCGTGATCGTGCTGAGCATCCTGGTCGCGGTCAGCTTCGGGTTCATCGTCACCGATGCCTTCCGGGCCGTCCTGCTCGGTGCGGCCATCCTGATCGGAGGCGCGCTGCTGCTCAACCGGGACGGCCGGGCACCGGGTCTGCCGGCGACGGTACCGGCCGGCGCACCCAGCCGGGCCGCCCTGACCCCGGTGGCGCAGGCCACCGCCCGACCCAGCGCGACCCGGACCGCCACCGCCCGACCCAGCCCGCGCGCCACCCCGACCACCGGTGGCGCACCGACGTCGGGCGGGTTCACCGCCCGATACACCACGGTCGACGCCCGGGCCCTCGGTTTCACCGGCGAGGTCGTGCTGGACAACGAGGGGCCGGGCACCGCACGGGACTGGACGGTCACCATCACCCTGGGCGGCCTCGGGAGGGTCACCGGGGCGTCCGGGGCGGAGTACGCGCAGCAGGGCCGGACGGTCACCTTCACCGGCGCGGCGGTACCCCGGGGCCGCTCGCGGACCTTCCGGTTCGAGGTCGCCGGCATCGACCGGACCCAGAGCTGCACGGTCGACGGCGACCCCTGCGTCATGACCTGACCCGTCACGGCCTGACCGGGCAGGCGCGACCTAGCCCTTCTCCAGGTCGTCCAGACCGATGTTGTGCGTCATCAGCCAGCGGGCCAGCGCGGACATGCCGAACAGCCACAGCGGCGCCGACTCGGCGGTGCCGTTGGTGGCGTAGATGGCGAACCGCAGGTCCGGGGCCCGGTACGCCTCGATGCGCCACTTGTGGTTGCCGTCCCGCCAGACCGCCGCAGGATCCATGTCCCGACGGTAGACCGGCCCCGGGCGGGCCGGGGGCGGAAACCGGTCCGGACGGTCAGCGCGGCGGTCCCGCCCCGGCCCGCACCACGATCCGGGCGTCGTCCGGTAGCCGGCGGGTCACCCCCCGCCGGTCCAGCAGTTCCAGCAGCGGCACCGCCACCCGGCGGGTGGTGTCCAGCGCCTGCCGGGCGGTGCTCAGGGTGAACGGCTGGGGCAGTCCGGCCAGGACCCGGACCGCCCGGTCCACCGCCTCGGGCAGCAGCACCACCTGCTCGGCCAGCCGCAGCAGGGCACCGGCCCGGACCGCCGCGCCGATCTCCCGGGGCCCCAGGCCCAGCGCGGTCAGCCGGTCGGCCTCCGGCGCCCGGAACGGCTGCCCGGCGAACTCGACGCGGATCTTCTCCACCGCGTCGACGACCGGTCCGGGCAGCGTCGAGGCCGGCGCGGCGGACACCCGACCGCCGGTCAGCACGAGCGGGGGCGCCACCAGCGCCGTCACCAGTGCCCGGTCCGGCAGGCCGAGCGCCTGGGCCAATACGCCGACCGGCGCCCCGACCTCCAGCGGGTGCGCGTGCGCGTACCGGCGGACCTCCCCGGGCAGGCGCCGACCCAGCTCCCGCCAGTACCCCGGATCGGCGTACCAGTCCCCGGCCACCGGATCGCCGGTGACGGGTACCCCCATCCGGGCCAGCTCACCCCGACGGACCAGCTGCCGGCGGTGCAGTTCGCCGGCCTGGTCGGGGCGCCCGTCCAGGCCGGCCAGGACACCGGCGCGGGCCGCTGCCGCACCCCGGCGGGTCAGCGGCGGCGGGGCCACGTCCAGCACGGTCACCCCGCCGTTGACCTGCCGGCGTCCCGGGTCCCGCAGCAGCGCCCGGTCCCCGATGCGCAACGGCAGGGGCCGGGCCAGGCGCAGCCGGGCGGTGTCCACGCCGAGCGGGCGGACCCGGACCGGTACGGCCGCCGCGCCGACGTGCAGCACCAGCTCGGCCGGCAGGTCGGCGACCGGATCCCCGGTCAGCCGGACGTCCAGCAGGTCGGTGTGCCGGAACCGGTCGGGGGTGAGCAACGCGTCGCCCCGGGCCAGCCGGTCCCGGGACACCCCACGCAGGTTCACCGCCACCCGGGCGACCGCCGTCACCTCGTCCCGGGCGGTACCGAGGCTGTGCAGTCCCCGGACCCGGACCCGTTCCCCGGTACCGCCGAGTTCCAGTTCGTCGCCGGTGCGCAGCCGACCGGCGCCGAGGGTGCCGGTGACCACGGTGCCGCTGCCCCGGATGGTGAACGCCCGGTCCACCCAGAGCCGGACCGGGTCGCCCGTGGCCGGGGCGGGCAGCCGGGCGGCCAGCCGGTCCAGCGCGGCCCGCAGCTCGGGCAGGCCGGCACCGGTGGTGCCGCTGACCACCACCGCCTCGACCGGGCCGAGCGAGCTGCGGTCGATCTCGGCACGGGCCCGGTCGAGGGCGGGAGCCGGGTCGGCGAGGTCGGCCCGGGTCACCGCGAGCAGCCCGTGCCGGACCCCGAGGGCGTCGAGGGCGGCCAGGTGCTCGGCGGACTGCGGCATCCAGCCGCCGTCGGCGGCCACCACGACCAGGGCGGCCGGTACCGGTCCCACCCCGGCGAGCATGTTCGGCACGAACCGTTCGTGTCCGGGTACGTCGACGAACGCGGCGACCGTCCCGGAGGGCAGGGTGGTCCAGGCGAACCCCAGGTCGATGGTCATGCCCCGGCGGCGTTCCTCGGCCCAGCGGTCCGGTTCCATCCCGGTCAACGCCCGGACCAGGGTGGACTTGCCGTGGTCGACGTGCCCGGCGGTGGCCACGACGAACACGTCAGTCCCCCGTCGGCAGGTTCAGCAGGGCCGACCGCAGCCGGTCGTCGTGCTCCGGCGGGACACAGCGCAGGTCGAGCAGCAGCCGACCCCGCACCACCCGGCCGAGCACCGGCGGATCGCCGAGGCGCAGCGGTGCCGCGTACTCCTCGGGCAGGGCGAGCGCCCAGGAGTCCAGCTCGACCCCGGGTGCCCCACCGCCGCCGACCACCGCCACCGACGGCACCACCTCGGCCTTGCGGCCGGCCGCACCGAGCGCCTCCCGGAGCCGTTCGGTGCGGTCCCGCAGGGCGGTGCCGGACAGGTGCAGGGCGGCCCGGGTGGGGGTGGCCGGGTCGCGCAGGGTCGCGGCGAGGGCGGCCAGGGTGAGCTTGTCCACCCGCAGCGCGCGGGCCAGTGGGTGCCGACGGAGCCGGTCGACCAGGTCGGCCCGGCCGAGCAGCAGCCCGGCCTGCGGTCCGCCGAGCAGCTTGTCGCCGCTGGCGGTGACCAGGGCCGCACCGGCCCGCAGGGTGGTCGTCGCGTCCGGTTCGTCGGGCAGCAGCGGATCGGGTACGAGCAGACCGGACCCGATGTCGACCACCACCGGTACGTCGAGAGTGGCCAGTTCGGCCACCGGTACGGCGGCGGTGTACCCGGTGACGACGAAGTTGGCGGGGTGCACCTTGAGCACGAACCCGGTGGCCGGGCCGAGCGCGGCGGCGTAGTCGGCCAGGCTGGTGCGGTTGGTGGTGCCGACCTCCCGCAGGCGCGCCCCGGTGCTCTCCAGCAGTTCCGGCAGCCGGAACCCGTCGCCGATCTCGACCAGTTCGCCCCGGCTGACCACGATCTCCCGGCCGGCGGCGAGAGCGGTGGCGGCGAGTACCAGCGCAGCGGCACCGTTGTTGACCACGTGCACCGCCCCGGCGTCCGGTACGGCGGCGGCGAGCGCGTCGAGGGTGTCCCGGCCCCGCCGGGCCCGCCGCCCGGTGGTCAGGTCGAGTTCCACGTCGGTGTGCCCGGCGGCGGTGACCAGGGCCTCGACGGCGGAGGCCCCCAGGGCGGCCCGTCCGAGGTTGGTGTGCAGGACGACGCCGGTGGCGTTGAGCACCGCCCGGCCGGCCGGAGGCCCGCCGGGCAGGGCGGCGACGGCCGCGTCGGCGACCTGGTCCGGGCGCAGCTCGCCGCGGCGGGCCCGCTGCTGGGCGGCGGTGACGGCGGCCTTGACCCGGGGCCGGCCGTGCAGCTGGGCGGCGGCGGTCAGGCGCGGGTCGGCGAGCAGCACGTCGGTGCGGGGGATCCGCCGCCGGGGGTCCTCCGGACCGTCGGCCGTGGTCCGTCCCTCCGCCCCGGCAGCCTCCATGAATCCGGAGCATAGCCACCAGACCGGTCGTGCGCGCCGGATGGTCGCCGTCGGGTGGCACATCGCGGTCGTGGCGCCGGCAACACCACCCGAACGCACGGTAGCGGCACGGCAACCCAAGGTCTCATGCTCTTCGATGTGACCCATTTCGGCCCCGAGCCCACCCCGGCCTGGAACCAGGAGCTGCGCACCTCGGCCGCCGCCGTCGCCAGCCTCATCTTCGGCATCGCCAGCGCACTGGGCGGCTGCCTGGTCTGCGGCCTCCCACCGGTCGTCGCCATCGTCACCGGACACATCGGTCTGGCCCGTACGCGTCAGGGCAGGCTCAAGGGGCACGGCATGGCCCTGGCCGGCCTGATCATCGGCTACGTGCTGCTGCTCCCCACCGTCGTGGTGCTCTCCGTCGCCGTCCTGCAACCGGATCGCGCGGCGGACATCGTACGGGGCTTCGGGACCTTCGTCAGCAATCTCGTCGCCTGACGCCGCATCTGATCGCCCGCACCTCGGCAGGACGTGCCCCGGCGGGTTCTACCGCCGGGGCACGAAGGACCACGAACGTCTGACGGAGACGGACGGGAATCGAACCCGCCTGGCCCGGATCCCGGACCACACCGGTTTTGAAGACCGGGAGGAGCACCAGCCACCTGAACGCCTCCACCGGCAGCTAACCACACATGATCAGCGACCGCTGCGGGAGGCCGGCCGGTCACCCCTCAGCGGCCGGAGCGGGATCCACCGTCCCGCCCCGGGCGGCCAGCCGCTGCCGCTGCGGCACCACCGTGTACCTCGGGTCCTTCGCCGAGGCGACCCCGCCGTGGTAGATGCCGAACCGGGTCGCCGCGGAGGCGGCCAGCAGTGCCACGCCGGAGAGCGCGGAGACCACCCGGCTCCGGCGGCCGAGCAGCGCCCCGGCCACCCCGACCGCGGTCAACGCCCGCCCGGCCCGCAGCAGCCGCCCGGCCCGGCCGGTCCGGTACGGCTCACTGAGCAGGCCCAGCCGGTGTTCGATGCGGTGCGCACCGGCCAGTTCCAGGGCCGCGCCGGCCACCGCCAGCCGGCGCGCCGGCCCGGTCTCGCCCAGCGGCGCGGCCAGCAGACCGGCACCGGCCGCGCTGGCCAGCGCACTGCCGCCGAAGACGAACGGCAGTTCCGGGTACGCCTCGTGCCAGGACGGTACGGCCGTGTCGGCCAGCAGCACGGCGGTGTAGGTGGCCAGGGCCGGGGCGACCACGGCGGCGGCCCCACCGGCCAGGTCCCCGGTGCGGGGCAGCACCCGGCGGGCCAGTCCGGGCAGGCCGTGCCGGGGCAGCAGCGGGGCCGCCTCGGCGACCGCCGCGAGCCCGGCCGCCGGGCCGAAGGCGGCGAGGATCCAGGTGCCCATCGACATCGGCGACGTCGGCTTGGCCACCCGCAGCATGTGGTGGAACCGTTCCGGCCGGCCCAGGTCGTTGATCAAAAAGTAGGTGCTGGCGCCGAGTGCGCCGAGCGAGGTGAGCCGGGCGGCGCGACGCAGCCCGGGGCGGCCGGTCACACCCGCACCGGCGGCGAGCAGCGAACTGCCGGCGGCCAGCCCGCCGGTGAACAGGTACGCGGCGATGTCCCAGCGCCAGACCGGCCCCTTGAGAATCGGCCGCCCGTAGTAGCTGCGGAACTCGGCCGGCGGGACGTTGCGCGGTTCGCCCCGGTCCCCGCCCCGAC
>NZ_WVUH01000402.1 GCF_017614955.1 Micromonospora echinofusca
GAGGGGGACGGTGGGTGTCCGTACCCCGTCCCCGGCGAGCCGGTAGGCATCCCCGACCACCTCGACCAGCCCGTCGTCGACCAGCCCGGCCAGCGCCCGGTTCCGCTGGATCGCGTCCGCCCAGACCGTGTCCAACCGGACGCCCGGCACCGGCCCCGTCGTTTCCCGCAGGACCGCGAGCAGCAGTCCGCGCACCTGCCGGTCGGTGCCGGCGTACCGCTGGGGCCGGCGGGTGGGACCCTCCGGCGCAGGTAGGCCGGACGCCCGCCAGGCACACCGGGCCGTCAGGGGACAGTCGACGCACCGGGGCGACCGGGCGGTGCAGACCACCGCCCCGATCTCCATGAAGGCGGCGCTGGCCAGTGCCGCAGCGGCCGGCTCGGCCGGCAGGAGCCGCTCGGTGGCGATCAGGTCGGCCGGTCGGGTGGTCGGCCCGGCATCCGGTTCGCCAGCCACCGCTCGGGCGACCACCCGCCGGACGTTCGTGTCCACCACCGGATGCCGCTGGCCGTACGCGAACGCGGCCACCGCGCGGGCCGTGTAGGTGCCCACCCCGGGCAGGGCCAGCAACTGGTCGAGATTCGTCGGCACCTCACCGCCGTGCCGCTCCACCAGGGCCACCGCGCACTCGTGCAGGCGCAGGGCACGGCGGGGGTAGCCGAGCCGCCCCCACATCCGGATCGCCTCGGCGGGGGAGTCGGCGGCCAGTTCGGCCGGTACCGGCCAGCGGGCCAGCCACGCCTCCCAGGCCGGCAGGACCCGGACCACCGGGGTCTGCTGGAGCATCACCTCACTGACCAGGATGGCCCAGGCACCCACCCCGGGCTTGCGCCAGGGCAGGTCACGGGCGTGCTGTTGGAACCATCGGCTGGCCAGGGTGGCGAAAGTGGGATCTGACATCGCACGGTGATGATGCCACGGTCCCGGTGGACCCCACCGGACCCCTGCCGGTCCCGGACACGGGCTGGCCCGGTCGGTATCCGCCGGGCTGGAGGGGCACGGGTCCGGGTCTGGGGTCGGCGCCGGCCGGGCTGAGGGGCACGGGACGGTGTCCCGCAGCGTGGGCGCGCCGGCCGGGTCGCCACGGCGGTGCCGGCCGGGTCGGGGAGAATGTCCGGATGAACGAGCTCGCGATCACCCTGATCGGCCCGGACCGGCCCGGCATCGTGGCCGACGTCGCGGAGGTGCTCGCCCGGCTCGGCGCGAACCTCACCGACTCGACGATGACCCGGCTGCGCGGCCACTTCGCCATGACCCTGATCTGCACCGGCCCCGCCGCCGCCGAGGTGGAGGCCGCGCTCGCGCCACTCACCAGCGACGGCCAACTGGTCGCCTCGGTACGCGCGGTCGTGCCGGACGGGGTGGCGGCTCCGGCGGGCGAGCCGTTCGTGCTGACGGTGCACGGCGCCGACCGGCTCGGCATCGTCGCTGCGGTGACCCGGGTACTCGCCGAGGCCGGCGGTAACGTCACCGACCTGACCACCCGGCTGGCCGGTCGGCTGTACGTCGTCGTCGCCGAGGTGGACCTGCCGGCGGGTACCGCCGCCGAGCTGACCGCCCGGCTGGCCCGGGTGGCCGCCGACCTCGACGTCGAGGTGACCCTCCGGCCTGCGGATTCGGACCTGCTGTGATCGACGAGTACCCCGGCCTGGGTGGCTGGACCCCCGACCATCTCGGCGTGCCCGGCGTGGTACGCCAGGTGGTGACCGCCCCTGACCCGGTGCTCAGCCGGCCCGGCGTGGAGGTCGACCCGTGCGACCCCGAGGTCGTCCAGCTCGCCGCCGACCTGGTCGCCACGATGCGGGTCTCGCCGGGCTGTGTCGGTCTCGCCGCTCCGCAGGTCGGAGTAGGCGCCCAGGTCTTCTCGGTGGACGTGACGGGGCACCCCAAGGCGGTGACGGTGCACGGCACGTTCGTGCTCTGCAACGCGCGGGTCGTGGAGGCCACCCGGTTGCGGCCCGGTCGGGAGGGCTGCATGTCGGTGCCGGACCTGACCGGTGACGTGAAGCGGGCCAGTCGACTGGTGGTCGAGGGGGCCCTGCCGGGTACCGGCGAACCGGTGCGGCTGGTCACCGACGGGTTCGAGGCCCGCGCGCTCCAGCACGAGATCGACCACTGTGCCGGCCTGCTCTTCCTCGACCGGGTCGCCGGTGCGCACGCCATCTACCAACGCAAGGTGTACCTCTGACCGTACCGGCCGGTAGCGGGGCGGGCGTCGCGGCGTCGGCGCGTCGTACCGGAGCAAGCCGGTCGACCGACGATACGGTGAAGGCATTATGCGTATGACGGTTGGACCCCTGCCACCCGCCGTGTACTGGCGGCGTCGCGCTGTCGTACTCGGAGCGGGGCTGCTGTTCCTCATTGTCGTGCTCTACTCCTGCACCGGCTCCGGTGATCCGGCTGACAAGCGTGGCGGGGCGGCTCCGACCGCCACGTCGACCGGGAGCCCGGCGCCGACCGGTTCGGTGCTGACCCCGGAGACCGACCTGGCCTCACCGTTGCCGACCGGGGATCCGGGGGCACCGGTGGTGCCGGCCGGTCCGGCGGAGACGACCGAGCCGCCGGTGGTGCCGGTGGCCCCGCCGGCTGCGGAGGGCTCCTGCACGGATGCGGAGATCTCGGTGGTGCCGGTGGTCGCGCCGGCTGCCGCCCAGCGGGGGGTCACCGTCGACCTGCGCCTGAAGATCAAGAACGTCTCGCAGCGGACGTGCAGCCGGGATGTCGGCGCCGACATGCAGGAACTCTTCATCAAGGCCGGTGCGGACAAGATCTGGTCGTCGGACACCTGCGGTACGGCGAAGGGGGCCGACGTCCGTTCCTTCACGCCGGGCTTCGAGCGGGAGTACACCGTCGGCTGGAACGGCCGGGACAGCAGCAAGTGCGCCAACGGGGTGGCTGCCGGGCCGTACCCGAACGTCGGTGACTACCAGGTTTTCGGCCGGCTCGGTACGAAGATCAGCGAACCGGTGAAGTTCTCCGTCACGGGCTGACCGGACCGGGCGACATCGGCGGCGGGACCGCTCCGGTCGGGGGCGGCCCGGTCGGGGGCGCTCCCGGTCCGCCCGACCGTCCGGTGACGAGCGTCGGGTCGACCGCGGACGGCAGCCGCCGGGCGACGAGCACCGGGCCGACCGTGATCAGCGCCGGATCAGACGTACCGCTCCAGGATGGACGCCTCGGCCAGCCGGGACAGGCCCTCCCGGACGCCCCGGGCCCGTGCGTCGCCGACGCCCTCGACCGCCTGTAGATCCTCCACGGTGGCCCCGAGCAGCCGTTGCAGGCTGCTGAAGTGGTTGACCAGCCGGTCCACCACGGCGGCCGGTAGCCGGGGCACCTTGGCCAGCAGACGGAACCCACGCGGGCTGACCGCCGCGTCCAGCGCGTCGGACGCGCCGGGATAACCGATGGCCTTGGCCACCGCGACCAGGTCGATCAGCTCGGTGGCGCTGAGCAGATCCAGCTCGACCAGGGCCTCGTCCAGGGTGCGGGGCTTCCGTCCGGTGGGCAGGTAGTCCCGGATCACCAGGGTGCGGTCGGCGTCGACGCCGGCCATCAACTCGTCCAGCTGGAGGGCGAGCAGCCGACCGTCGGTGCCCAACTCCACCACGTAGCCGGCGATCTCGTCGGCGATCCGGCGGACCATCTCCAGCCGCTGCACCACGGCCACCGCGTCCCGGACGGTGACCAGGTCCTCGATCTCCAACGCGGACAGGGTGCCGGAGACCTCGTCGAGACGGAGCTTGTACCGCTCCAGGGTGGCGAGCGCCTGGTTGGCGCGGGACAGGATGGCCGCCGAGTCGTCCAGTACGTGCCGCTGGCCGTTGACGTAGAGGCTGATGATGCGCATCGACTGGCTGACCGAGATGACCGGGTACCCGGTCTGCCGGGCCACCCGTTCGGCGGTGCGGTGCCGGGTGCCGGACTCCTCGGTGGGGATGGACGGGTCGGGCATGAGGTGCACGGCGGCCCGGACGATCCGGGTGCCGTCACTGGACAGCACCACGGCACCGTCCATCTTGCACAGCTCGCGGACCCGGGTGGCGGAGAACTCCACGTCCAGCGGGAAACCGCCGGTACAGAGGGTCTCGACGACCTTGTCGTAGCCCAGCACGATCAGCGCGCCGGTGCGACCACGGAGAATGCGCTCCAGCCCGTCCCGCAGTGCGGTGCCGGGCGCCATCAGCGCGAGGTTGGCCCGGAGCGGGTCCCCGGTGGCCACCGAACCCGCCGTGGTCACGTTGACGCTGATCGGTCGCGCCGGCGAGCCCAGTGCGCCGCTGCGGGCGGGGGTACTCGCGCCGGCGGTTCTGTTCGCATCGCGGTCGATCGGCACCCGGACAGTCTACGGACTGTCATGCAGTGGGTGCTGCCGTGGTTACTGTGATGTGCCGCCACCTCCCGGGCCGGTCGCCACCGACCCCCGCTGTCCAGTTCGACGGGCTTGCGGCTGGTACGCCGATGTGTCCACCGGACCGCCCCGCGCTGCGCACCGTTCTGGTCACAATCGGTCATTCCGCCGAGGCGCGGGCCACGCACTGCAGGGCGGAACGGACATCGGTGACCTCCATCACCCGCATCTGTTCCGGGCCCGCCCCGGTGGACTCCGGACCGCATCCCTTCGGCACCAGAGCCAGCCGGAAGCCCAGCCGGGCCGCCTCCGCCAGGCGACGCGGCACCGCCCCCACCCGGCGGACCTCGCCGGTCAGCCCCACCTCACCGATCGCCACCAGGTTCGGTGCGATGGCGAGGTTGAGCCCGCCGGAGGCGACGGCGAGCGCCACCGCCAGGTCGGCCGCCGGTTCGACCACCCGGATACCGCCGACGGTGGCCGCGAAGACCTCCCGGTCGTGCAGGGTGAGCCGCTCGGTACGCCGTTGCAGCACCGCCAGCACCATGGCCAGCCGGGCGCTGTCCAGCCCGGAGACCGTCCGGCGGGGCGAGCCGGCGACGGTGGCCCCGATGAGCGCCTGCACCTCGGTGACCAGTGCCCGCCGCCCCTCCATCGCCACGGTGACGCAGGTGCCGGGTACCGGCTCGGAGTACCGGGTCAGGAAGAGCCCGGACGGGTCGGCGAGGCTGCTGATACCGCCCTCGTGCATCTCGAAGCAGCCCACCTCGTCGGCGGCCCCGAACCGGTTCTTGACCCCCCGGACCAGCCGTAGCGAGGAGTGCTTGTCCCCCTCGAAGTGCAGCACCACGTCGACCAGGTGCTC
Organism: Micromonospora echinofusca; assembly: GCF_017614955.1. GTDB lineage: Bacteria > Actinomycetota > Actinomycetes > Mycobacteriales > Micromonosporaceae > Micromonospora > Micromonospora echinofusca_A. Next base: position 5,214 of record NZ_WVUH01000402.1, read on the forward strand.
CAGTACCCGGGGACCGGCCACCTGGCCGTCCTTGGTGACGTGACCGACCAGGACGGTGGCGATGCCGCGTTCCTTGGCGACCGAGACCAGCGCGGCGGTGACCGCCCGGACCTGGGTCACGCCCCCGGGCACCCCGTCGGTGCCCGGGGTGGAGATGGTCTGCACCGAGTCGAGCACCAGCAGGCCCGGCTTGACCGCGTCGAGGTGACCGATGACCACCCCCAGGTCGTTGTCCGCCGCCAGGTAGAGCTGCTCGTGCAGGGCACCCATCCGTTCGGCGCGGAGCCGGACCTGGCTGACCGACTCCTCGCCGCTGACCACCAGGGACGGGCTGCCGGCGCCGGCCGCCCACTGCTGGGCCACGTCGAGCAGCAGGGTCGACTTGCCGACGCCGGGCTCCCCGGCGAGCAGCACCACCGCGCCGGGGACCAGGCCACCGCCGAGGACCCGGTCCAGCTCGGGCACGCCGGTCGGCCGGGCGCGGGCCGGGGCGGCGCTGATGGTGGCGATGGGGCGGGCCGGCTCGGCCGGTGCCCGGGAGCTGACCACCCGACCGGAGACCACCGGTCCGCTGACCGTGGTCTCCACCACGGCACCCCACTCGCCGCACTCGGGGCACCGGCCCACCCACTTCGGGGGCTGGTGACCGCAGGCGTCGCACTGGTAGGC
>NZ_WVUH01000403.1 GCF_017614955.1 Micromonospora echinofusca
TGCGACACCGACAGCCGCTTCGTCTTACGACCCAACCCCCGGAAATGCGCCGCCACCTCCTCGACCGCCGCCTCGGCACCCGACAGGACGACCGAGGTCGGGCCGTTGACCGCACCGACACCGACCAGACCTGCACGGTCGGCCAGCAGCGGCAACACCTCCGCCTCCGTGGCCTGCACCGACACCATCACCCCACCGCTCGGCAGGGCCTGCATCAACCGACCACGAGCCGCCACCAGCCGCGCCGCATCGTGGAGGGACAGCACCCCGGCCACGTGCGCGGCGGCGATCTCCCCGACCGAATGACCCACGAACACCGACGGCCTGATGCCGAACGACTCCGCCAGCCGGAACAACGCCACCTCGACCGCGAAGACCGCCGGCTGCGTCAACCCCGTCTGATCCAGATCAGCACTGCCCTCGAAGACCGCATCCTGCAAAGAGATGCCCAGCAGCGGGTCAAGCTCGCCGCACACCGCGTCGAACGCCGACGCGAACACCGGGAACACGTCGTAGAGTCCACGACCCATCCCCACCCACTGCGACCCCTGACCCGTGAACAACGCACCGAGTCCGCCGGAGGTGGCCCGACCCTGGACGACGGTCCGCGCCGAACGGCCAGCGGCCAGCGCGTCGAGCCCCTTGATGAAGTCGGCCGGCTTGGCCCCGGTGAGGACCGCCCGGTACTCGAAGGCCGACCGGGTGGACGCCAGCGACCACCCGATGTCCCGGATCGCAGGCGCCGACTCCCCCTGCACGACGGTGAGCAGTTTCGCCGCCTGGTCGCGGACCGCCTCCGGCGTACGACCCGACAGCACCCACGGCACCACCCCGACCGGAGACTCCGACACCACCGACGCCTCCACCGTCACCGGCGGCTGCTCCAGGATGACGTGCGCGTTCGTACCCGAAATACCGAACGACGACACCGCCGCCCGACGCGGCCGGTCCACGACCGGCCACTCCCGCGCCTCGGTCAACAACTCCACCGCACCCGACTCCCAGTCGATGTGCGGCGACGGCGCATCCACATGCAGCGTCTGCGGCAACACACCGTGCCGCATCGCCTGCACCATCTTGATGATGCCGGCGACACCCGCAGCCGCCTGCGTGTGACCCAGGTTCGACTTGATCGACCCGAGCCAGAGCGGTTCCCCCGCGCGGTCCTGCCCGTACGTCGCCAACAACGCCTGCGCCTCGATCGGATCACCCAGGCTGGTACCCGTACCGTGCGCCTCCACCGCGTCCACGTCGGCGGCCGAGATCCCAGCCGACGCCAGAGCCGCCCGGATGACCCGCTGCTGCGACGGACCGTTCGGCGCCGTCAGACCATTCGACGCACCATCCTGGTTGATGGCGGACCCGCGCACCACCGCCAGGATCCGATGCCCGTTACGCACCGCGTCCGACAATCGCTCCACCACGAGGACACCCACGCCCTCGCCCCAGCCGGTACCGTCCGCACCCGCCGCGAACGCCTTGCACCGTCCGTCCGGGGACAGCCCACGCTGCCGGGAGAAGTCGACGAACGTGCCCGGCGTGGCCATCACGGTCACACCACCGGCGAGCGCGAGGGAGCACTCCCCCGACCGCAGGGCCTGGGCCGCCCAGTGCAACGCCACCAGCGACGACGAGCAGGCCGTGTCGACGGTGACCGCCGGCCCCTCCAGACCCAGGTGGTACGCCACCCGACCCGAGGCGATACTGCCACCCGTACCGAGGAAGCCCTCCACCGAATCCGCAGCCGACGCCACCACACTGTCGTAGTCGTGGTACATCACCCCCGCGAACACACCTGTCCGCGAACCCCGCAACGACACCGGATCGATCCCGGCCGCCTCCACCGCCTCCCACGACGACTCCAACAACAACCGGTGCTGCGGATCCATCGCCGCCGCCTCACGCGGCGAGATCCCGAAGAACCCCGGATCGAAATCCGCCGCCCGGTGCAGGAAACCGCCGTAGCGGGAGTACGTCGTCCCGGTGTGGTCCGGGTCGGGGTGGTAGATGGCTTCGATGTCCCAGCCCCGGTCCTCCGGGAATCCGGTGACCCCGTCGCCTCCGGCGACCACGAGTTGCCACAGTTCGTCCGGTGAGGAGACCCCACCGGGGAACCGGCAGGCCATCCCCACGATCGCGATCGGCTCGTCGTCGGCCGCCGACACCACCGGCAGCACCGCCGCCGGCTCGTCCACACCGAACAACTCCGACCCGAGGAACCGGGCCAACGCCACCGCACTCGGGTGGTCGAACACCAACGTCGCCGGCAACCGCAGGCCGGTCGCCTTGGCCAGCCGGTTGCGCAGCTCGACCCCGGTCAACGAGTCGAAACCCAACTCCTTGAACGCCCGACCCGACTCCACCGCGTCGACCGACGCGTGCCCCAACACCCCGGCCACCTCGGCCCGCACCAGCTCCACCAGCGCGGCTTCCCGTTGAGCGGTGGAGAGGCCGGCGAGTTGGGCGGCGAGTCCGCTGGCGTCGGCGGCCTGTGCCGCCCGACGGCGTCGTACCGGGGTGCCGACCAGTCCACGCAGGAGCGCCGGTGGTTGCTGGTCACGGGAACGCAGGGCGGCCAGGTCGAGGCGTACCGGAACGAGAGCCGGGGTGCCGGCGCCGAGACCGGCGTCGAGGAGCCCGAGCCCCTCCTCGGTGCTGAGGGCGTGTACGCCGTCGTGTTCCATCCGCTCCCGGTCACGCTGGCTGAGCTGCTCGGCCATGCCGTGCTGCCAGGGGCCCCAGGCGAGGGAGACGGCGACGAGTCCGTCGGCCCGGCGCCATCCGGCGAGGGCGTCGAGGAAGGCGTTCGCCGCGGCGTAGCTGCCCTGGCCGGGGCCGCCGAAGACGCCGGCCGCCGAGGAGAACAGCACGAACGCGGACAGGTCCAGGTCCCGGGTCAACTCGTGCAGATGCCACGCCGCATCCACCTTCGGCCCGAACACCCCCGCAACCCGCTCCGCCGTGAGCGCGTCGATCACACCGTCATCCAGCACACCCGCCGCATGCACCACACCCGACAGACCCTCGACACTGGCGACCACCGCCGCCAACCCGGCCCGATCCGACACGTCACACGCCACGACCCGGACCTCCGCGCCAGCGGCCACCAACTCGTCGCGCAGATCCACCGCACCCGGCGCCTCCACACCCCGCCGGCTCACCAACACCAACCGCCGCACACCACGCGAGACCACCAGATGCCGGGCCACCAACGCACCCAGACCCGACGTACCACCGGTCACCAGCACCGCACCCTCAACCGGCCAGGAAACATCCCCCGCCAGATCCGTCACCCGCACCAGACGGGGCACGAACACCCGACCGGCCCGCACCGCCACCTCCGGCTCGCCACCGGCGAGCACGGCGGGGAGGACCAGGCCGGCGTCGGCCGACTCGTCCAGGTCCAGCAGGACCAGCCGGTCCGGGTGCTCGGCCTGCGCGGATCGCACCAGGCCCCAGAGCGCGGCCTGCCCCGGGTGCGGGATCTCCCCGGTACCGGCGGCGACCGCACCCCGGGTGACCAGTACCAGCCGGCTGGCGGCGAGCTGCTCGGCGGCCAGGAACTCCTGCACCAGGCCCAGGGTCCGGTGCACGAGGTGGCGCGCGTCGTCGGCCAGGTCGCCACCGGTCGGGTCGACCGGGGCGAGCAGCACATCGGGTACGGCGACAGCCGCGCAGACGGTGGCCAGTTCCGCCGGCCAGTCGGCGCCGAGTACGGCGAACTGGGGCGAGTCGGCGTGTTCCTGGACCGGGCCGACGACCCACTCCACCTGGTAGAGGGAGTCCCGGGAGCCGGTCGTACCGCCGCTGATCTGGTCCCGGTCGACGCTGCGCAGGATCAGCGAGTCGACCGTGCCGACCAGGGCTCCGGTGGTGTCGGCGAGGTCGAGGCGTACGGAGTCGGAGTCGGCGGGGGTGATGCGGACCCGCAGCACGGTGGCGCCGGTGGCGTGCAGCCGTACGCCGACGAACGCGAAGGGCAGCTGGGCGCCACCGGTGAGCGCGCTCCGGCCGGTGAGGCCGATGCTGTGCAGGGCGGCGTCCATCAGTGCCGGGTGCAGGCCGAACTGGTCGGCGTCGCCCGCACTCTGCTGTGCCAGGACCACCTCGGCGTACACCTGGTCACTGTCGGTTGCCCGCCAGGCGCGGCGTACCAGTTGGAAGGCCGGGCCGTAGCTGAGGCCGGCGGCAGCCAGCTCCTGGTAGAGCGCGGAGACGTCGACCTCTTCGGTGCCGGTGGGCGGCCAGGTGGCGAGTTCACCGGTGCTCGTCGCGTCGTGGGCTTCGCGGAGCACGACACCGGCGGCGTGCAGGGTGGCCGGGGTGTCCGCTGGCGCGTCCTCGGGACGGGAGTAGATGTGGAGCTGGCGACGGCCCTGGAGGTCGGCTTCGCCGACGGTGATCTGCACGTGCACCGCACCCGTGGCCGGCAGTACCAGCGGCGCCTGGAGCGTCAACTCGTCGAGGGTGTCGCAGCCGACCCGGTGCCCCGCGTGCAACGCCAACTCCACGTGCGCGGTACCCGGCAGCACGATCGTGTCCATCACCTGGTGATCGGCCAACCACGGATGCGTCGCCACCGACAGTCGGCCGGTCAACACGTGCTCGTCGCCGGAGCCGAGGGTCATCGCCGCCGCCAGGAGCGGGTGGTTCGCGGCGGTCATGCCCAGACCGGTCGGATCGGCGGGGACCTGCGCCGTCGCCTCCAGCCAGTACCGCTGGTGCTGGAACGCGTACGTCGGCAGATCGACCCGCTTCCCGCCAGCGATCAGGGCGGAGAAGTCGACGGCGATGCCCCGGGCCCAGAGCGAGCCCAGACCGGCGGTGAAGGTCAGCGCGGCGTCCCGGTCCCGGCGGACCAGGGGAACCGCCGTCACCTCGTCGTCGGCGTCGACGATCTGCCCGGTCAGGGCGGTCAGGATGCCGTCCGGGCCGATCTCCACGAACGTGACCACACCACTGCCCTGGGCGGCGGTGACCGCGTCGGCGAACCGCACCCCCGCCTTGACGTGCTCCACCCAGTACTCCGGGTCGGCCCACACGTTCGCGCTGGTCAACTCACCGGTCACCGTCGAGGCGACAGTGGCATCGCTGGCCGTGAACGACAGGCCGGCGACCACCGTGCGGAACTCGTCCAACATCGGCGCCATCAACGGCGAATGGAACGCATGCGACACCGACAGCCGCTTCGTCTTACGACCCAACCCCCGGAAATGCGCGGCGACCTCCTCCACCGCAGCTTCCGCACCCGACAGGACAATCGAGGTCGGGCCGTTGACCGCACCGATCCCGACCAGATCTTCACGGCCGGCCAGCAGCGGCAACACCTCCGCCTCCGTGGCCTGCACCGACACCATCACCCCACCGCTCGGCAGGGCCTGCATCAACCGACCACGAGCAGCCACCAGCCGCGCCGCATCGGCGAGGGACAACACACCGGTCACGTGCGCGGCGGCGATCTCCCCCACCGAGTGACCGACAAACACCGACGGCTTGACACCGAACGACTCCGCCAGCCGGAACAACGCCACCTCGACCGCGAAGACCGCCGGCTGCGTCAACCCCGTCTGATCCAGATCAGCACTGCCCTCGAACACCACATCCCGCAGGGACACACCCAGCAGCGAGTCAAGCTCGCCGCACACCGCATCGAACGCCGACGCGAACACCGGGAACACGTCGTACAGACCACGACCCATCCCCACCCACTGCGAACCCTGACCCGTGAACAACGCACCCAACCGGCCCGGCACCGCCCGGTGGGTCACCCCGGCACCGTCCGCCAACGCCGCCAGACCGTCCCGCAACTCGGCGACGTCCCGACCGGCCACCACCGACCGGTACTCGAA
>NZ_WVUH01000404.1 GCF_017614955.1 Micromonospora echinofusca
CTCCGCCCCTGCTCGGCCCCCTGCTGACCGGGTTGCGGCAGGCCCGGGGCTGGAGCCAGCTCCGGCTCGCCGCCGAGCTCTGCGCCGCGTCCGGGGTGCCCACGGTGACCCGGCACGAGGTCTCCCGGTGGGAACGGCAGCGCCGGGCCCCGGGGGATTTCTGGCTCGGCTGGCTCGCGGCGGTGCTCGGCGTCCCGGTGGCGCGCCTGGCCGACGCCCGGGCCGGCACGCGCCCGGGTCCGGCGGTACCACCGCCGCAGGACAGCCGGCCGGACGGGCCACCACCGGACGGTTGTCGGGACGGGTCACCACCGGACAGCCGGCGGGACGGGCCACCACCCGGTGGTCGGCCCGGTGCCGCCCGCCGGCCGCCGGCCCCGCCGCACCGTCCGCTCCCCATCGGGTACGCCGCCCGCGCGACCGCCCGACGTCGGGGCCGGCCGGGTCCACGACCGCGCCGGCTCCGCCGGCCGCTGCGGTGGTCATAATCGGTTCGTGCCTGTGCCGGGACCCGACGGACCGCTGCGCATCGCGGTCGCCCAGCCGCCCTGCGTGCCGTACGACCTCGCGGCGAACGCCGCGACGCACGCGGCGACGGCCCGCGCCGCCGCTGCCCGGGTGGTGGTCTTCCCCGAGCTCTCCCTCACCGGGTACGAGTTGGACGCCCCGACGGTCGACCCGGACGATCCCCGGCTGGCGCCCCTCGTGGCCGCCTGCGCCGAAACCGGCTCGGTGGCGCTGGTCGGCGCCCCGGTGGCCGGTACGGCGGGCCGGGTACACATCGCCACGCTGGCCGTCACCGGCGCGGGCGGCAGCGTCGCCTACCGCAAACAGTGGTTGGGCAGCAGCGAGGCGGTCCGGTTCAGTCCGGGTGACCGGCCGGCCGTGCTCGACGTGGACGGCTGGCGGCTCGGGCTGGCCATCTGCCGGGACACCGGGATCGCGCAGCACGTCGCCGACACCGTCGCGCTCGGCATCGACGTCTACGTCGCCGGCACCCTGATGTTCCCCGAGGAGGCGGAGATCCAGGACGACCGCGCCCGGCGCACCGCCACCGGCCACCGGATCCGGGTCGCCGTGGCGAGTTTCGCCGGGCCGACCGGCGACGGGTACACCCGCAGCGCCGGCCGGTCGGGCATCTGGGCGCCGGACGGCACCCTGCTCGCCCAGGCCGGTCCGGCCACCGGCGAGGTCGTCAGCGCCGTCCTCGACCGGCGGGTGGCGGCCGGGTGACCGGCGGTGACCTCCCGACACCGGCCCCGGCCTGCCGGGCAGGGTCTACCCGGTGGCTCAGCACCGACCCGCTAGCGTCATAGCGGTGACCCAAGCTGCTCCCGTCTCCCCGGTCGACCGTGCCGGGCTGCGACACCGTGTCGACACCGCGCTGACCGATTTCCTGGCCGCCCGACGCCGTTGGCTGGCCGACGTGGACGACGCCCTGACGCCGGTCGCCGAGGCGGTGGAGGCGTTCGTGCTGCGCGGCGGCAAGCGGCTGCGTCCCGCGTTCGGGTACTGGGGTTACCGGGGGGCCGGGGGTGCCGACTCGGACCGGGTGGTGGCCGCCCTGGCCGCGCTGGAACTGGTACAGGCCAGCGCGTTGATCCACGACGACCTGATGGACCGGTCGGAGACCCGGCGGGGTGAGCCGGCGGTGCACCGGCGCTTCGCCGAGCAGCACCGGGACGCCGGCTGGTACGGCAGCGCGCAGGGCTTCGGCGACGCCGCCGCGGTGCTCCTCGGCGACCTCTGCCTGGTCTGGTCGGACGAGCTGCTGCACTCCGCCGGCCTGGATCCGGTCACGGTGGCCCGGGCCCGGCCGGTCTTCGACGAGATGCGGGCCGAGGTGACCGTCGGCCAGTACCTGGACGTGGTGACCCAGGCCAGCGGGCACACCTCGGTCGCGCAGGCCAGCAAGGTGGCCCGCTACAAGTCGGCCAAGTACACCGTCGAACGGCCGCTCCTGCTCGGTGCGGCCCTGGCCGGGGCGGCCGGGGACGTACGCGCCGCGTACTCGGCGTACGGGCTGCCGCTGGGCGAGGCGTTCCAGCTCCGCGACGACGTCCTGGGCGTCTTCGGCGACCCGGGGCAGACCGGCAAGCCGGCCGGCGACGACCTGCGGGAGGGCAAGCGGACCTACCTGGTGGCGGCGGCCCTGGAGGCGGCCGACGCCCCGGGGCGGGAACTGCTCGACCGGCACCTCGGTGACCCGGATCTCGATCCGGCCGGGGTCGACCGGCTCCGCGAGCTGATCGTGGCCACCGGGGCGCTGGAGCGGACCGAGGCCCGGATCACCGCGCTCACCGGGACCGCCCTGGCCGCCCTGACCGGGGTGGAGCTGGTCACCGAGGCCCGGCAGGCGCTGGTCGACCTGGCGGTCGCCGCCACCCGCCGCCGAGACTGAGCCACCACCCGCGCTCCGGCTCCGGCTGCCCGGGCGGGCGGCACGCCGTGGGCGGCGCGGCGCGGATCAGAAGCCGAGCGCCTGGGCCCGTCGCTTGACCTCGCGGGCCCGGTCGCCGCCGAGCGCCTCGGCCGGGGTACCGGGCAGCGTGTCGTCCGGTTCGTAGAGCCAGCGCAGCGCCGCGTCGTCGTCGTAGCCCGCGTCCCGGAGCAGGGTGAGGACACCGGGCAGGTGCTTCTGCACGTTCCGGTTGGCGACCAGCTCGGCGGGGACACGGCGGACGCCGTCCCGGCGGACCGCGAGCAGTTCGCCCTCCCGGATCATCTGGTGCACCTTGCTGATCGACACGTCGAGCCGCTCGGCGACGTCGGGCAGGGTCAGCCAGCCGGCCGGGTCGGCGGGTCCGGGCAGGTCCGGGGTGGTGCGCTCCGGGCTGGCGCCAGCCGGCCCGGCGGGTACGGATTCGGTCACCCGATCACCCTGCCACGCCGTCCGGCGGCGGCTGACGGCACCCCGGGTGTGGCATCCTGTTCTGCCGCCCCCGCCCGGACACATAGACTGCCTGCCGATGGACACACAGGTTGCCGACACGTTGCTGGGCTCGCTGGTCGACGGGCGCTACCGCATCCGCGCGCGGGTCGCCCGGGGCGGAATGGCGACCGTGTACACGGCCACCGACGAGCGCCTCGAACGGACCGTCGCAGTCAAGATCATCCATCCGTCGCAGGCCCCGGACGTCCGGGCCCGGGTGGGGAACTTCCTCGGCCGGTTCACCGAGGAAGCCAAGACCATCGCCCGGCTGACCCACCCCAACGTGGTCGCCGTCTACGACCAGGGCACCCACGACGGCCTGCCCTACCTGGTCATGGAGTACGTCCGGGGCCGGACGTTGCGGGAGGTGCTCACCGAGCGCGGCCGGCTCAACCCGGACGAGGCGCTGGCCATCACCGAGCAGATGCTCGCGGCGATCGCCGCGGCGCACCGCGCCGGTCTGGTGCACCGTGACGTCAAGCCGGAGAACGTGCTGGTCGCCGAGGCGCCGACCGGCGGCATGACCAACCTGGTCGACAGCGTGGTCAAGGTCGCCGACTTCGGGCTGGCCCAGGCGGTCGAGGCGAGCGCGGAGGCCGACGAGGGCAACCAGCTGCTGGCGACCGTGGCCTACGTCGCCCCGGAACTGGTCACCGACGGGCACGCCGACCCGCGTACCGATGTCTACTCCTCCGGCATCGTGCTGTTCGAGATGCTCGTCGGGCGGGTGCCGTACGACGGTGACCGGCCGATCGACGTCGCGTGGCAGCACGTCGACCACGACGTGCCGGTGCCGTCGACCCTGGTGCCGGGGTTACCGGCCGCCCTGGACGAGCTGGTGGCCCGGGCCACCCGCCGGGATCCCGGTGGCCGCCCCACCGACGCCGGTGCCCTGCTCGCCGAGGTACAGGTGGTCCGGGAGGATCTCGGCAACACCAGTGCCAGCAGCACCACCCTGCTGCCGAAGGTGACCGCCCCGGTGGCCGAGCCGACGATGGTCGTCGCCGCGGTACGGCCCGCCGAGCGTCCGGCCTGGGCCCGGTTGCCGGAACAGAAGGACCGTACCCAGCCCCGGCGGCGCCGCGCCCCGGAACAGCCCGGCTTCGGTGCCCGGTTGGCCGAGCTGCGTACCCGACTGCTCAGCGACCGGCGTGGTCGCAACGCGGTCGCGGCGGCCGTGGTGGTGCTCGGGCTCCTGGTCGCGGTCGGCGGCTGGTGGTTCGGGATGGGCCGGTACACGGTGGCCCCGGAGCTGGTCAGCCTCACCAAGGCGCAGGCCGAGGCACAGGCCGCCAAGGCCGGCCTCACCCTGGTCTACGCCGATCCGCAGTACGACGAGAAGGCGGCCAAGGACACCGTCCTGCGCCAGGATCCCAAGTCGACCGCCCGGATCGTCAAGGGCGGCACGATCACCCTCACCCTCTCGCTCGGTCCGGAGGTGATCGCCGTCCCGGACGTGCTGGGGCAGACCTTCGAACTGGCCGAGGCGGCCCTGCTCGACGCGAAACTCGTGGTGGCCAAGGGCACGGCGCGCTACGACGACAACCTGCCGGCCGGCACGGTGCTGGACGTCCAGCCGAAGGTCGGCACGGAGGTGAAGGCCGGCTCGAAGGTGACGGTCATCCTGAGCCGGGGACGGGCGCCGATCACCGTGCCGAACCTGGTCGGCAAGAACATCAACGAGGCGCGGGCGGCGTTGCAGAAGCTCGGGCTGGTGGCGGTGGAGACGTACCAGGACTCCGACAAGCCGAAGGACCAGGTGCTCGGCCAGAGCCCGGCGGTCGGTTCCGGGGCGGTGAAGGGTACGGAGGTCAAGCTGGAGATCAGCAAGGGACCGCCGGCGGTCGTCGTGCCCCGGGTGGTCGACCTGCCCTGCCAGCAGGCGAAGCAGCAGCTGGAAGGGCTGGGTTTCCCGGTGAACGTCCAGCTCAACCCCGGCGCCACCGTACGCTTCCAGAACCCGGGCGAGAACTCGTCGGTTCCCCCGGGCACCCAGGTGACCATCACATGTTTCTGACCTGTCGGGGGGCACGATGACCGAGACTGGCCAGCGTCCGGTCGGCTCGCACACCCCCACCTCCGGTGGGCTGGCCCGGGCCGCCCTGCCGTACGTGGACGCGGCCGGCTCCGAGGTGGTGCAGGTCTACGTCTCCAACTCCCGGGGCTGGGCGCTGCCCCCGGGCGACCCCGCCCAGGACATCCTGTTCCGGGACGGCTGCGCCGAGCGGGGCGTACCGGTCTTCATCCACGCCTCGCTCCTGGTCAACCTGGGTTCGCCCACCCCGGCCACGGTCGAACGGTCGACGGAGACGCTGGCCCACGCGCTGCAACGGGGTACCGCGATCGGCGCGCGCGGGGTGGTCTTCCACGCGGGCAGCGCGGTCGACGCCGGGCACGCCGAGGCGGCCATGCGGCAGGTACGCGAGAGCCTGCTCCCGCTGCTCGACGCGGCGGCGGCCAGCGGCGGGCCGAAACTGCTGGTGGAGCCGAGTGCGGGTGGCGGGCGGTCGCTGGCCTCCCGGGTCGAGCAGCTCGGCCCCTACCTGGACGCGGTGGACCGGCATCCGTGGCTCCAGGTGTGCTTCGACACCTGCCACGCCTGGGCCGCCGGGCACGACCTGGCGGCGGCCGGCGGCATGTCGGCCACGCTGGACGCCCTCCTGGCCACGGTGGGTACGGACCGGCTCGCTCTGGTACACGCCAACGACTCGAAGGACCTCTGCGGCTCGACCCGGGACCGGCACGAGTCGATCGGCAAGGGCAACATCGGTGAGCCGGCGTTCGCCGAGCTGATGACCCACCCGGTGACGGCCGGCGTACCGGTGGTGGTGGAGACGCCGACCGAGAAGCACGTCGGTCACGCCGAGGACATCGCCATCCTCCGCCGGCTCCGCCCCTGACCACCGGGGCCCCCGGGCC
>NZ_WVUH01000405.1 GCF_017614955.1 Micromonospora echinofusca
GGGTGACGTGGTGCCGGGGCGGGGTGGCGTGGTGAGGCCGCAGGACAGGTGGCGGTCAGCCGGCCAGCGCATCCACCAGGCGCCGGCAGGGGCTGGCCAGGTTCCACTGTTCGGCCAGGGCCAGCAGCCGGTCCGGGTCGGTGGGGGCCTTCGGTAGCGCGGTGTCCAGCTCCGGTAGCGGAACGTCCCGGGCCACCCGGACCACCTGCGGCGCGACCGCCAGGTAGTCCCGGGCGGCGGTGAGCTTGGTCCGCAGCCCCGGGGCGAAACCCGCGTCCGGGTCGTCCAGCGCGGCGACGATCTCGGCGACCCCGCCGTACCGGGTGACCAGCCGCGCGGCGGTCTTCTCGCCGACACCGGCCACGCCGGGCAGCCCGTCACTGGGGTCGCCGCGCAGCGCGGCGAAGTCGGCGTACCGGTCGGCCGGCACCCCGTACCGCGCCTGCACGGCCGCGTCGTCACAGTCGTCGAGGTTCGCCACGCCGCGTCCCACGTACAGCAGCCGGACCGGACGGGTGTCGTCGACCAGTTGGAACAGGTCCCGGTCGCCGGAGACGACCTCCACCGGGCCGGGCTGGGTGGTGGCCAGGGTGCCGAGCACGTCGTCGGCCTCGTAGCCGGCGGCGCCCAGGGCGGGGATACCGATGGCGGCCAGCACGTCCAGGATGACCGGGATCTGCGGGGTGAGCGTGTCCGGTACCACCTCACCACCCTCCGGGGCCAGCCGGTGGGCCTTGTACGACGGCAGCAGCGCCACCCGCCAGTCCGGCCGCCAGTCGTGGTCGAGGGCGCAGACCATCCGGTCCGGCTGCCGGGTACGGATCAGCGAGGCGAGCATGTCCAGGAAGCCCCGGGCCGCGTTGACCGGGCTGCCGTCGGCTGCCCGGGCCGCCGACTCGGGAATGCCGAAGTAGGCCCGGAAGTAGAGGCTGGGTGCGTCGATGAGAAGCAACGGGGGTCGGTGTGCCACGCCGACAGCCTGGCACACCGGCCCCCGGCGCGGGGTACGGCACGCGCCGGGTCAGGACCGCTCGTCGCGCCGGTAGACGGTCTCCCGTCGGGCGAGGTACTGGAGCGCGTAGCTCGCCACCAGCAGGACGATCGCGATCGTCACCTCGATCCAGGCGGCGGTGCCGTCGGCGATGGTCAGACCGACGGCCAGCAGGGCCAGCCCGATCACGGCGAGCAGGCCGGACCAGAGCAGCCGGCGGCGGACGGTGGCACCCCGCCCGTCCGGTCGACTGTCGCCTGGCATCTGTCCGCCTCCGTCCGTCCGGCCTGAAGGGCCCGCACCCTGAGGCTAGTCACCCCGACCGGCGCCCGGCGCCGGTTCCGTCGTAGACCGCGAGGCCGGTTCGGGTGCCGAGCAGGTGCGAGCACCGCCACCGTCGACCGGCCAGGTGGGTCGGAGCGAGCAGGGCGGCTCCGCCGGGGAATCACCAGAAAAAACCGCCCCCGGGCCGATTTCGCCGGCATGGAGGATTGTTGCTGCGGAGCCTCCGGTGCCCCGGGCGGCGGCCGTAACGGAAACCTGGAGAATTCCCTGTCCGGTGGACAGGTTGTTGCCACGCCTCACTGATTCTCCGATTGCCGTCGTCGCACCGGCGCAGCGAAGGCAGTGCGGAATTGCCGACGGGAGGACTGTCGGGCGGAAATGGCTCGCGTCACCCGGGGGCCGGTGGCGGCGCGAGGCACACCGTGGGCCGAACGACCGTTAAGCTGACGGGGTGCGCACCGAGGAGCTGTACCCGCCGGACCGGATCGCCGCCGCCCGGCGGGCCGCCGCCGCAGCCGGCCTGGACGCCCTGCTGCTCACCCCCGGCTCCGACCTGCGTTACCTGACCGGCTATCCGGCGCACGCCTCGGAGCGCCTCACCTGTCTGGTGCTGCCCGTGCAGGGCGAGCCCACCCTGATCGTGCCGACCCTGGAACGGCCGGCGGCCGAGGCGTCCCCGGCGCCCGCCACCGGGGTGCGCATCGTCGACCACGCCGACGGATCCGACCCGTACCCGCTGGTGGTGGCCGCCCTCGGCGGACCGGTGGCGGCCGTCGGCCTTGCCGATCGGATGTGGGCCGAGCAGGTCCTCGCCCTGCGTGCCGCCCTGCCCGGCGCGGTCCAGCGACTGGCCGGTGAGGTCCTGCGGGAGCTGCGGATCCGTAAGTCCCCGGCGGAGGTGGCCGCGCTGCGGGAGGCCGGCGCGGCGATCGACGCGGTGCACCAGCGGATGGGGGAGTGGCTGCGTCCCGGGCGGACCGAGGCCGAGGTGGCCGTGGACATCGCCGCCGCGATCACCGAGGCCGGGCATGTCAGCGTCGACTTCGTGATCGTCGCCGCCGGGCCCAACGGGGCCAGCCCGCACCACGGCACCTCGGACCGGCCGATCGGCCCGGGGGAGCCGGTGGTGGTCGACATCGGCGGGACGATGCCGTCCGGGTACTGCTCCGACTGCACCCGTACCTACGTGACCGGTGGTGCGCCGCCGCCGGCCGAGTTCGTCGACTACTACGCGGTGCTGCACGCCGCCCAGCGGGCCGCGGTCGCCGCGGTGCGGCCCGGGACCACCGCCGGGGCGGTCGACGCCGCCGCCCGCCAGGTGATCACCGATGCGGGTTACGGTCCGGCGTTCCTGCACCGTACCGGCCACGGCATCGGGCTGGACGGCCACGAGGAGCCCTACGTGGTCGCCGGCAACGCGCGGCCCCTGGCGGCGGGGATGACCTTCTCCGTCGAGCCGGGCATCTACCTCGCGGGCCGACACGGCGCCCGCATCGAGGACATCGTCGTCTGTACCCCGGACGGCGTGGAACGACTCAACACCACCCCCACGGAGTTCACCGCGCTATGACCGTCGACCGCATCCTCCCCACCGACGAGGCCCACGACCTGCTCGACCTCGCCACCGACCTCGCCGACCGGGAGCTCGCGCCCCGGGCGGCCGAGTTCGAGGCGCGCGCCGAGTTCCCCCGCGAGGTGCTGCGCACCCTCGGCCGGGCCGGCCTGCTCGGCCTGCCCTACCCGGAGGAGCACGGCGGCGCCGCCCAGCCGTACGAGGTGTACCTCCAGGTGCTGGAGATCCTGGCCAGCCGCTGGCTCGCCGTCGCCGAGGCGGTCAGCGTGCACACCCTGGCCTGCTATCCGGTGGCCACCTACGGCAGTGCCGAGCTGCGCAAACTCCTGCCGGACATGCTCGGCGGGGAGCTGCTCGGGGCGTACTGCCTCTCGGAGCCGCAGGGCGGGTCGGACGCGGCGGCCCTGACCACCCGGGCGGTACGTGACGGCGACGAATTTGTCGTCTCCGGCACCAAGGCGTGGATCACCCACGCCCACTCGGCCGACTTCTACAACATCTTCTGCCGTACCGGTGGCCCGGGTGCGCGGGGTATCTCGTGCCTGCTGGCGGACCGGGGCACGGCGGGGATCACCCCGCAGGCGGCGGAGCGGACGATGGGGCTGCGCTCCTCGCCGGTGGCGCAGATCGCCTTCGACGACGCCCGGGTGCCCGCCGATCGCCTGGTCGGCGAGGAGGGGGGCGGTTTCGGTATCGCCATGTCGGCGCTGGACTCCGGTCGGCTCGGTATCGCCGCCTGCGCGGTGGGCCTGGCGCAGGGGGCGTTGGACTACGCGGTCGACTACGCCCGGCAGCGGCAGCAGTTCGGTCGGGCCATCATCGACTTCCAGGGGCTGGGTTTCCTCCTGGCCGACCTGGCCACCCAGATCTCGGCGGCCCGCGCGTTGACCCTGGCGGCTGCCCGGCTGCGGGACGCGGGGCGGCCCTACTCGATCGAGGCGGCCAAGGCGAAGCTGTTCGCCACCGACGTCGCGATGCGGGTCACCACCGACGCGGTGCAGGTGCTCGGCGGTGCCGGGTACGTCGCCGACCACCCGCTGGAGCGGTACCTGCGGGAGGCGAAGGTGCTCCAGATCGTGGAGGGCACCAACCAGATCCAGCGGCTGGTCATCTCCCGTGACCTGGCCCGGCCGCGGTGAGTCGGCCCACGTGACGCGGTGCCCCGCACCATGACACCGGTACCGGGCGGTGGTGGCGCCGTCGCCCGGGGCCGGTTTTACCGGTAGGTTGCACGCCGTGGAGGAGATCGATCGCGCCATCGTCGCGGCGCTGACCGCCGACGGTCGGTTGTCGTACACGGATCTGGCGGAGCGGGTGGGCCTGTCGGTCTCCGCCGTGCACCAGCGGGTCCGCCGGCTGGAGCAACGCGGAGTGATCAAGGGGTACGCCGCCCAGGTGTCGTTCGAGGCGCTGGACCTGCCGTTGACGGCGTTCGTGGCGATCCGCCCGTTCGACCCGTCCCAGCCGGACGACGCCCCGGACCGGCTGGCCCATCTACCGGAAATCGACTCGTGCTACTCGGTGGCCGGGGAGGACTTCTACCTGCTGCTGGTGCGGGTGGCCAGCCCGGCGGACCTGGAGCGGCTGCTCCAGGAGATCCGGACGGCGGCGAACGTGACCACCCGGACGACGGTGGTGCTGTCCACCCCGTACGAGGCCCGGCCGCCGAAGGTCAGTTCGGACCCGGCGACCCTGGCGAGGGCGCGGGGGCTGCCACCGGAGGCGGCTGGTTCCACCGCAGAATGACGGGTCGGCCGTGCTCGTGACCGAGTACGGAGACGGTGGCGGTGTCCAGCCGGAGCCGGCCGCCGCCGCTGGCCGGCAGGCCGATCCAGCGGGCACCGGCCACCCGCAGGCTGTGTCCGTGCGCGACTAGGGCGACGTCGCCCCGACCGGCCGCCTCGGTGGCCCGGGCGAGGACCCGGTCCAGGCGGGCGCCGACCTGGTCGGGGGACTCGCCGCCGGGGCATCCGTCGGTCCACAGGTACCACTGTGGGGCGTCGCGGCGGATGTCGGCGCTGGTCCGTCCCTCGTAGTCGCCGTAGTGCCACTCGGCGAGGTCGGCGTCGATCGCGGTGGGGGTGAGGCCGGCCAGCTCGGCGGTCCGTCGGGCCCGTCGGCGGGGGCTGACCAGCACGGCGGCGAACGACCGGCCGGCCAGGTGCGGGTGGAGCGCGCGGGCCTGCTGCTCGCCGGCGGGGGTCAACGCCAGGTCGGTGTACGACGTGTGCCGGTGCGCGGCGCTCCACTCGGTTTCGCCGTGCCGGATCAGCAGGATCTCACCCATCGGCCCAGTCAACCAGGTGACGGGGAGCGCCGCCCGGTTCGTCGGTCGTCCGGTCCGTCAGCCGTCCGGTCCGGCGGTCGTCCGGTCCGGCGGGGGTGACCGGTCGACGCGTCGGGCCGGTCGGTCGGTGCCGATTCTCTGCGGTGTCTCGGACTGTCCGTGACCATTCCGGATGGTGGTGAGGGCGTTTTTCGGGGGCATCGTGGGAGCGTTACCGCATTTTTCCGGCCAGCGGTCGGTACCGTAACGCGCGCAATTCCGTTTTCTCCGCCATTGCCGCTGCTGCTTTCGCTTCGGCCTGCCATCGGGGCGGGCGTGGATTGTTCCGGCGGGCCGCCCGTGCCGGGCTGCCCGTCGGCTGCCCTGTCGGTCACCTGTCGCCTCCCCGGGGAGTGCTCCGTCGCGGCGCGCCCGGGACCGGTCTCTGCGACGGTGCGAACCAGCGGGATGATCCGGCGGGGGTGATCCGGCCGGCCCGTCGGGGATCGATGATCACGTGGAGTGGAAAATTTTCGCGGGCCGGCCGGGGGTGCCGAGGGGCGCGCCAGCCGGCTGGGAGAGGCTTTTCCTGCTGGTAGAGACGGGTTTCGATGGTGTCGGGAGGGTGGTCGCGGGCCCTCTCAGAGAGCGCTCTCTCTTTGATCCGGCCATTGACTCCGTCGTAACAGGAACTTAATGTCCCCCTCCAAGAGAGCGCTCTCTCGACG
>NZ_WVUH01000406.1 GCF_017614955.1 Micromonospora echinofusca
GAACTGCACCGCGTCGGGGGCGATCCGGGCGTTGTCCCACACCGGGTCGGTGAGGTTTGCCGCGTCGCCGACGGTGACGACCGGGGGGACGGAGAACTCGCGCACCTGCACTCCCTCGTGCTCGCACTGGCCGGGCCGGGCGTCGCATGACGGTCCGGCTCTGTCGAAACCTACCTGTCGGTGCTGCTGGACGGCACAGCCAGGCCACCCGCGCGTCCGTCGCGGCGCTGTCCGGGCGGCCCGGGAGCCACCCCCGGAGCCGCCCGTGGCGGCCCGGGTTCCGCCTCGGGTGCAACGGCGCCGCCTCGACGGGCGACGGGCCTCCGGTCGGGTAGCCTGCCCCCCATGGCGGACACCTCCACCCAGTCGATCGTCATTGCCGCTGCCCCGGACCGGGTGGCGGCCGTCATCTGCGACTTCGCGAGCTATCCGGAGTGGGCCGACGCGGTCCGCCGGGCCGAGGTGATCGAGGAGTACGAGGACGGGTACGCCAGCCAGGTCCGGTTCACCCTCGACGCGGGGGTACTGGCCGACGAGTACGTGCTGGTCTACTCCTACGCCGAGGACGTCTCCCGGATCGAGTGGCACCTGGCCGCCCCGTCGAAGATGCAGAAGTCGCAGCAGGGGTCGTACGACATCGTCGGCAATCCGGACGGTACCTCCACGGTGACGTACACCCTGGCGGTGGAGCTTTCCGTGGGGATGCTCGGCATGTTCCGCCGCAAGGCCGAGAAAATGATCATGGATGCGGCGTTGAAGCAGCTGAAGCACCGGGTAGAGACCACGGGTGCGACGCAGTGACGCGGCGCCGGCCGTTGTCGCCACGGTAGAGGAGCCGATCATGGGTGGCGTTGGTCCGGGTTCGGCCCGGGAAGAGGCGGAACGACTGGTCGCCACCGTGCTGGGCGCCGCGCGGCTCGCCGCAGCGACCTCCGGTGCCGGCGGGTGGGGTCCGCTCGGTGAGATGGTCTCCGGTGTCCTGGGTCACACCGACCGTCCCGCCGGTGCCGGCGCAGGCGGCTTCGCGACCGGTTCACCCGAGTGCTGCGTCTGCCCGGTATGTCGCGGTATCGCCGCTCTGCGGGATCCCAGTCCCGAGTTCGCCGAACGGCTGGCCACCGGGGCCGGAGACCTGGCCGCCGGGGTGGCGAGCCTGCTCCGGGCGTTCGCCAGCGCGGGAACCGGCACCACCGGCGACCCGGGCACCTCGCCCGCCGGCCCGCCCACCGGGGCCGGACCGGACACCCCCGGCCACCGCCCGGCCGCGTCGACCGGGCCGGACACGGCCCCCGCCGCCGGCTCCGCCCCGAGCGGTGCCGACGCCGACGTGGTGTGGCGCGAGGCCACCCGTACCAGGCATGATTCTCAGCCGGCACCCGAGCCGGAGGTCTGGGCCGCCGCGACCCGGGGGGCGGGCGCGACCGCCCCGGCCGGCACCGGGGCCGGCACCGCCGGACGGAACGACCGGGCCGAGACCCGGTCGCCCGTCGTGCCCGCCGCGCGGGAGCCCGGTGCGGTGCCCGACGACCGATCAGGCGACGAGGCCTGAGGAGAACACCTGCCCGAACCCCGACGGCCCATCGGCCGGTGACGGTGGCGGGACAGCACAGCAGAGGGGAGCGGCAGCGGTGACGCTGACCATCGGAGTCGACGTCGGTGGCACGAAGGTGGCCGGCGGTGTCGTCGACGCCACCGGTGTCGTGGTCGCGCAGACCCGCCGGGACACCCCCGCCGCCGACGTCGGCAAGACCCGAGACGTGATCATCGAGGTCGTCACCGAACTGGTCGCCGGCCGCGACGTCGACGCGGTGGGCATCGGCGCGGCCGGCTGGATCGACGCGACCCGGTCCACGGTGCTCTTCGCACCCAACCTCGCCTGGCGGGACGAGCCGTTGCGGGCGTACGTCAGCACCGCCGTCGGACTGCCGGTGATCGTGGAGAACGACGCCAACGTCGCCGCCTGGGCCGAGTTCCGGTACGGCGCGGCCCGCGACGCCGAGGACTCGATGGTCATGTTCACCATCGGCACCGGCGTCGGCGGCGGCATCGTCCTCGGCGGTGAACTGGTCCGGGGCGCCCACGGCATCGCCGCCGAACTCGGGCACATGCTGACCGTCCCCGACGGCCACCAGTGCGGCTGCGGCCGGCTGGGCTGCATCGAGCAGTACGCCAGCGGCAACGCCCTGGTCCGCTTCGCCCGGGCCGGCGCCCGGCAGGAACCGACCCGGGCCCCGATCCTGCTGGAACTGGCCGGTGGCGAGGCGGAGGCGATCTCCGGGCCGATGATCACCACCGCCGCACGGGCCGGTGACCCGGTCGCCGCCGAGGCGTTCGCCCAGATCGGGCGGTGGCTGGGCACCAGCCTGGCGGACATGGCGCAGATCCTCGACCCGCAGGTGCTGGTGGTCGGCGGCGGCGTGGTCGACGCGGGTGACCTGCTGCTCGGGCCGACCCGGCGCTCGTACGCCGACGCGCTCGCCGCCCGGGGCCGGCTACCGGTGGCCGAGATCCTCCCCGCCGAACTGGGCAACACCGCCGGCGTGATCGGCGCCGCCGACCTGGCCCGGCGGCTGTGACCGGGCCGGACGGATCGCGGACCGGCGGGGTCCCGCTGCGGGTGCTCTCCTACAACGTGCACGGCCAGCGCGACGACACCGCCGCGCTGGCCGCCGTGGTCCGCGCGGCAGCCCCCGACGTGGTCGTCGTCCAGGAGGGGCCGCGCCGGTTCCGGTGGCGGCAGAAGTCCGCCTGGCTGGCCGAGTCGCTCGGCATGGTGGTGGCCGGCGGGGGCCTGCCGGCGCTGGGCAACCTGCTGCTGACCAACCTGCGGGTCCGGGTCACCCGGACCTGGTCCCAGCGGTACCCGCTCACCCCGGGCCGGCACCTGCGCGGCGCCGCGTACGCCGAGTGCGCGGTACCCGGCGCCCGGTTCGTGGTGGCCGGCTCGCACCTCTCCACCGACCCGGCCGAACGCCCCGGCCAGGCGGTGCTGTTCAAGCAGGAGTTGGACGCGGTACGGCTGCCGCTGATCGTCGGGGCCGACCTCAACGAGAACGAGGGCGGCGCGGCCTGGCGGACCGTCGCCGACGGGTTGACCGACACGGCGGTCGCCGCCGACCGGGCCGACCGGTTCACCTACTCCTGCGGTGACCCGCGCACCCGGATCGACGGCATCTTCGTCGACCCCCGGATCACCGTCGTCGACTACGACGTGCGGGACACCCCGCAGACCCGGCGGGCCAGCGACCACTTCCCGGTCCTGGCCGACCTGCTGCTGCCGGCCACGGACTGACCCTTCGCGGGCCGGCGCGGTGACACCGGTGGCCCGGCGCGGTGACGCCGGTGGCCCGGCGCGGTGACGCCGGTGGCCCGGCGCGGTGACGCCGCCGGACACGAACTGCCGCCGTGCGGGCTGGACAACGGATGCCGGAATGGAGAGGATTCGGCGGCAACCGGCACTCCTGCCGCGCATAAGGAGATTTCTCGGTGTCCACCTCCACCGACCAGAGCAGCTACGACCCGGACGGGACGCTCTCGCTGACCCCGGACGGCCGGCCGATCCACGACCGGGGCGACACGGTCTGCGTCATCGGGGCCGGCGCGAGCGGCCTCACCGCCATCAAGAACCTCAAGGAGTACGGCTTCGGCGTCGACTGCTACGAGCGGGAGACCGGGGTCGGCGGGGCCTGGAACTGGCGGCACGACCGCAGCCCGGTCTACGCCAGCACCCACCTGATCTCGTCCAAGCCGTTCACCCAGTTCCCGGACTTCCCGATGCCGGACGACTGGCCGGACTACCCGCACCACAGCCAGTTGCTGGCCTACTTCGAGCGGTACGCCGACCACTTCGACCTGCAACCGCACGTCTGGTTCGGCACCGAGGTGGTCCGGGTCGAGCCGGCACCCGGCCAACGCTGGGACGTCACCACCCGCAGCACCGGCGGGTACGGCGCGGAACGTACCTCCCGGTACGCGGCGGTGGTGGTGGCCAACGGGCACAACTGGTCCCCGAAGCTGCCGACGTACGAGGGACTGGAGAACTTCCGGGGCGAGATCATGCACGCCTCGTCCTACAAGGACGCCAAACAGTTGCGGGACCGGCGGGTGCTGGTGGTCGGCGCCGGCAACACCGGTTGCGACATCGCCGTGGAAGCCGCCCAGCAGGCGCGGACCTGCTGGCACTCCACCCGGCGCGGCTACTGGTACGCCCCGAAGTACGTGCTGGGCCGCCCCGCCGACCAGGTCAACGACCGGGCACTGGCGCTGCGGCTGCCGCTGTGGCTACGCCAGTGGCTCTTCCACCGGCTGCTCCGGCTCACCGTCGGCGACCTCACCCGGTTCGGGCTGCCCAAGCCGGACCACAAGGTGTACGAGACCCACCCGATCGCCAACAGCCAGCTCGTCTACTACGTCGGGCACGGTCGGATCGACCCGCTGCCGGACGTGGCCCGGTTCCACGGGTACGGCGTCGAGCTGACCGACGGCCGGGAGGTCGAACCGGACCTGGTCATCTTCGCCACCGGCTACCTGCCGCGCTTCGAGTTCCTCGACCCGGGCATCCTCGGCGACGACGGGTCCGGCAGGCCCACCCTGCACCTCAACGCCTTCCCCCGCCGGTACCCGACGCTCGCCGTGGTCGGGCTGGTGCAACCCGACTCCGGGATCTTCCCGATCGCGCACTGGCAGTCCGTGCTGATCGCCCGGCTGCTGCGGCTGCGGCAGGACGCCCCGCAGCGGGCCACCGCGTTCGCCGCGAAGGTCGACGCCGGGGCCGGGGAACGCTACTCCGGCCGGGTCAAGGACAGCAGCCGGCACTGGTTCGAGGTCGGGCACGTCGACTACCTGCGCGCCGTGCAGCGCGCCCTGAACGAGCTGGAGGGGAAATGACCACCCGGGAGGGGCTGCGGATCATCCGCTCGCGGGACTGGGCACACCCGGTCCGCCCGGCCCGCCGGGAGGTGCTCAGCGCCGTTCCCGAGGTGGACGAGGGACGACCGCCGCTGCTGTTCGTACCCGGCTTCGGGCACGGGGCGTGGGTCTTCGAGGAACACTGGCTGGCGCACACCGCGTCCCGGGGCTTCCCGGCGTACGCGGTCAGTCTGCGCGGGCACGGCGCCAGTGAGCCGGCGCCGGACGCGACGCTGCGTGCGTACCTGCACGACGTGGTCCAGGTGGCGGCGAGCCTGCCCCGGCAGGCGGTGCTGGTCGGGCACGGCGCCGGGGCGCTCGTGGTGTCGCACGCCCTGGCCCGGTACCCGGCGCGGGCCGGTGTCCTGGTCGCGCCGGTGCTCGGCGGTTGGGGTGCGTTCGGTACGGCGTTGCGCCGCAACCCGGTCGGCACCCTGCCGGCGGTGTTCGGTGGACCGTTGCGGCTGAGCCGGCGCCAGTTGTTCAGCCGGGAGCTGCCCGAGGCCACCGCCCGGGGGTACGTCGGTCGGCTCGGTCGGGCGGCCCGGCGGGCCCAGTGGCAGTTGCTGACGCACGGCGAGCCGGAACCGGCCGTGGGGCGTCCGCCGGTGCTGGTGCTCGGCAGCCCGGACGACCGGGTGGTCACCCCGGCCGCCCTCACCCGCGCCGCCCGCCGGTACGGGGCCGCGCCGCTGCTCTTCCCCGGGATGGGTCACGACCTGATGCTCGACGCCCGGTGGCAGGAGCCGCTCGACGCGATCCTGGACTGGCTGGCGAAGGACGGCCCGACCGGTACCGGCCCAGCCTGACCGTCCCCGCCCCACCCGTGTTGATCATGAAGTTGTTGTCCCGACACGCCGAGCCGGGTGACAACAACTTCATGATCAACGAGGCGAGGCGAGGCGGGGCGGGGCGAGGCGG
>NZ_WVUH01000407.1 GCF_017614955.1 Micromonospora echinofusca
GTACTGCTGCACCTGCTCTCCCCGGCCGGACGGCCGGTGGCGGTCACCGCCGACCTGGCGTCGTTCTGGCGTACCGGCTATCCGCAGGTGCGCGCGGAGCTGCGCGGGCGGTACCCGCGCCATCCCTGGCCGGAGGATCCGACCACGGCACCGCCGACCCGGCACACCACCGCCCGTCGCCGCTAGCCGCCCCCGGCCACTCCGGGGCGGCGGTCGGCGACCGGCTCAGGCGGCGTCCTCGGGTACCACGTCGGCCACCACGACGCTGATGTTGTCCGGCCCGCCGGCCCGCAGCGCCAGGTCGATCAGCCGGCCCGCGCAGGCGGTCCGGTCGGGGTACGAGACGAGCACCTCGGCGAGGGTGTCCGGCCGGACGACGTTGGACAGGCCGTCGCTGCACAGCAGCCAGCGGTCCCCGGCCCAGGGCACCATCGTGGCGTACGCCGGGGAGACCTCGGCCCCCTGGAGCGCCTGGGTGACCACGGCCCGGCGCGGGTGGCTGCTGGCCTGCTCGGCGGTGATCACACCCTCGTCGACGAGCATCTGCACGAAGGTGTCGTCCCGGGTGACCTGCTTGAGCACGCCGTCGCGGAGCAGGTACGCCCGGGAGTCCCCGATGTGGGCCAGGGCCAGGCAACTGCCGGTCCGGGCGAAGAGCAGCGCGGTGAGGGTGGTACCCATGCCCTGCCGTTCCGGGTCCTCGGCCACGGCCTGCCGGATCCGGGCGCTGGCCGTACCGATGGCGCCCTGCAACGCCGCGATGAGCCCGTCCTCCGGGGTCTCCACGTCGAGGGGGGCCACCGAGTCGATGGCGATCGCGCTGGCCAGGTCACCTGCGGCCATACCGCCCATGCCGTCGGCGACGGCGACGAGCCAGGGGCCGGCGTGCACCGCGTCCTGGTTTCCGCTGCGGATCAGGCCACGGTCGCTCGCCCCCACGGAACGCAGCTTCAGGGTCATGGCACGCAGCCTGCCAAAAGGAGGCCGGGTTGTCTCTAGTAGATCACCAGGAGAATGTGCGGCGCGGCGAATCTCACCCCGGGTCACCCCCGGTGAGGTGCGGTTCCGAGGTTATGCGAATTCGTCGATTGACACTGCGGTCACCTGCTGGAAACATCGAGCCAAACCATTGGGAGCGCTCCCAATCACCGCACCCCCACCGCCCCCGGAAGGAACCACCGTGACGCGACCCCGACGTCGCCGCCGCAGCCTCGCCCTGCTCGCTGCGGCGACCTCCCTCGCCCTCACCGGCACCGCCGCCGGGCCGGCGTCCGCCGAGCCGGCCCCGGACGCCCCGGAACAGGTCCGCAACGGCGACTTCAGCAACGGCACCTCCCCCTGGTTCACCTACGGCGCCGGGCCGATCGGGGTCGCCGACGGTCGCGGCTGCGCCACCGTACCGGGCGGGCTGGCCAACCCCTGGGACGCCGGCATCGGCCAGGAGGGCATCCCACTGGTCGCCGGGGGCGAGTACACCCTCGGCTTCGACGCCTCCGCCACCCCGGGCACCGCGATCAAGGCCGTGCTGCAACTGGGCACGGCGCCCTACACGTCGTACGTCGCGGTGGACGCCACCGCCGGCACCACCCCCGGCCGGACCGAGCGGACCTTCACCGCGCCGGCCGACGACGCGCGGGCGCAGCTGATCTTCCAGGTCGGCGGCGGCGCCAGCGAGCAGACCGTCTGCCTGGACGACGTCTCGCTGCGCGGCGGTGAGCCGGCCCCGCCGTACGAGCCGGACACCGGGCCCCGGGTCCGGGTCAACCAGGTCGGCTACCTGCCGTCCGGGCCGAAGAACGCCACCGTGGTCACCGAGGCCACCACACCGCTCACCTGGCAGCTGCGCTCCGCCGCCGGCAGTGTGGTGGCCAGCGGGCAGAGCACCCCGCGCGGGGTGGACGACGCCTCCGGGCAGAACGTGCAGACCATCGACTTCTCGTCGTACCGGACCGCCGGCACCGGGTACACGCTGGTCGCCGACGGGGAGACCAGCCACCCGTTCGACATCTCCGCAGACCTCTACGACCAGCTCCGCTCGGACGCGCTCCAGTTCTTCTACATCCAGCGCAGCGGCATCGCCATCGACGGCGACCTGGTCGGCGCGGAGTACGCCCGCCCGGCCGGGCACCTCGGCGTGGCGCCCAACAAGGGCGACACCAGCGTGCCCTGCCAGCCCGGGGTCTGCGACTACTCGCTGGACGTCCGGGGCGGCTGGTACGACGCGGGCGACCACGGCAAGTACGTGGTCAACGGCGGCATCGCCACCTACCAGCTGCTGAACACCTTCGAGCGGACCAAGACCGCGGCGAGCGCCGGCGGCGGTGCGGCCCTGGGCGACGCGACCCTGCGGGTACCCGAGCGCGGCAACGGCACCCCGGACATCCTCGACGAGGCCCGCTGGGAGCTGGAGTTCCTGCTGCGCATGCAGGTGCCGGCCGGTAGGCCGCTCGCCGGCATGGCCCACCACAAGATCCACGACGTGAACTGGACCGGCCTGCCGCTGGCCCCCGAGGACGACCCGGAACGGCGCGAGCTGCACGCCCCGTCCACCGCCGCCACGCTCAACCTGGCCGCCACCGCCGCCCAGTGCGCCCGCCTCTTCGCCCCGTACGACGCGGCGTTCGCCACCCGCTGCGGCACCGCCGCGAAGACCGCGTACGCGGCGGCGAAGGCCAACCCGACCAGGTACGCCCCGGCGTCGGACTCCACCGGCGGTGGTGCGTACGACGACACCGACGTCACCGACGAGTTCTACTGGGCCGCCGCCGAGCTGTACCTGACCACCGGGGAGCAGGCGTACCTGACCGACCTGAGCACCTCGCCGCACCACACCGCCGACATCTTCGGGGCCCGGGGCTTCGGCTGGCAGGGCGTCGCCGCGCTGGGCCGGCTCGACCTGGCCACCGTGCCGAGCGGACTGCCGGCCGCCGAGAAGACCCGGATCCGAGCCTCGGTGACCGCCGCCGCCGACCGGCACCTCACCGAGCTGCGCAACCAGGCGTACGGGCTGCCGATGCCCGGCGACCCGGACAGCTACTTCTGGGGTGGCAACGGCAACATCATCAACAACGCGGTGGTGCTCGCCACGGCGTACGACCTGACCGGTGAGGCGACGTACCGCGACGGGGCCGTGCAGGCCATGGACTACCTCCTCGGCCGCAACGCGCTGAACATGTCGTACGTCACCGGGTACGGCGAGCAGGCCGCGAAGAACCAGCACAGCCGGATCTTCGGCAACCAGATCGACCCGGAGCTGCCGAACCCGCCGGCCGGTTCGCTGGCCGGTGGCCCCAACGCCGCCCTCCAGGACCCGTTCGCCGCGCAGCTGCTGGCCGGCTGCAAGCCGATGTTCTGCTTCGTCGACGACATCAACTCGTACTCCACCAACGAGGTCGCGATCAACTGGAACTCGGCGCTGACCTGGATCGCGTCGTTCCTGGCCGACCAGGGTGACGGCGCCGTCGCCCCGCGCGGCAGCTGCCAGGTCGACTTCGTCAACTACGGCACCTGGCAGGGCGGTACGGGCTTCACCGGACAGGTCACCATCCGCAACACCGGCAGCACCGCGATCGACGGCTGGACCGCGAGGTTCGCGTTCACCGGCGACCAGAAGGTCCGGGAGGCGTGGATGGCGAAGGTGACCCAGTCGGGGGCCACGGTCACCGCGAAGAACGAGTCGTACAACGCGCGGATCGCCCCCGGCGGGACGGTGACCTTCGGGTTCAACGCCCTCACCTCGGGCGGCGCCAACCCGGCACCGGGCCTGTTCACCCTGAACGGTGCCGCCTGCTCCTGATCCCCACCGGGAATCCCGAGCGGGGGTTCCGCCGGTACACCGGTCGCCCCGCGACCGGTGTACCGGCCGCCCCGGCACCGCCACCTACGATCGGCCGGTGACCCGATATCTCCTCGTGCCGGGGCGCGGCGCACCCCGTCCGGAGCACTGGCAGCAGCGGTGGGCGGACGCGCACCCGGACTGGCGGTGGGCCCCGCCCCCGCCGGGGCCGCCGCTGGTCCTCGACGAACGAGTGGCCGCCCTGCACGCGGCGGTCGGCGCGGACGACGAACCCGCCGTCCTGATCGCCCACAGCGGCGGTTGCCTGGTCGTGGCCACCTGGGCCGACCGGCACACCGGCCCGGTCCGCGCGGCGCTGCTCGTCGCCCCGCCCCACCTCGACCCACGGTGGCGGCCCGGCCCAGACGACCCGCCGGACGAGCCGGCCTGGGTGATGCCCCGCCGACGGTTGCCGTTCCGGGCGGTCGTGGTGGCCAGCCGGACCGACCCCTGGGCGACCTTCGACCAGGCCCGGGGGTACGCCGGGGACTGGGGTGCCGACCTGGTCGACGCCGGGGACGCCGGGCACCTCGACACCGCCAGCGGGTACGGCCCGTGGCCCGAGGGGGAACGGCTGCTCGCCTCCCTGGCGTGACCGCCGACCCTGCCGCCCACGCTCAGCCGCGCAGCCACTCCAGCAGCTTCTCCCCCTGCTGCCAGACCGTCAGCGCGGAGAACACCCCGAACAGCACGACCGCCCAGACCAGCGCCACCACCCGGTACGCCCTCGGCCGGATCGGCGCGGGCAGGACCCGACGGTTCAGCACCAGCAGCAGGATCGAGTAGAGGAACATCATCAGTCCGCCGACGCAGGCCGAGATCACCAGCAGCGGCAACGGTTGGCTGAAGCCGGCGAGCAGGATCACGCAACCCAGCCCGACCAGGCCCCAGACCAGGCCGAAGTAGATCCGGCTCTCCGAACGGCGGCGCAGGTACGACGTCTTCAGCACGTCGGCGGCGAGCCGGCTGGTGTAGTCCACGATGCCCATCGCGGCGGCGAACAGGGACAGCGCGCCGATCACCCAGAACAGCGTGCCGAACCAGGGTGCGACGGTCCGCTTGAGCTGCTCCCCCTCCACGGCCAGGAACGCCACGCTGTTGCCCAGGCCGGGCAGGCCGTACACGGTCGAGTAGGCGAGCACCGACATCAGGGTGATCGTGGTGAACGAGATCAGCACGAAGGTCACCAGCTGCTCGGTGTTGGCCAGCCGCCACCAGCGCCGCCAGCGGGCCAGGTTCTCGGCGGTCGGTTCGAAGACCGAACCCCCGGTGTCCGCCGCCGCCTCCTCCCGGCCGGTGACCGGGCTGACCAGCCGGGGAACGTACGCGCCCATGCCGTACCCCTTGTCCCGGATCCAGTTGGACTGCACCAGGTTCTGGCCGCCCCCGGCCCCGGCGAAGACCAGCGCGGAGAGCATCAACGCGAAGCCCAACCCGACCGGGAAGTCCGGCGCGGTCACCGCCCGGGGCAGCTCACGCCAGCCGTCGGCGCTGATGGCGAACACCACGGCCACCACGATGAAGAGCACCACCAGCCCGACCTTGACGAACTCGACCCGTTCCAGCGCCGCGTAGACGACCGGGGCGAGGGTGAGGGTGGCGCCGATCGCCAGCAGCATGCCGACCGCGATCCAGGTGACGTCCCCGCCGACCAGGTAGGTGACCATGGTGGCGGAACTGGAAACCCAACCCGGCCAGAGGTTGGCGAAGTAGACCAGCACCGCGAAGAGCAGCCCCCAGTGCCGCCAGAACCGCGAGAAGCCGGTCAACGCGGTCTCCCCGGTGGCCAGCGTGTACCGCTCGATCTCCATGTTCAGGAACCACTGGGTGACGATGCCGACCGCCGCCGCCCAGAGGAACACCAGCCCCACCTGCGAGGCGATGTAGGGGTAGAGGACGAACTCGCCGGAGGCCAGCCCGACACCCGCCGCGATCACCCCCGGCCCGACGATCCGCCACGCGGAG
>NZ_WVUH01000408.1 GCF_017614955.1 Micromonospora echinofusca
GGGTGGGCGTACGGGGCGGGGACGCCGGTAGCAGGTGCTGAGAAACTTACCCCGAACGGTCGTTCACCGGCAGCGCCCGGGTGGGCACATGGCGGGGATCGCCGATGGGGTACGGGATGCCGGCCGGCGGCCCCGGAAGGGCCACCGGCCGGTTGGTCGACGGATCAGGTGGGTGCGACGGTCAGCCGGCGGCGAGCGCGGCCAGCCGGTCGCCCACCTCCTCGGTGCGCAGCGACGCACCCGGGGTACGCCCGGCGAGTTCGGTGGCGACCGCCCGGTTCACCCGGGCGGCGGCGTCGGCGTGACCGAGCTGGTCGAGCAGGAGGGCCGCGGAGAGTACGGCGGCCACCGGGTCGGCCACACCACGGCCGGCGATGTCCGGCGCGGAACCGTGTACCGGTTCGAACATCGACGGGTACGTCCCGTCCGGGTTGATGCTGCCGCTGGCGGCCAGCCCGATCCCGCCGGTGACCGCGGCGGCGATGTCGGTGAGGATGTCGCCGAAGAGGTTGTCGGTGACCACCACGTCGTACCGCTGGGGCTGGGTCACCAGGAACATCGCGGCGGCGTCCACGTGCTGGTACTCGGTGGTCACGTCCGGGTGCTCGGCGGCCACCGCCTCGAAGGCGCGGGCCCACAGCGACCCGGCGTGGGTCAGCACGTTGGTCTTGTGTACCAGGGTCACCTTGCGGCGCTCACGCCGCTGGGCGCGGGCGAAGGCGTCCCGGATCACCCGCTCCACCCCGTGCCGGGTGTTCAGGCTCTCCTCGGTGGCCACCTCGGCGGGGGTACCCCGGTGCAGGGTGCCGCCGGCCCCGGCGTACAGCCCCTCGGTGCCCTCCCGGACCACCACGAGGTCGACCTCGCCGGGCTTGACGGTGGCCAGCGGGCCGGTGGTGCCGGGCCAGAGGCGGGACGGGCGCAGGTTGACGTACTGGTCGAAGTCGAAGCGGAGCTTGAGCAGCAGACCGCGCTCCAGCACGCCGGGCGGTACCGTCGGGTCGCCCACCGCGCCGAGCAGGATCGCGTCGTGCCCGGCCAGCTCGGTGAGGACCGACTCCGGCAGCACCTCGCCGGTCCGGTGGTAGCGGGCCGCACCCAGGTCGTATTCGGTGGCCGCCACCCCGGGCAGCACCGCATCGATCACCTTGCGGGCCTGTGCGACCACCTCGGGTCCGATGCCGTCACCGGCCACCACCGCGATCCGAGCCACCGCCACGTTGCGCTCCTCTACCGCTCGTCGTTGTCGCCACGGTACGCCCCGTCCCGCCCCCCGGTACGAAACTCCTACCATCTGGGAAAGATCAGCGCACAGGAGCTTCTCAGGGCACATTCACCTTGCAGTCATCCTGACTGCCTATGGTGAGGCCGAGCCGGCAGGAAGTCCGGCCCGCCGGCCGGAGGGAGCCGTTCATGCTGGTCCACGAAACGGTGCCGGCACCGGGCGTGCGCCGACCCGGCTGGTGGCGCCGACCCGACCTGCGACTCGGCGCGGCGGGCCGCCGCCGGGCCGGCATCCCGACCGCCCGCCCCGACCGGATCGTGGTCCACCACACGGTACGCACCTCGATCGCCGAGTACACCCTGGTCCTCAACGGCTCGATCCCGCTCGGCCGGCGGGCGCTCGGCGACGCGCTGCGCGACGCGGTCGCCGAGCTGCGCGCCGTGGACCTGACCTTCAGCCCGGCCCGCCCCGGCAGCCTGGTCTCCCGGCTGCGCCGGGACGAGATCGCCGTCGACTCCTACCCACCGCTGGCCGACCTGGTCGACCGGTGCGCCGGCATGCGGGCCGCCACCGACGGCTGGTTCGACGCCTGGGCCGTCCCCGGTGGGTTCGACCCGGCCGGACTGCTCGGCGGCTGGGCCGTCGAGCGGGCCGCAGCCCGGCTGCGCGCCGCCGGGGTCACCGACTACGCCCTGGTCAAGGGGGCCGACCTGGCGGTACGCGGGTACGCCCCGCACGGCGGGCCGTGGCGGGTGGCGGTGCACCACCCGACCGACGCCCGACAGGCGCCCCTGGTGCTGGAGATGACCGCCGGGGCACTGGGCACCTCGGGAGTGGCCGGGCGGCACGGGCACGTCGTCGACCCGCACACCGGGCAACCCGCCGACCAACTGGTCGCCGCCACCGTGGTCGGACCGGACCTGGCGGTGGCCGACGCGTACGCCACGGCGCTCTTCGCCGCCGGACCGACCGGACTGGGCTGGTTCCCGACCGCCGACGGCTACCGGGCCCTGCTGGCCGCCCGCCGCTGACGGCCACCGGGCCCGGCCGAGGGCACACGCGATCGGTCCCCACAGCCGCGGCAACGACCATGGGGACCGGTCAGCGACGAGTGCGCGTGGCTCGCGCACGCGAGGGGATGCGGGCCGGCCGGCCGGGCGGCGCACCTCGTCACCCGAAGACGGGTCGACGCCAGGTACGACCGTAACCGCATCGTCACGCTAGCGAACCGTCGTGAGACACCGCAAGAGTCTCCACTGCGGACCCCGATGCCGTTCCGTCCGCGCGTCGACCCGGGGTACGTGCGTAAACACGAATGCGGGATGGCACGCTGTCCGCCGTGAGTTTCGATCTGATCGTGTGGGCTCTGCCGGACAGGGCCACGTCAGCGGAAGTGCGGGCGGCCCACGGGCGGTGCCGGCAGGGCTTGCACGTCCAGAGCCAGCCGGACCCCCGGTTGGTCCGCTTCTACCGGGCGATCACCGCCAGCTATCCGGACCGACCGGCCGGTCCGAACACCCCGTGGCAGGTGGCTCCGCTGCACGCGGCAGCCGACCACATTGAAATGAACCTGCACGAGACCTGCCCGGACCA
Organism: Micromonospora echinofusca; assembly: GCF_017614955.1. Lineage (GTDB taxonomy): Bacteria > Actinomycetota > Actinomycetes > Mycobacteriales > Micromonosporaceae > Micromonospora > Micromonospora echinofusca_A. The sequence goes on from NZ_WVUH01000408.1 coordinate 2,819, forward strand.
GGTGCTCCTGGACATCGAACGGCTCGCCGCCGAGTGCGGTCTGCTGCTCTTCGACCCACAGGACGGTTCGGTCTACCCACCCACGCCGGTACGCGGCTGACCGGCCACACCGGTCCGTCGACCGGCCGACGGCGCATCCCCGTACCCAGAGGAGCGGTGCGCACGCCGCGCGGGACCCGCGTGGCGTGCGCACCGCCGGACCGGTCCGGACCCGGTCACCAGGCCGCCGGGTAGTAGGGCACCGACCAGCCCCGGTAGGAGACGTGGTCGAGATAGCCGGCCACCCCGACACCACCGCTGACCGAGGTACCGATCACCTTGCCCTCGCCCAGACTGATCGCCACGTGTCCGGTGCCGGCCGAGTTGTGGTACCAGACCAGCGCGCCGCGCGGCGGGATGCCCGTCGTCTTCAGGTAACCGTGGCTGGCGATCCAGTCGCCACCGACCTCCGCGCTGTACCAGCCGGAGCCGCCCCAGCCGTACGCCTGCGCGGTGAACGCCAGGCAGAGGTTCTCGTACGACGTCGAGCGGTACCGCTGGAACGCCCAGTCGATCGCGCCGTTGGTGGAGCGCGGGTTGGTCTTCGACGACGGTTCCGCCCCGACGTAGGAGCAGTCGTTCACGATCTGCCCGTCGGATCCGGTGTGGACGTACGCGTCGGAGACCATGCCTCCGTTGGAGAGCAGGTCCCACAGGTTCGTGGTGCCGTAGGTGCCGGTGACGGTCTCGCCGGTGGTCTGGCACAGCAGGGTCACCGCCGCGCCGTCGGCCACCGTCCGCCACGAGTCGTACCCGGTGCCGGGCCCCGACCGGACGTTGAGTGCGGTCCCCGCCGTGTTGATGGTGCCGGGGGCCGAGGCGGCGTACGCCTGCGCCACCCCGGGCAGGGTGCCGACCAGTCCGACCACCGCCGCCACCAGGACGGCCACCGACCGACCACGCCGCTTGACATAGATAGATTTCAGCATGTCGATCAAGCTAGCAGCCGGGCTGCCCGCTGCCCAGGGACGACAGGACCAACAGGGGTGCCCCCGGAAACGACAGGGGCCCGGCCGCACGGCCGGGCCCCTGCCCACATCGGACCTCTGAACGGCGGAACGCCCGCCCGGTGCCGACTACTCGTCGCGCAGGTCGGCGGCGCTGGCAGCCACCGCGCCGATCGAGTCGGCGGCGGAGGTCAGCAGGTCCGCGCTCACCGCCGAGTCGACGGTGAGGGTCATCAGCGTCTCACCGCCGGCCTCCCGACGGGCCACCTGCATCGCGGCGATGTTGACCCCGGCCTCGCCGAGGATCGTGCCGACGGTACCCACCACGCCGGGCCGGTCGACGTAACGCAGGAAGAGCAGGATGCCCTCCGCGCCGATCTCGACGTCGAAGCCGTCGACCTCGGTCAGCTTGATGACGTCCCGACCGCCGGCGGTGGCCACCGTGCCGGAGACGCTCACCGTACGACCGTCGGGCAGCGCGCCCCGGACCGTGACCAGGTTGGGGTGCTCGACCGTGTCGGTGTGCGTGGTCAGGGCGACCTCGACCCCCCGGTCGGCCGCGATGTGCGGGGCGTTGACGTAGGTGACCTGCTCCTCGACCACCGAGCTGAACAGCCCCTTGGTCGCGGCCAGCTTGAGCACCGACACGTCGTGGGCGACCACCTCGCCGCGCACCTCGACGGTGACGCTGGCGGCGACACCGCCGGCCACCGCGGTGAACGCCCGACCGAGCTTCTCGGCCAACGCGAGCAGCGGCCGGACGTCCTCGGCGACCACGCCGCCGGCCTGCACGTTCACCGCGTCCGGGACGAACTCGCCCTGGAGGGCCAGCTTGACGCTCTTGGCGACGGCGAGACCGGCCTTGTCCTGCGCCTCGCCCGTGGAGGCACCCAGGTGCGGGGTGGCCACCACGTTGTCGAAGGCGAACAGCGGCGACGAGGTGCACGGCTCCTTGGCGTACACGTCGACGCCGGCGCCGGCCACCCGGCCCTCGGCGAGGGCGTCGGCGAGGGCCTGCTCGTCGACCAGCCCGCCACGGGCCGCGTTGATGATCCGTACGCCCGGCTTGACGATCGACAGCTCCTTCTCGCCGATCAGGCCGACGGTCTCCGGCGTCTTGGGCAGGTGGATCGAGATGAAGTCGCTCTCCCGCAGCAGCTCCTCCAGCCCCACCAGGCGGACCCCGAGCTGGGCCGCGCGGGCCGGCTGGATGTAGGGGTCGTAAGCGATCAGCCGGGTACCGAAGGCGGCGATCCGCTGGGCGAACAGCACACCGATCCGGCCGAGCCCCACCACACCGACGGTCTTGCCCTGGATCTCCACGCCCGTGTACTTGGACCGCTTCCACTCCCCCGCCTTGAGGGCGGCGCTGGCGCTGGCCGTGTTGCGGGCCACCGCCAGCAGCAGCGCGAGCGCCTGCTCGGCGGCGGAGACGATGTTGGAGGTGGGCGCGTTGACGACCATGACCCCGCGGGCGGTGGCCGCCGGTACCTCGACGTTGTCCAGGCCGACGCCGGCGCGGGCGACCACCTTGAGCCGGGAGGCCGCCGCGATGGCCTCCGCGTCGATCTGGGTGGCACTGCGCACGATGACCGCGTCGGCCTCGGCGAGCGCGGCGAGCAGCGCCGGGCGGTCGGTGCCGTCGACGTGGCGTACGTCGAAGTCGTGCGCGAGCACCTCGATGGCGGAGGGAGCGAGTTCTTCGGCGATCAGTACGACAGGAGTCATTGGTCCTCGTAGATGTCGTCAGAGCGATGGGGCGCGACGGCGGGGCGCCGCTCTGCGCCCTGCGCTCGGCCGGATGATGGCCGTCCGGTGCCAGTTGCACACCTATGAGCGATCGTAGGGTGCGGGCTGCCGGGGATGGTCAGCGGACCCGGGTGAGTGCCCTCACAAATCAGACCTAAGCCACTGATCACCTGCGCGTGCCGACCCCACCACGGCCGACCGGCACCACCTGCTTCCACGCCCGTCCCACCGT
>NZ_WVUH01000409.1 GCF_017614955.1 Micromonospora echinofusca
CGTTGGGTCAGGTGGGCGGGTCAGATCCGGGTCGGGACGGCGGACGGGCGCTGGTGGTTGCCGCGTACCGCCGCCCCGACCCGGACGGTCAGGACCTGCTGGCCTTCTCGGCTTCCTGCACGGCCTCGTCCCAGGCCGCGTCGGGCTTGAGGGTGCCGTTCTGCACCCGGCTGATCACGTTCTCCACGGCGACCCGGGTCGGGCCGTTCTTCTTGCCCAGGTACTGCGGGGTCAGCCCGGCGGCCATCTTCGGGAAGATCTGTCCGACCGGGGCGTTGTTGAAGAACGGGTTCTTGAAGTCGGCGATCGCCGGGTCGGAGTAGAGCGCCGGCTGCGACGGCAGGTTCCCGACCTTCTTGAAGATCTCGATCTGCTGCTCCGGCTGGACCAGCCACTCCAGCAGCTTGTACGCCTCGTCGACGTGCTTGCCCTGCTTGGGGATGGTCAGGAACGAGCCGCCCCAGTTCCCGCCGCCCCCGGGCACCGCCGCGATGTCCCACTTGCCCTCGGTACCGGGCGCGGTGTCCTTGATGTGGCCGAGCATCCACGCCGGGCAGGCCAGGACCGCGAAGGCTCCGCTGGTGAAGCCCTTGTCCCAGTCGGCCTGGAAGCTGGTCAGGTTGGCCGAGAGACCTGCCTGGATGCCCTTGACGGTGTAGTCGAAGGCGGCCTTCGGGCCGCCGTCCATCTTCAGCTGGTCGCTCTCGTCGTAGAAGCCGACCGGCTGCTGACCGAGGACCGGGTTGAACAGGTTGGCGCCCGAGTCGACGAACTTCTTCTTGGTCTTGGCGGTGTACTGCTGGCCGACCTCGATGAACTTGTCCCAGGTCGGCCAGAGCGCGGAGACCTGGTCACGTTCGGTGGGCAGGCCGGCGGCCTGGAAGAGGTCGGTGCGGTAGCACATGGCGAGGCCACCGACGTCGGTACCGAGGCCGATCTGGGTCTTGCCGTCAGCGGAGAGCGACTGCTTCCACTTCCACGGCAGGTACTTCTCCTCGTACCTGGCGGCGCCCTTGTCGAGCAGGTTGACGAACTTGTCCGACTGGCTGCGGAACTGGACCATGAAGCCCTCGTCGATCGCGGCGATGTCCGGGGCACCGGAGCCCGCGACGAGCTTCTTCTGCAGGTCCTCGTGCTGGGCGTTGTACTCGCCGGAGTTGAGGGCGATCTTGATGTTCGGGTGCTCCGCCTCGTACCTGGCCTTGAGGTCCTGTAGGCCGAAGTCACCCCAGAAGTTGATTTTCAAGGTGATGGTGCCGTTGGCTTCCGAATCGCCGCTGGTGCTCTTCCCGCTGCACGCGGCGATCATCGAACCGGCCACCAGTCCCACGGCTGCCACCCGCACCCAGCGGGGTAGAGACCGTTTCATGGCAATCCTCCGAGATCATATGGGAACGCTCCCGAGATCGAGGAGCGTTGACTGAACCGGGTAAGTGCAGCCACGGTACGGTCGGCCCCGAGCAGTGTCAATGGCGGGTCAACCCGGAAATCTCTCCGTCACCACCCGGTCGCCGGAGACGCGTACAACTGCGCGGAGGAACGCTCTTCGGGACAGAATTCCGCGTCGACCCGGCACCCGGGCCGGTGGTGACGACCCCGGCGGGCGTACGCTTAACCGAACAAGCGTGCCGCCCGACGGGGCTCCCGCACCGGCAGGAGCCGTCCCGACGCCCGGGACACGGTGCCGGGTAGCGTGTGCGCCGCCGCCGACCCCCCGGACGACGGCACGGAGGACCGCCCGCCAGGGCCGAGCAGGATTGAGGAGCGCCGGTGAAGCGGCCGACGATCGCCGACGTGGCCCGGCGGGCCGGGGTGTCCAAGGGGGCGGTCTCGTACGCCCTCAACGGCCAGCCGGGGGTCTCCGAGGCCACCCGACGGCGCATCCTGGCCATCGCCGCCGAGATCGGGTTCAGCCCGAGCAGCGCGGCGCGGGCTCTCTCCGGGGCCACCGCCAAGGCGGTCGGCCTGGCCCTGTGCCGACCGGCCCGGATCCTCGGCATCGAGCCGTTCTTCATGGAGCTGATCAGCGGGGTGGAGGGGGAACTCGCCGCCCGGTCGTACGCGTTGACCCTCCAGGTGGTGGCCGACCAGGACGCCGAGATCGCGGTCTACCGGCGCTGGTGGGGGGAACGCCGGGTGGACGGGGTGTTCATCTGCGACCTACGGCTCGACGACCGGCGCATCCCGGTCCTGGAGGAGCTGCAACTGCCGGCCGTGGTGATCGGCGGCCCGGGTCACACCGGCAGCCTGCCCAGCGTCTGGTCGGACGACGCGGCGGCGCTGGTGGAGACGGTGGAGTACCTGGTGGCGCTCGGGCACCGCCGGGTCGCCCGGGTGGGCGGCCTGCCGGGGCTGCTGCACACCGAGATCCGTACCCGGGCCTTCGCCGAGGTCTGCGACCGGCTCGGGCTGCCGGAGGCGACCACCGTGCCGTCCGACTACACCGGCGAGGAGGGCGCGCGGGCCACCCGCCGCCTGCTCAGTTCGGCGCAGCGGCCGACTGCGGTGATCTACGACAACGACGTGATGGCGATCGCCGGGCTCTCGGTGGCCCAGGAGATGGGGCTCGCCGTGCCGGGTGACCTGTCCATCGTGGCCTGGGACGACTCGCCGCTCTGCCAGTTGGTGCACCCGCCGCTGACCGCGCTGGGCCGGGACATCCCGGCCTACGGCGCCCATGCCGCCCGCCACCTGCTGGCGGCCATCACCGGCGAGCAGATCAGCGCCTTCCAGGACGAGACCGCACACCTGACGCCGCGGGGCAGTACGGCACCGCCACGGGTCAGGTGAACCGTTTAAGTCGCCTCCCCCGGACCCGTCCCCGGCAGGGGTGGGTGACGCTGTCGAGCTGCTCCAGCTACGCAACACGGCTCGGGTCGGCCCCGACCGCCGGGTCAGCGCGGCGCCGACGGGCCACCGCGTCGGGACAGTGGCAAGGTCAGCGCGGCGCCGACGGGAAGTCCTCCAGGTACGCCTCGACCCGCTCGGCGGTGGCCGGCCGGGAGAGGGCGAAGCCCTGCCCGAACCGGCATCCCGCCCGGTCGGCCTGGTCCACCTGGTCCGGTGACTCCAGCCCCTCGGCGACGATCTCCACGCCGAGCCGTCGACCGAGACCCACCACCACGTCGATCAGCCGACCACCGTCACCGGAGGTCTCCCGGAGCAGCCGGGGATCCACTTTGAGCAGATCCAGCGGCAGCCGGCGGAGCTGGGCGAGGGACGTCTGCGCGCCGCCGAAGTCGTCCAACGCGATGCGCACCCCGAGCGCCCGCAGGGCGGCGAGCGGGCCGGCCAACGGGGAGACGTCCGTACCCAGCCGGGGTTCGGACACCTCCAGCACCAGCCGGTCGGCGGCCAGACCGTGCTCGGCGAGCACGCCCGACGTGCGGTGCGCGAAGTCGGGGGCGACCAGCTCGCGGGGCGAGACGTTCACCGACATCCACAACTCCCGGCTGTACTCCGACCAGACGGTGAGCTGACGGCAGGCCCGGTGCAGCACCCACTGCCCCACCTCCTCCATCAACCCGAGGTCCTCGGCCACCGGCAGCAGTTCCGCCGGCAGGACGGTGCCGAGCACCGGGCTCCGCCAGCGCAGCAGCGCCTCCGTGCCGACCGGGAACCGGTCGGCCAGCCCCAGCACGGGCTGGAAGACCAGGTCGAACTCGCCCCGGGCCGCCGCGCCGGGCAGCTCCCGTTCGAGGTCGAGCCGGCGGACCAGTTGCTCCTCCAGACCCGCGTCGTACCACTCGACCCGGTTGCGCCCGAGCTGCCGGGCCCGACGGCGGGCCAGGTCGGCCTGGCGGAGCACGTCGTCCACGTCGGTACCGCCGGCGAACTCGGCCAGCCCGATGCTGACCTGGAGCCGGGCCGCCCCACCGGGCAGCGGGTACGGCTCGGTGAGCACGCCGAGCAGCCGGGTGCCGAGGGCGTACGCCAGCACCGGCCCCTGCACCGCAGCCACCGCGAACTCGTCACCGGCCAGCCGGGCCACCACGTCGTCCGGCCCGGCGGCGGCCCGGAGCCGGCGCCCCGCCTCGGCCAGTACCTCGTCCCCGGCGGTCCGCCCGTGGTCGTCGTTGACCCCGGCCATGCCGTGCAGGTCGACCACCAGCAACGCGCCCCGCCCCCGGGCGACCCGGCGGACGGCGATCGCCCGCATCAGCTCCCGCCGGTTCGCCAGCCCGGTGAGCTGGTCGGTGACGGCGAGCTGCTGCACGGTCCGCTCCAGCCGGCGGCGCTCGGACACGTCCCGGACGTGGATCACCAGGGCTCCCACCTCGGGTACGGCGCGCTGGTCGGTCACCGTGGACTCGGTGTCCCGCCAGGTGCCCCGCCCGTCCCGGAACCGGGCGGCCACCAGCGGGGGCCGCCGCCCGGCGAGCACCTCGTCGAGCACCCCGGCCACCCGGGACGCGTCGTCCGGGTGGATCAGCTCCCCGAAGGGGCGGCCGAGCACCTCGGCGTCGGTCAGCCCGAACAGTCGGGCCGCGCCCGGTGACTGCCAGCGGACCAGCAGGTCGGCCCCGACCACGAGGGTCAGGTCGTTGGCGCCGGACACCAGGGAGCGGAAGTACGCCTCCTGGGTGGCGAGCCGGCGCGCGTACCGGCGGATGTCCCGGGCGGCGAGCACCTCCCGCAGCACCAGCGGCGGGATCACCGCCAGCCCGAGCAGCACCGCCGGGGTGTCGAAGCGCCCGACGACCAGCAGGTGGTAGACCGCGGCCACGGTGGTCACCACGGCCGGCACGGTCAGCAGCGGGTACGCGGGCGCCGGCCGCTCGGCCGGACCCGACCGGACCGCCCGGGAGGCCGCCTCCGCACCGGCGGCGGTGAGCAGCGGGCCGGCGACCAGGGGCGGTACCAGCACCAGCAGGACCGTACCGGAGTGGTCGTAGTCGACCAGCACGGTGAGCGCGGCCAACCCGAACAGGGTCGCCGCGGTGCCGAGCCCACAGAGCGCGACCCCACGCCGGGGTCCCCAGCCGGCCAGGGCGGTCACCGTGGCCACCGCCAGCGCGGCGGCACCGAGCAGGGCGGCGGTCCGGGCCGAGGGCGGCACCGGCCCGGCGGGAAGGGCCACCCAGCCGGCGAAGGCCAGGCTGATCCCGAGGCTCGTCGCGTCGACGACCTGACGCAGCCGGGCCGGCCCGGACGGGGCCGCACCGGGGAGTCGGAGGAGTCCGCCGAGATGCAGGCCGGCGGCGAGCAGCAGACCCGCGAGGACCGGGGCGGGCCGGTCGGCAGGTGGCACCAGGGGGAGCACCGCGACGCTGAGGCCGGTGGCGAAGACCGCCAGGTCGAGCAGGTTGGCCGCCCGCCCGAAGGCCCGGGCGTCGGACCGCTCGGCGCTCCGGCTGGCGCCGCCACCCCGGGCGGCGGCCCGGCAGCGGGACGCCAGGACGAGGCGGGTCGCGGCGACCGCTGCGGCCACCCCGACAGCGAGCGCGAGAGCGGCCACCGGGGGCAGAACGCCGGCGAGCCCGGCCAGCAGCAGGCCGAGGCCGGTGGCGCCGGCAGCGAGGTCGGTGGGGGCGGGACGGCGGCGGGCGGACTCGCGCGCGGGATGCGTGACGGACACGGCGGTTCGCCTTCGTGAGGGGGCACTGGGGCGGTGGTCGGGTGTACCGGATGAGGGGCCGGTGACGCCTATCCCGGAAACGACCGGCCACCCCTTCGGTTACGCCCCGATCGATGATCACACAGTGACCTGGATCACGTACAGGCCTGT
>NZ_WVUH01000040.1 GCF_017614955.1 Micromonospora echinofusca
GATCGGGGCTCCCGGTCGGTCCCGGACCGGGGGCAGGACTCCCGCTGGGGCGCGGTGACGGGTCGGGTGACGGTCGTGGGGACGGCCCGACCGGCGGGCGGTACACCGGGTCGCCGGGCGGGGACGGCGACTGCCGGTGCGGTCCGGTCGGATGGTCCGGTGACGCGGTGTCGGCGAGCGCCCGCCACCCGGTGGGAGCGGCCGGTTCCGCCGGCAGGCGCAGCGGGGGCGGTGGAGCCGGTACGGCGGTCGGTGGCTGCGGAACGACCACCGGCCCGACCGAGGGTGGTGGGATGAACGGGGTGACCCCGTCGGGCAGGGCCGTACCGCCGATGGTGGCCGTATCGGCGCTGATCGCCGCGAGGATCGGCATCGAGGCGGTACCGGCGAGCAGGGCCACGGTGAGCAGGTACCCGCGTGGCGGCCCGGCCAGCCCCTGGGCCCGGTGGGCGCCGATCACCCGCCGGTAGCTGGTCCCGCCCCCGACCCGGTGCCGCCCGAGCAGGGGTGGGTTCAACTCCTCGTGTTCCGACACCGCCGGGCTCCCCGTCTCGATCCTGCCGCCTGCCGGAGCGGCCACACCACCGGTGACCGACTCCCCACCCAGGGTGTACCAGTCACCCTGGGTTGGCCAGATCCGCACAGCGTGTCGACACGCGATTTTGTTCGCGCCGCCGATCCGACCGGATTATCCGGTGATATGGGGATCAAGCGGGCCGTTTTCAAGTTCTTCGCCAGGCCGTTATGTGGGGCCGCTCACCTGCTCTGCGAATATGGACCCGACGGCAACGCAGCCGTGGCCTCCGCGCATCCCGCGGCAGGCGCGGCTGGGCGCCGGCGCTCCCGAACCGGGTTCGGCCAGAACCCGGCTCACGCCGCGTGGCAACCCCCACCGGGGCTAGGCGCGGCCGCCAGGAAACCGGTCCGGCAGCAGCCGGGCAGGCGCACGAGTTGCGCGGTCGGGTCACCCCCGGTGCCGACGCACACACCACAGGGAGAGACGGATGGCAAAGGGCGACCCCGGGGTCACGGCCCGCAGCAGGCGGGCCGCACCCCGGTCGAAACGAGCGGCGGGAGGTCGCGTGGGCGACCCCGAACTGGTACAGCTCCTCACGCCGGAGGGCGACCGGATCGAGAGTGCGGTCGGCCCGGACGGTACGGAGTACCGCGTCGACTTCACCGACGAGGAGTACCGCGGGCTCTACCGGGACCTGGTCCTGGTCCGCAAGCTCGACGCCGAGGCGACCGCGTTGCAGCGGCAGGGCGAGCTGGGCCTCTGGGCCAGCCTGCTCGGCCAGGAAGCCGCCCAGGTCGGCTCGGGACGGGCGCTGCGTACCCAGGACATGGCCTTCCCGACCTACCGTGAGCACGGCGTGCTCTACTGCCGGGGCATCGACCCGATCATGCCGCTCAGCCTGTTCCGTGGCGTCGACCAGGGCGGTTGGGACCCGAACGAGTTCAAGTTCAACATGTACACGATCGTGATCGGGGCGCAGACCCTGCACGCGACCGGGTACGCCATGGGCGTCAACATCGACGGTCGGACCGGCAGCGACGACGGCGAGGCGGTGATCGCCTACTTCGGCGACGGCGCCACCAGCCAGGGCGACGTCAACGAGGCGTTCGTCTGGGCCGGGGTGTTCAACGCGCCGCTGGTCTTCTTCTGCCAGAACAACCAGTACGCCATCTCCCAGCCGTTGGAGAAACAGACCCGTATCCCGCTCTACCAGCGGGCCGCCGGTTTCGGCTTCCCCGGCGTACGGGTGGACGGCAACGACGTGCTCGCCTCGTACGCGGTCACCCGGACGGCGTTGGACAACGCCCGGCACGGCCAGGGGCCGAGCCTGATCGAGGCGTACACGTACCGGATGGGGGCGCACACCACCTCCGACGACCCGACCCGGTACCGGATCGCCAGTGAGGTCGAGTCCTGGCAGGCCAAGGACCCGATCGCCCGGATGAAGGCGTTCCTGGTCAAACAGCAGCTCGCCGACGACACCTTCTTCGCCGAGGTCGACGAGCAGGCCCGCCGGGAGGCGGTCGACCTGCGGGAACGGGTGCTGGCCATGCCGGACCCGGAGCCGGTCAGCATGTTCGACCACGTCTACCCGAACGGGTCCCCGCTGCTCGACCAGCAGCGTGCCCAGTTCAGCCGGTACATGGAGTCGTTCGAGGGGAGCGCGCACTGATGGCCACGGAGACCCTCACCCTCGGCAAGGCCCTGAACGCGGGCCTGCGGCGCGCCCTGGAGAACGACCCGAAGGTCGTCATCATGGGCGAGGACGTCGGCAAGCTCGGTGGCGTCTTCCGGATCACCGACGGGCTGCAGAAGGACTTCGGCGACCAGCGGGTGATCGACACCCCGCTCGCCGAGTCCGGCATCATCGGTACCGCGGTCGGCCTGGCCATCCGGGGCTACCGGCCGGTCTGCGAGATCCAGTTCGACGGTTTCGTCTACCCGGCGTACGACCAGATCGTGTCCCAGGTCGCCAAGATGCACTACCGGTCCCGGGGCAAGCTCAACATCCCGATCGTGATCCGGATCCCGTTCGGTGGCGGTATCGGCGCGGTGGAGCACCACTCGGAGTCGCCGGAGGCGTACTTCGCGCACACCGCCGGCCTGAAGGTCGTCTCCTGCGCCTCGCCGCAGGACGCGTACGTGATGATCCAGCAGGCCATCGCCTCCGAGGACCCGGTCGTCTTCCTGGAGCCGAAGCGGCGCTACTGGGAGAAGGGCCCGGTCGACCTGGACGCCCCGCTCGACGGCGCGTACCCGCTGCACTCCGCCCGGGTGGCCCGGACCGGTACGGACGTCACCGTGCTGGCGTACGGGCCGATGGTGCGGACCTGTCTGGACGCGGCCACCGCAGCGGCGGAGGACGGCCGGCAACTGGAGGTGATCGACCTCCGCTCGGTCTCCCCGCTCGACCTCTCCTCGGCGTACGAGTCGGTACGCCGTACCGGCCGGTGTGTGGTGGTGCACGAGGCCCCGGGGAACCTGGGTCTGGGCGCGGAGATTGCGGCCCGGGTCACCGAGGAGTGCTTCTACTCCCTGGAGTCCCCGGTGCTGCGGGTGACCGGTTTTGACACCCCCTACCCGGCGGCCCGGGTGGAGGAGGAGTACCTGCCGGACCTCGACCGGGTGCTCGACGCCGTCGACCGCACCTTCGGCTGGTGAGCGCGATGTCACGGGTCAAGGAGTTCAACCTGCCCGACCTGGGCGAAGGGCTGACCGAGGGCGAGATCCTCAAGTGGCTGGTCTCGGTCGGTGACGTGATCGAGCTCAACCAGCCGATCGTCGAGGTGGAGACGGCCAAGGCGGCTGTCGAGATCCCGGCGAAGTGGGCCGGTCGGGTGCAGACGATCTTCCATGAGGAGGGCACGACCGTCGAGGTCGGCAGCCCGATCATCGCGATCGACACGCAGCCGGACGCCGGGCCGCTGGAGCCGGCCGGTGCCGGTGGGCCGATCAGCACCACCGGCCAGCCGGACGACGTCCTGCCGGTCCCGTCGGCCGCTTCGCTGGCCGCCGTGGAGATCGCCCCGGCGGAGGGTGCTGTCGAGCCGGGGCTGATCGGTGGTCCCGCCCCGGGTGGCCGGACCGCCGTGCTGGTCGGGTACGGCCCGCGTACCGCGGCTGCCAAGCGGCGCCCCCGCAAGGGTGCTGCCGATCATGGAGTTGTGGTGGGCGACAAACCCGCCCAGAGCCCCCTGAACCAGGCACCACAAGTCCATGATCGACGTAACGGGTCGGGTGTACCGGGTGGCGGTCTGGTGCTCGCCAAGCCGCCGGTACGCAAGCTCGCCAAGGATCTCGGCGTGGACCTGGGCGGGCTGACCGGGTCCGGCCCGCTCGGCTCGATCACCCGGGAGGACGTCCAGCGGGCGGCTGCCGCCACCACGGCCGAGCCGGCGGTGACGCCGGCCCGCGCCACCGTGGCGGCGGTCTTCGACGCCAGCCGGGAGCAGCGCATCCCGGTGAAGGGTGTCCGAAAGTTGACGGCGGAGAACATGTCCGCGTCGGCGTTCACCGCGCCGCACGTCACGGAGTTCCTGACCGTCGACGTGACCCGGGCGATGAAGGCCCTGGACCGGCTCCGGACCCGTCCCGAGTGGCGGGACGTCCGGGTGTCGCCGTTGCTGCTGGTCGCCAAGGCGGTGCTGCTCGCGGTCCGCCGGCACCCGATGGTCAACTCGACCTGGGCCGGGGACGAGATCGTGGTCAAGGACTACGTCAACCTCGGCATCGCGGCGGCGACCGAGCGTGGGCTGATCGTGCCGAACATCAAGGACGCCGGCCGGCTCACCCTGCGCGAACTGGCGGACGCGATGACGGCGCTGGTGCAGACCGCGAAGGCCGGCCGGACCTCCCCGGCGGACATGTCCGGCGGCACGCTGACCATCACGAACGTCGGGGTGTTCGGCGTGGACACCGGTACCCCGATCCTGCCGCCCGGCGAGTCGGCGATCCTCGCCTTCGGCGCCGTGCGGGAGATGCCCTGGGTCCACAAGGGCAAGGTGCGCGCACGTCAGGTGACCACCCTCGGGCTCTCCTTCGACCATCGGATCATCGACGGCGAGCTGGGTTCGAAGTTCCTCCGGGACATCGGCGCGTTCCTGACCGATCCGGAGGCGGCGCTGCTCGCCTGGACCTGACCCGGCTCCGGCTGGGTTCCACGCCGCGCGGTCGAGTAGTTACGGCCGGTGTGCCGGGTTAACTCCCGGCACACCGGCCGTAACCATTGGATGGCTCAAATCTTCACTGGACACCCTTCCAAACCTTCGATTCGTAGGCTGGTGTTGCAGCTCACCTAATAATCGTTGGCGCGGAGGGTCGTCGGTGCTGTTCAATAGAGACATCAACGACGGGCTGACAACCGAATAGCCAGGGGGAGAGACCAATGAGCATGATCGACCGCATCCGCCACCGCCGCGACGCCAACCGCCGGGCCCGGGCCATCGAGCGCGCCCTGCGCTCCGCGAACTCGCCGGCCGTCCGCGACGAGATCATCGCGATCGCGCAGCGGCAGTACAGCTGACCCGCGCACGGCGCGAGTTCCGCTGACGCTCGGACGGCGGCAGTACGGCTGACCCGGCGCACGGCGGGGCAGCGGAGCTGACCACCGCACGGCGGCAGCACCCGACCGACCCGCACCCGCACCGGGTGCGGCGGGCGACACGGCCCAGCCGCGAGCGCCGGCAGCACCGCCGGACGGGGACCGCAGCGTGGCGGTGCCCCGGCCGGCCAGGAAAGCGCCTGACGCACCGGCTGAGCTGAACGGACGTGACTCGCCTCCTCCAGATCGACGACCCGCCCGGGCCCCCGGGCGGGTCGTCGGCGTTTCGGGCCGTTTGACACCGGGATTCCCCCTCATCGCACCGCCCGGTACGGTGGGGCTCGGTCGTCACCACCGGCCACGGAGACTGTCAGGCGGATGTCAACCGCCCGGCACCGGACCGTGGCAGAAGGTGACGGCCGTGCTCCCCGGCCGCGACGGGCGGGCACCGGCTACGGTGCGGGGAGCCGACCCGGCCGGCAACTCCGGCAACGCCGACAACCCTGCCGACAGCACCCGGTCGGTATCGGCGGCCGACATGTGATGGAGGAGGCGCACGCATGACGTCCGAGGGCCCGCACCACCCCGGCCACGAGCCGGACGAGGTCGCGCCGGGCGCCGGCGGATCGGCGCCGTTCGGCGGACAGCCGGCAGCAGCACGCCCCGGCGGCGTACCGGACCTGGGTTGGGCACCACCGCCGCCCCCGATGGAGCAGCGGCAGCAGAACGGTTGGGAGAACGCGCCCGCTGCGGGCCACGGACCGGTCGGGCAGCAGCCCGGCTGGGGTCCCGGACCGGACCACGGTCGCGCCGAGCAGCCCGCCTGGGACGTACCCGCCGAGCCAGCCCGACCGGTCCGGGCGACCGCGTCGGTTCCCGTGCCCGGCCCGGACAGTCGGCCCTCGTGGGACAGCCCCGCACCCACCGGTCAGCCCCACTGGGCAGGCCAGGGTGGTCCGGGTGGCTCCGGTGGAGCGGACCTACCCGAGCGGCCCGAGGTCCCGGCCGTCGAACCATGGGGACCGGGTGAGGCGTGGGGAGCAGCCGCCCCCACCTCTGGGTCCGGTGCTCCGCAGGCACCCGCCTCCCCGTCCGGCCCGGACGCCTGGGCGCCCGCGAACCAGGCGAACGGCTGGGAGCCGACGCCACAGCCGGTCAACAGTCCGGCCCCGGGCGGTTGGGAACCCACCGCCCGCCCCGAGGACAACCCGGTCTACCAGCCCGCGCCGTCCCCCGGCTTCTCCCCGGCCGGAGCGGTCCCGCTCCCGCCCCAGGAGCAGCGCGTTCCCGGCGCGAGTCTGGCCGCGTCCCCCCCGGGGGACTACCAGTCGCAGATGGACTACCAGGCTCCGGCCGGATACCAGCCGCCGATGGACCACCCGTCACCGACCGGGTACGCCCCGCCGCAGCAGCGCGGTCCGGTTGACGACGGCTACCCCGCCGGCGCCGGTTTCCCGGGTGGCAGCGGCTATCCCGGGACCGAAACCGACCACCGTGCCGACGGCGGGTACCCCGCTCCGGACCAGCGGCGCGGCGACACCGGCGGGTACCCCGTCGACAACGGCCACGACCACCAGGGCCACTCCGTCGACCAGCACTGGCCCGGCGCCGAGGCGAACTCCGGCGGTTGGGAGGCCGAGAGCCACCAGGCCCCGGTGGTACCGCAGCCGCGCATGTCGCCCGAGTCGGCCGGCTCGGCCCGGGTGGCCGTACCGCCCGCCGACCAGTCGATGGGCGCGGACCCGTCCGCTTCGGGCGGCAGTGTCACCGCGAGTGCCTCCGTACCGACGCCGAACCGGGCGATGCCACCGGCCGACCTGGCGGTACGGCCGACCCAGCCGCCGCAGCCCCGGGTGTACGGACGCCCGTCCCGCCCCGAGCCGGAGCCGGAGGAGGTACCCCTCCCCGGTGACCCGGGCGACCTGCGACCGGGCACCGAACACGGCGCCCCGGCCGGGTACGGCTACGACCACGCTCCGTCCCAGGGCAACGGCTACGACCAGAGCGCGCCACACGGCGGCGGGTACGACCAGAGCGGGCAGTCGCACAGCGGCGGGTACGACCAGAGCGGCCAGTCGCACGCTGGCGGCTACGACCCGAACCCCCCGCACACTGGCGGATACGACCAGGGCACTCCGCACGGCGGGTACGACCAGCAGCCGGCCGCTGCCAGCGCCCGGGTCGCCCCGCCGGCCACCCCGATCCCGGACTTCTCCCAGGGCCACGCCCCCTTCGGGGACCTGGTGGGCACCAACCGTCCTGTCAACGGTGTGAAGCCGAACACCCCCGGCGCGATGGGCACGGCCCGTACCGGTGGGCCGGAGCGCTTCGGCGATCCCGACTCCTTTGCCGAGCCCACCGCCCAGTTCGGTGGCGGACTGCCCGGGTACCCGGAACACGCTGGACCCGGACGGTCCCCGCAGGACGGGCCGGACGCCACGGCGCTCGCGCCGGCGGTGCCGTCCCCGGCGGCCCGGCCGGTTGAGGCTCCCGGCGACGCGTGGGGCCAGTCGACCGAGGCGTGGAACCCGGGCGGCGAGTCGGAGCAGGGTCGCTTCGACGCCTTCAAGCCGGACGCCGAACCGAAGAACGAGCCGGCTCCGGCGCCGAAGGTCCGCAACGGACGGGTCCTGCTGGCCGTACTCACCGCAGCCGTCCTGCTGCTGGTGGTACCGCTCGGCGCGCTCTGGCTGCTCGGCAAGATCGGCAAGGACGGGGACGGGGCCGCCTTCGACCCGGCGGTCAACTCCTGCGTCAAGCAGTCGGGCAACTCGGCTGTCGCCGCCACCTGCGGGGAGCCGGGTACCTTCTCCATCGTCTCCAAAGTGGACGCCAAGGAGAAGTGCACCGACAAGACGCAGCCGCACGTCGTCCTGCCCGGTAGCGGGACGAACCGGGTGCTCTGCCTGAAGCCGGCCACCGCAGCCCGCTGACCGCCGTCGTCGGGGTCACGCCTTCCGCGTGACCCCGACGAGCTGCGATACGACCCACCCTGACCGGCACCGGCCATGTGGCCAGTCGTTCACTGCTCCCGCGACGATTCCCACAGACTCTCGAAATGCTCGACATACCGGTCGAAGGCGCCACCGGGGCCTCGACGTCGAAGGTGAAGTGTCACCGACTCCTGACCGAGTCCGGCGCCGATATGGGTCGCAACCACCGCGTCATCGTCGAAAATCCACACCGACATCCCAATGTGGCGGTCGGAATACCGCATGGGGATAGGAGCCCCTGACTTCGCGATCTCTGCCCGCGTCAACTCGATCCGGGTGGACAGTGTGAGCGGGGTCGCTTCGATCCGATCCCGCTGGGTGGTCACCTGGCTCTCCGGGTCGCCGAGCAGGAAACGGACATCCGTTCCGTCACTGGCCTTCGTGCCCAGGGTGGCTGCTGCGCCAGGTACCTCCAGCCACACGAAGTAGGACGTATAACCGCCGAACCACAGACGCTCACGCGCACCGACGATCATGTCCCGGAAGAACGTCCGGGGTAGGTCTGCGCGTCGCGGAAACAACGCGACGATCTCACGGTCCGCTCCCGTCTTTACCGCCCGCCGCACGGCTTCAGGCCACAGCACGTCTACCGCCTCCCCGAGCACTGCCGCCGCCGCGACCCGGTGTCGGGGGTGCGGTACCCGTCCCTTGTGTACCCACCGCTCGACGGTCTTTGCGTCCACCCCCACCGTCTCCGCGAGACTGGCGGTCGTCGTCCCGGCATCGAGTATCGCGCGACGGAGAGTTTCGTTGCGAGGCATTCTCAGGGACCTTTCCTGGACGTCCCTCGATGGTCACATGCGCGGGGTGTCCACGTCCGGTAACTCGCTGACATGGTCGACGGCAGCGGGACCGCTTCTGGAGCAGAGCAGCCGGGGGCGAAACCAGCATGGGGCGCCCTGTGGTTCTCCCCCGACGGGGCGCCCCTTCTCTACCCGTCTGATCAGGAGATTTCCGTGTACTCAGGTGACTACGAGCCCGTGCCGCCGCGCCGTCCCGCACCGGAGCCGAAGCCAACCCCACAGCCGACGCCAGAGCCGAAGCCCGCTCCATCGCGATGACCGCCACCGAGCCAGTGGTGATCCATGCGCCCGAGATCCCCGGTGACCCGTGCCGGGTGTGCGCGCAGTCCTGGCCGTGCTTCCCGGCGCAGATCGACTACGTGGCCGAGTTCTACGGCCGCCCTGCCGAGCTGGCCACCCACCTGGCCGGTTGGTTCACCGCCGCAGTGACCGAGCTGACCGCCCGGGGCCGGTCGTTCGACGCCAGCGCGCTGTACCGCCGCTACCTGGGCTGGGTGGACCTGACCCGCCGGCCGCGTTCGCGCGGCTGGCGGTGAGCGATGACCACCGTGGTCGAGGTGACTGCGGAACCCACTCACGGCGTGGACCGATCATGAAGTGCTAGCACAGACGATGCACCTCGACAGGCTACTAGCCCGGGTACTGTTGCGAGGCGGGACTGTCGGCCAACGGGCGGTACCAGAGCCGTCCGGGCAACGAACAGCCCGTACCCGAATCGGCGCCCGGACTCGTTGCGACCCTCGGGGTCGTCTCCGGCCGCGACGTGGCAGGGTGATCGTATGGCTGCTTCGCCCCGCGTCCGTGCGCCCGAGTTGAAGGGCCGCCGGTGGCTGAACACCGGCGGACGGGACCTGACCCTCCAGGACCTCCGAGGCCGGATCACCGTCCTCGACTTCTGGACCTTCTGCTGCATCAACTGCCTGCACGTCCTGGACGAGCTGCGCCCGCTGGAGGAGAAGTACGGCGACGTCCTCGTCGTCGTCGGGGTGCACTCGCCGAAGTTCGAGCACGAGAAGGACCCGGACGCGCTGGCGGCGGCCGTCGAGCGGTACGGCGTGCACCATCCGGTGCTGGACGACCCGGAACTGCGGATGTGGCAGCAGTACGCGGCGCGGGCCTGGCCGACCCTCTGCGTGGTCGACCCGGAGGGGTACGTCGTCGCCACGATGGCCGGCGAGGGTCACGCCGAGGGACTGTCCCGGCTGATCGACGAGTTGATCGTCACACACGAGGCGAAGGGCACCCTGCACCGGGGCGACGGCCCGTACGTCCCACCGGCCGAACCGGCGACCACCCTGCGCTTCCCCGGCAAGGCGGTGGCGCTCGACGACGGTGGCCTGCTGGTCTCCGACTCGGCCCGGCACTCGATCGTGGAACTGGACGCCGACGGTGAGACGGTGCGGCGCCGGATCGGTACCGGTGACCGGGGGCGGACGGACGGGTCCGCCGCCACCGCCCGCTTCTCCGAGCCGCAGGGGCTCTGCCGGCTGCCCGCGCACACCGCCGAGGTGGCCGGGTACGACATCGTGGTCGCGGACACCGTCAACCACCTGCTGCGCGGGATACGGCTGGCCACCGGTGAGGTGGTGACCGTGGCCGGTACCGGCCGGCAGTGGCGCTCGACGGTCGACGACCACGCGCACGACGCGCTCTCCGTCGACCTCTCCTCCCCCTGGGACGTCGCCTGGTACGACAACCGGGTGGTCGTCGCGATGGCCGGCATCCACCAGCTCTGGTGGTTCGACCCGATCCGGCGGACCGCCGGGATGTACGCCGGCACCACGGTGGAGGCGCTGCGCGACGGCCCGCTGGCCGAGGCGTGGATGGCCCAGCCCTCCGGGCTGTCGGTCTCCGCCGACGGGAGCCGGCTGTGGATCGCCGACAGCGAGACCAGTGCCCTGCGGTACGTCGAGAACGGCACCATGGGTACCGCCGTGGGGCAGGGTCTCTTCGACTTCGGGCACGTGGACGGCCCGGCCGACGGCGCTCTGCTGCAACATCCGCTCGGGGTGTGCGCGTTGCCGGACGGCTCGGTGCTGGTCGCGGACACCTACAACGGAGCGGTACGCCGTTTCGACCCGACGGCCGGTACGGTCGCCACGGTCGTCGACGGGCTGGCCGAGCCGAGTGACGTCGTGCTGACCGCCGACGGTGGGGTCGTGGTGGTCGAGTCGGCGGCGCACCGGCTGACCCGGCTGGCGCCGGGTGCGCTGTCCGCCGCCGGGGTACACGTCGACGGCCCCCGGCACCGTACCGAGCGTCCGCCGACCGAGGTGGGGGCCGGCGAGCTGACCCTGGATGTGATCTTCACCCCGGCGCCGGGACAGAAGCTGGACGAGACGTACGGCCCGTCCACCCGGTTGGAGGTGTCGGCCTCCCCGCCCGAGCTGCTGCGCGAGGGGGCGGGTACCGGTACCGACCTGTCCCGGCGGCTGGTGGTCGACGGTGCGGTGCCCGGCGGGGTGCTCCAGGTGACCGCTCAGGCGGCCACCTGCGACGTGGACGACGAACACGGCGCGTGCCACCTGACCCGGCAGGACTGGGGCGTGCCGGTACGCGTCGTACCGGGTGGGGCCGACCGGCTGCCCCTGGTGCTGCGGGGGCTGGACGCCTGAGGTGTTAGGAAGGGCCCCTTCCTATACCGGAAGCGTTAACAGGGGGCCCTTCCTTACGCGAACGAAGTGAGCCCCACGCCCGCCTCCACCAGCGCCGCCCGGACCAGTTCGGCGGCGTGCACCGCGCCCGGTGTGTCGCCGTGCAGGCAGATCGATTCGACCGGGCAGGGGATCGTGCTGCCGTCCACGGCGGTCACGGTCCCCTGGGTGGCCAACTGGACCGCCTGGGCGGCGACCGCCGCCGGGTCGGTGAGCAGGGCGCCGGGTGCGGTGCGGGGCACCAGCGCCCCGTTGGGCTGGTAGCCCCGGTCGGCGAAGCCCTCGGCCACCACCCGCAGGCCGGCGCCGGTGGCGAGTTGGGCGAGTACCGAGCCGGCGAGGCAGAGCACCGGCAGGTCACGGTCGTACTCCGAGACGGCGGCGACCAGGGCCGCCGCCTGCGCCTCGTCCGTGGCCGCCGCGTGGTAGAGCGCGCCGTGCGGCTTGAGGTAGCGGACCCGGGTACCGGCGGTCCGGCAGAACGCCTCCAGCGCGCCGAGCTGGTAGACCGTCTCGTCGCGCAGGTCGGTGAAGGCGTAGGCGATGTGCCGCCGGCCGAAGCCGGCGAGGTCGCGGTAGCCGACCTGGGCGCCGACCGCGACCCCCCGTTCGGCGGCGCGGGTGCAGACCCGTCGCATGGTGACCGCGTCCCCGGCGTGGAAGCCGCAGGCCACGTTGGCGGAGGTGATCAGGTCGAGCAGTGCGGCGTCGTCGCCGAGCTGCCAGGCACCGAAGCCTTCTCCGAGGTCAGCGTTGAGGTCCATGGAACCGGACGATAGTCCCCGGGCGGGCCTGGGCGAGCGGAGTCGGGTCGTCCAGCACGGCGATCACCGGGTATCCGCCGGTGGTGGGATGGTCGGCGAGGAAGACCAGTGGTTGGCCGTCGGCCGGTACCTGCACCGCGCCGAGGACCAGTCCCTCACTGGGGAGTTCCCCGGCGACCGCGCGGGGCAGGGTCGCGCCGGTCAGTCGCGCGCCGACCCGGTTGCTGACCGGGCTGACCGTGTACGCGGTGCGCAGCAGCCGGTCGATCGCGGTGTCGGTGAACCAGTCGTCGCGGGGGCCGAGGTGGATGCGGAGCCGGAGTTCGGCTCCGGGGGACACGGTCGGGGTGAAGTCCACCGGGGCGGGTGGTGCGGTGGCCGGTCCGACGGGCAGCCGGTCCCCGTCGCGCAGGGGCGCCGGGCCGAGGCCGCTGAGGGTGTCGGTGGCACGGCTGCCGAGGACCGGCTCGACGGCGATGCCCCCGGCCACGGCGAGGTACGACCGCAGTCCGGCCTGCGCCGGCCCGATGTGTACCCGGGCGCCGGCCGGTACGGCGAGCGGCCGGCCGCAGTCGCCGGGCCGGTCCCCGATCCACACCGGGGCCGGGGCGCCGGTGACCGCGATGGTGCCGGCGGTCGTGCAGCGCAGTACGCAGCCGGTGAGGGTGATCTCCAGGCCGGCGGTCTGCCCGGGGTTGCCGACGAGCCGGTTGGCCAGGGTCAGGGCGGGCCGGTCGAGGGCGCCGGAGCGCGGTACGCCGAGGTGGGCGTACCCGGGGCGGCCGAGGTCCTGGACGGTGGTGAGGGCTCCGGCGTGCAGAACCTCGATCACGCGTCCACCAGTCTGACCCGGGTGCCGGGGCTGAGCAGGGCCGGGGGTTCCCGGTGGATGTCGAACAGCGGCACGTCGGTCCGGCCGACGAGCAGCCACCCGCCGGGCGAGGTACCGGGGTAGATGCCGGCGTAGGGTCCGGCGAGTGCCACCGAGCCGGCCGGTACCCGGGGCCGGGGGGTGGCGAGTCGGGGCACGGCGAGGTGTGCCGGGAGCCCGGTGAGGTAGCCGAAGCCGGGGGCGAACCCGCAGAAGGCGACCCGGAACGGGGTGTGCCGCAGCCGGTCGACCACGGCGGGTACGTCGACCTGCCAGTGTCCGGCGACCGTGGGCAGGTCGGCACCGTCGAAGGTGACCGGGATGTCGACGGTCGGCCCGGGGGCGTACGGCGCGTCGGAGTACCGCGCGGCGGCGTGCGGTCCGGCGGAACGCGGTGTGAGAGCCTGCTGGCCGCCGGCCGGGTTGCGGGTCACTGCGGGGGTCCAGCGGGCGATGGTCCGGCCGGTGGCGGCCGGGTCGGCGAGCCCGTCGAGCAGGACGGTGGTGGCGGCCGGCACGATCTCGTCGACCGCCAGGTCACCGGTGTCGCGGCGGCGGCACAGCTCGTCGTGCCAGGCCAGGGCCTCGTCCTGGTCGGCGCAGTCGAGCAGCAGCGCGTACGCCCCGACGGGTCGGATCCGCATAGGGCCATCCTGCCGTAACCGTGGTGACGAGTTGCACTACCTAGAAGTAACCTACGGTGCCGTAACCTAAGGTCGTGACGACCTCTGCCCCGTTGCGGCTGAAGCCGGTCGACATCGGTAAACCCCGGATGCGCGGCTGGCTGCACACGTACGCGTTCTTCGCCGCACTCGTCTGCGGCATCGTCCTCTGTTCCCTGGCGGCCACCCGCCCCGGCTGGGCGCCCCTGGTGAGCTGTGCGGTCTACAGTCTGACCGTCTGCGGGCTCTTCGGCACCAGCGCGCTGTACCACCGACGGGTCTGGTCGGAGCGGGGCTACCAGGTCATGCGCCGGATGGACCACTCGATGATCTTCGTGTTCATCGCCGGCACGTACACCCCGTTCTGCGCCCTGCTCCTGCCGACCGGCAAGGCGACCCTGCTGCTGTCGCTGGTCTGGGGGGGTGCCCTGGCCGGGGTGGCCCTGAAACTGGTCTGGCCGCACGCGCCGCGCTGGGTCTCCGCGCCGCTCTACCTCGCCCTGGGCTGGGTGGCGGTCGCGGTGCTGCCGGACATCCTCGGCAACGGCGGGGTGACCACGTTGGTACTGCTGATCGTCGGAGGCGCGGTCTACAGCGTGGGTGCCGTCTTCTACGCCCTGCGCCGCCCGAACCCGTGGCCGACCGTCTTCGGTCATCACGAGTTCTTCCATGCCTGCACCCTGGTGGCAGCGATCTGCCACCACATCGCGATCTACTTCGCCCTGTACGCCTGAACGCACACCGGTCCGCTGAGCGCGGCCGGGCGTCCGGGCAGCAGAAACGGCGGAGGCCGGGCGAGGCACGGCGGAGGCCGGGAACCCGTGCGGGTTCCCGGCCTCTGCGGTTCAGGGGACCGGGTCGACAGGTGCGGCCCGGCGTCGGGTCAGTAGGTGCGGCCCGGGCGGCGCACCTCGCGGTACTCCTCGACCACCCGGTCGTCCTGGACCGGGACCACCCGCTCCTCACGGACCGGGGCGGCGACGACGGTACGCCGACGGCTCTGCCAGAACCACGCGGTCATGATCAGTCCGACCAGCCCGGCGAGCATGAGCACCCAGCCAACGGTGCTCAGGCTGAGCCAGCCCAGGTCGGCGTCCACCGCGAACGCGAGGATCGCACCCAGCGCGATCAGGAAGATGCTTCCACCGATGCCCACTTCTTCGCCCTCCTTGGCTTCAAGCTGGCGTCCAGTACCCGCCGCGGCCACGGATGAGGTTGCGGCACACATCGACTTACCCCGACACTGCGATTCCCAATCAGGCAGGCTGGAGCCATGACGGAGGGCACGGGTACGGAACGGACACTGGTCCTGCTTCGGCACGCCAAGGCGGAGAGCCCGCCGGGGGTGGCGGACGCGGAGCGCCCGTTGGCGGTCCGGGGCCGGGCCGACGCGTTCGCCGCCGGGGCCTGGCTCGCCGACCACGGGTACCTGCCGACGGTGGTGATCTGCTCGCCGGCTGCGCGGACCCGGCAGACCTGGCACGGGGTGGCCCTCGGTCTGTCCGGCGGGGCGGACCGACCGGCTGTGGACGTCCCCGTCGGCGGCCCGGAGGTCCGCTACGAGCCGACGGCGTACGCGGCCAGCCCGGCCGAGCTGCTCGAACTCGTCCGGGCCGTCGACCGGGCCGTGTCCACCGTGCTGCTCGTCGCCCACAACCCGGGCGTTTCGCTGCTCTCCGGGCTGCTCGACCCCGGCCGGGTCGACGAGACAGGGCTGCGTACGGCGGGACTTGCCGTGCACCGGGTCCGGGCCGCCTGGGCGGATCTCGGTCCGGGCGCGGCTCCGCTGGTCAGGGCACACACCGCGCGCCGCTGAGCGGCAACCGGGCGCCGCCCACGGCCGCCGTCGACCGGTGGCGCGCTGGCCCGGTCGGCGGTCAGCTCGGTGATGCGGTGGCCCAGCCGGCGGTCAGCTCGGTGGTGCGGTGGGCGGCGGCGGGTCGGGCGGCGGTGGCATCATCGCCGTCGGATGGGAGAGCCGGTTCTCCTCGACGATGAGAGTCCGGGCCCGCTTGCGCCGGTCCTGCCAGAACCAGAGGGTGGTCAGCAGGACGGCGAGACCGGCCAGGATGAACACCCAGCCGACTGCGCGCAGGTCGATCCACCAGACGTTCGCTCTGATGGCGAATGTCAGGATCGCGCCTATTGCGATGAGAAAAATGCCGCTTCCGATGCCCATGTGCGCTGCACTCCCCCGTGCGGTGGCTCTGGGCTTTCCCCTACTTTTCACGACAAATCAGGGTGCTGCTGCTTCCACCATAACGCGGCGGCCGGCGAGCATCAGCTCGCCGGCCGCTTCGTCACCCGACGGTCGCCGTACGGCGTTCGTCAGCAGATCACCCTCCGGTTCAGAACGCGTCCTCCGGCAGGTCCATCACGTCCAGGTCGGTGGACTGGATGATCCGGCGGTCGGCGCCGATGCGGGGCAGCACCTCCCGGGCGAAGAACTTCGCCGCCGCCACCTTGCCGGCGTAGAAGGACCGGTCGGTCGCCGACACCTCGCCGGCCAGGGCACGCAGCGCCACGTCGGCCTGCCGCTGGAGCAGCCAGCCGACGACCAGGTCACCGATGGCGAGCAGGAACCGACGGCTGCTCAGGCCGACCTTGTAGAGCGCCCGGGCGTCACCACCCTGGGCCTCGCCCAGCCAGCCGGTCATCGTGGCCAGCATGGTCTGCACCTCGGCCAGCGTCCGGCCCAGCGCGGCCCGCTCCTCCTTGAGCTGGCCGTTGCCGCCCTCGGAGGCGATGAACTCCTGGATCTCGCCGGCCACCGCCATCAGCGCCTTGCCGTTGTCCCGCACGATCTTGCGGAAGAACAGGTCGAGGCTCTGGATCGCGGTCGTGCCCTCGTACAGGGTGTCGATCTTCGCGTCCCGGACGTACTGCTCCAGGGGGTAGTCCTGGAGGAAGCCGGAACCACCGAAGGTCTGCAACGCCTCGTGCCCGAGCAGCTCGTACGCCCGCTCCGAGCCGACCCCCTTGACCAGCGGGAGCAGCAGGTCGTTGACCCGCTTGGCGAGCTTGGTGGCCTTCTCGTCGCCGGCCGACTCGGCCAGCGCCACCTTGTCCTGCCAGCTCGCGGTGTAGCAGACCAGGGCGCGCAGGCCCTCGGCGTACGACTTCTGGAGCATCAGCGACCGGCGCACGTCCGGGTGGTGGGTGATGGTCACCCGGGGGGCGGTCTTGTCGGCCATCTGGAGCAGGTCGGCGCCCTGTACCCGGTTCTTCGCGTACTCCAGGGCGTTGAGGTAGCCGGTGGAGAGGGTGGCGATCGCCTTGGTGCCGACCATCATCCGGGCGTACTCGATGATCAGGAACATCTGCCGGATGCCCTCGTGCACCTCGCCGAGGAGCCAGCCCTTGGCCGGTACGCCGTGCTCGCCGAAGGTCACCTCGCAGGTGTTGGAGACCTTCAGGCCCATCTTGTGCTCGACGTTGGTGGCGTAGACGCCGTTGCGCTCACCCAGCTCGCCGGTGTTCTCGTCGAAGTGGAACTTCGGCACGACGAAGAGGGAGAGGCCCTTCGTACCCGGGCCGCCGACGCCCTCGACGCCGACCGGGCGGGCCAGCACGTAGTGGATGATGTTGTCGGCGAGGTCGTGTTCACCCGAGGTGATGAACCGCTTGACGCCCTCGATGTGCCACGAGCCGTCCGGCTGCGGGATGGCGCGGGTACGCCCGGCGCCGACGTCCGAGCCGGCGTCCGGCTCGGTCAGCACCATGGTCGAGCCCCACTGCTTCTCCACGAAGAGCTTCGCCCACTTCTTCTGCTGCTCGGTGCCCTCGCGCAGCAGGGTGGTGGCGAAGGACGGGCCGGAGGCGTACATCCAGATCGGGGCGTTGGCGCCGAGCACCAGCTCGGCGAGGGACCACCAGAGGGCGCGCGGCGCGTTGGTGCCGTCCAGCTCCGGCGGGAGGTCCAGCCGCCAGAACTCGGAGTCCATGAAGGCCCGGTACGACTTCTTGAAGGACTCGGGCAGCGGTGCGGTGTGCGTGGCCGGGTCGAAGACCGGCGGGTTGCGGTCGCTGTCGGTGTAGCTGGCCGCCAGGTCCTCCCGGGCCAGGCGGTCCACCTCCGCGATGAAGCTGCGGGCCGTGTCCAGGTCGAGATCGGCGTACGGCTCCTGGCCGAACAACCGGTCGACACCGAAGACCTCGAAGAGGTTGAACTCAAGGTCCCGGAGGTTGCTCTTGTAGTGGGTCATGTGCGCTGGCCCCGCTTCCGGACAGGTGTTACCGATCAGTAACTCCGACTGTATTACTCACGGGTAGGTATCGACAAGCCGTCGATAGAAGTGACGACGATCACAAAGTTGACATTGCACCTGATCCGGACCTGACAGCGCCGCTCATGCCACCACGATCCGCCGGTCACGCCCCGGCCCGGACCGGGCGGTCACGCCCGGCCCGGACCGGTGGGGCTACGCCTCGGCGGCGCCCAGCTCCCAGCTCGGCACCGGACAACCGCCCCCGGTACGCGGACCGGTGTACTCCATCAGCACCAGCGCGATGTCGTCGTCGAGCCGGCCGTGCACCCACTCGACGAGCGCGGTCTCCAACGAGGCCAGCCCGTCGCCGACGGTACCGTGGCCGAGCAGTCGCCAGGCCCGGTCGGCGGTCGGGAAGAACTCGCCGTCCCGCCGCGCCTCGCCCAGCCCGTCGGTGAAGAGCAGCAGCCGGTCCCCGGGCTCCAGACGCTCCACCCGGGGGCGGACCACCGGCATGAACCCCAACGGCGGAGCCGGCGCGGGCGGCTCCAGCGGGATCACCTGCCCGCGCCGCAGCAGCAGCGGCGCCGGGTGCCCGCAGTTCACGATGGTCAGGGTGCCGCCCCGCTCCTCGACCAGGGCGGCGGTGACGAAGTCCTCGTCACCGACACTGCGCGCCACGGCCCGGTCCAGATCGGTCACGATCGCCCGCAGGTCGGCCCGTTCGAAGGCGACATGCCGGTAGGAACCCAGCACGATACTGGCCAACCGGACCGCGTCCAGCCCCTTGCCCCGCACGTCACCGATGATCATGCGGACCCCGTACGGGGTGTCGATCACCTCGTACAGGTCGCCACCGATGTCGGCGGTCGCGGTCGCCGAGATGTACCGGCCGGCGACCGTCAGGGTGCCCACCTGCGGGCCGAGGGGCCGCAGCACCGCCTGCTGGGCCACGGCCGCCAGCCGGGACAGTTCGGCGATCTGCTCCGCCTGCCGCTGCCGGACCGCCGCGACCGCAGCCGCGATCCCGGTGGCCAGCGCGATCACCACCACGCTGACCGCGTTGTCCAGCGAGACCCGCTCCTCGGCCAGGACGAACGCCGCCCCGACCATGGTCGCGCCGGCACCCACCCCCAGCACCACCCGCCAGGGCGCGAGCGCGGCGGCCAGGAACGGCGCCGCCACGAACAGGGCGATGTAGTGGGCCTGGGGTCCGTCGGCGATCTCCACCGCCGAGACGAGTGCGAGCAGGACAAGGGCCGCGCCGAGACCGGCGCGGGATCCAGGGCTCAGCGGGCGGCGGCCCGACTGGAAGGCATGCATGCGTACGCCGAACAGCATGCCTGATGGATGTCCGGGAGGGTATGAACCTGGCCCGTCGTCCGATCCGGTTCTGTCCACCCGGTGTACCCACGTCAGCCGTGACGAGCAGTTATCCGAGCACCTCGTAACGGACGGTCAGGTGTCCGAGGTCGAGCGAGGCGATCGCGGCGAACGCCGCCCGGGACAGGTCGAGGCAACGACCGTCGATGAACGGGCCACGGTCGTTGATCCGGACGGTGACCGAGTCTCCGGTCGACGGGTTGGTCACCCGCACCTTCGTACCGAACGGCAACGTCTTGTGTGCGGCGGTCATCGCCGACGGATCGAAGGTCTCGCCGTTGGCGGTCAACTGTCCCTCGCTGTAGAACGACGCACCACACGAGCCGCTCTCCAACACCTTCGGGGCGACCGGCTTCGCGGTGGTCTTCGTCACCTTCGGAGTCGGGCGGGGGGCCGCCGTCCGGGTCGTCGCCCGGGAGGCCCGCTGAGGTGACCGGGTCACCTTCGGGCTGGCACTCGGGCTCGCGCTCGGGCTCGCGGCCGGCGCACCGGTCGCCGGGCTGCTCAGCGTCGGGACCGGCCCGGCACTGCTCTCCACCGGTACCGGCGCGGCGCCGCTCTCGGCCGAGGTGAGCTGGATCGCGCCGAAGGCACCTCCGATGGTCACCGCCGTGGCCACCGCGGCGGTCGCCACGATGCCCACCGGCGTACGGAAAATGCCTGCTCGGGAGTGCTTTCCGGTCACGATCCCGTCCCTTCTCGTACGTCCGATCGGGTCGGACCGTAACGAGAGGAGCACTTCCGAAGTCAACGTGATCACGTAGATTGATCCGCATTTGCGGTGAAACGTGTAGCCGATCATCCGAGGCCGCGTGGGTCGGACGACCCGGGTCGCCGAGGATGGGCGGGTGACCACGCCGCTGAGCCGCCGCCTCGCCGAGTCGTTCACCTGGGTGGACCCGGGACCGCACAGCAGTCACCTGGTGAGCGACACCTCCGGCTGGTGGCGCGATCCGGACATCCTGGCCGGGATCGGGCCCGCCCTGGTCGCCCCGTTCCGCTCGACGCCGCCCACCGTGGTGATCGCGCCGGCCGTCACCGGACTGCTGCTCGGCCCACTGGCCGCCGCCGCCCTGGGCGTCGGCTTCGCGGTCGCGCACAAACCCGCCGAGCGACGGCTACCGGGCGCGGTGACCTGGGCCGACAGCCCACCCGACTACCGGGGACGGCAGGTCCGGCTCGGCATCCTCGACCGGCACCTCGGCCCCGGCGACCGGGTGCTGGCGGTCGACGACTGGGTGGCGAGCGGCGCGCAGCTCCGGGCGGTCCGGGACATCTGCGTGGTACGCGGCGCACACTGGGTCGGTTCGGCCGCCCTGGTCGCCGACTGCCCACCCGAACAGGCACGCGACCTCGGGTTGCACGCCCTGCTCCGGGCCGGGGACCTGCACCCTGACGAGTGGCATGCCGGTCACCCGGCTACCCGATTCGGTTCCGGGTGGGCCGGCTCGGCCCCGACCCACCCGGAGCCGTGGTCAGCCGGCTCGACACCGACCCGCCCGGAACCGTGGTCAGCCGGCCACCAGGAAGGTCCACTCCCGGGCCGGTGACAGCGTGCCGTCGCCGTACCGGGCGCGCACGGTGAGGACGTTCGCACCGACCCGGTCCGGGGCCAGCTCGATCTCCGCGTAGTTGCCGTTCGACGCGGGAACCGTGATCTCGGCGCCACCGTTGAGCCGCACGACGAACTCCGTCACGCCCCCCGGCTCCGAGTAGAGCCAGAAGACGCTCGACACCCCGACCCCACCCTGGGGGCTGTCCGGCGGGTCGTAGACGAACGACGAGACGTACGGTCGGGTGTCCCGGACCTGGAGGTTGAGGTAGCGCACCTCCGAGACGGTGCCGTCGGTACCCACACTCCGCACGACCATCCGGTAGTACCACGCTTCGGTCGGCGTCCAGGTCACCGTCGCCGCGCCGGTCCCGTCCGCCGGCACGGACTCGAACGGCAGACTGTCGTCCACCTGGTACTCGTACCGCACCACGCCCGGGCGCCCGGGGCTGAGGGTGAAGACCGTCGGCTCGCCGACCAGACCGAGGTGGTACGACCCCTCCTGCCGGTCGGAGGTCACTCTCGGCGCGTCGGTGACCCGGAGGGAGACGGTCCGGGTGCCTACCAACCCCGCTGCGGTGTAGCTGGCCACCACCAGGTCGGTCGCACCGAGAGCCCGGAAGGTCACCTCGGTGCTCGCCGTACCGTCCGGTGCCGCCAGGACGGTCACCTCCGGGCCGTCGCCGATCCGGTACCGGTACTCGGTCACGCCGGCCACCCCGGGACGCATGGTCACCCGGCTGGGCAGGTCGACCCCGCCCTCCTCGACGGTCACCTCGGGAGCGGTGTCCCGGACCCTGAACTCGTAAAGGGTGGTACGAGACGGATTGCCGGCCCGGTCGTAGGACTGCACTTCGAGGATGCTGGTGCCGTAGGTGACCGGGGCCACCTGGATGGTGGTGCCGGCTCCCATCGACGGCGCCGGCACCTCGGCCATGCCGACTCCGCTGAGGCTCCACCGGTAACGGACCACGTCGGTCGAGCCCGCCGGGTCGATCCGGAAGGTACCCACGATCCCGGGACCACCGTGCGGCGTGTTGTCCGCCGGGTAGTCGTCGGACGTGACCACGGGGGCAGCGGGAACGTGCCGGTCTACGTTGAAGTAGCAGGTCGGCGACCAGTCCGAAACGGCATCGGAATCCTGGGAACGGGCCGCCCACGCCCACAGCCCCTCGGCCAACGGGGGATCCGACGGCACCTGGTGCCTGATCACCCCGGGCGGCTGCGCGGTCTGGGTCACCTCCTGGCGGGCAGCCGGGTCCGCCACCGGCCACCAGGCAAAGGTCGGCCGGAGCCGCTCCTGGCTGCCCTCGGCGTCGTCGAACCGGGCACTCAGCCTCGGGCTACCGCCGTACCAGGGGGCGTCGTCCGGGCCGGCACACGGTGTACCGAAGGTGGCAAGCTCGGTCGGTACCGCTGGTGGGGTGTTCGACACCACCGTCAGGGCCGACAGGCTGAGGCGGCGTCCCAGCTCTCCGCTGCTCTCCGCACCGTCGGCGATGCGCAGTCCCAGCGTGATCTGGTTCTGGCCCGCCTCGACGGCCGCCCGGACGGCCGACACCGCGTCGAACTGGTGGTAGCGGTCCGGGCATTCCCGTTCGCCACCCATCACGACGGTGCCGACCCGGGTCCGTTCCACCGGCGGGTTCTGCCAGGTGGTGGTCTCGCTGACCGGATCCGTCACCCACAGTTCCACCGGGGCCGGCTTGGCACAGTTGACCACTGCACTCTCGCCTGCCGTGAAGCCGGCCGAGATGATCCTCTGGCCACGGTACGACGTCAGGTCGTAGGTGACGTACGAACGGAACTCGTGTTCCTGGCCGGCAGTGTCCACCGACTTGCCGACCGGCGCCCGATCGTCTTCACTCCGGAAGAACGAGGTGTGAGGTTGTGAGGCGTCGGTGTACGCCCAGTTGATCCGGGCTGCGGTCGACTGACGGGCGGCGGATGCCGGGCCGGTGATGACGACCAGACCGGCACCCACCACGACTGCTGTCAGGACCGTTGCCAGATGACGCTTTGGCAGAATGACCCACCTCCGAGGACCATCGACAGCCATTCTGCCGATGTGGTGGGCTGATCTTAGTGAGACGCGCGTCGAACTGCCGCCCGTTATCGGGGCCTCAGCCGCGCTCAGGCGTGAGCCGGCGCAACTCGGGCAGCAGCCCGGCCGCCACCTCCTCAAGTACCCTCTCGTCCCCGGCGTACCAGCTGGACGCGCGCGGCCAGTGGGTGACCACGTCGGTGAAGCCGAGCCCGGCCGCGCGGGTCACCGCGTCGGCGAAGAAGGTCGGACTGCTCAGCGAGAAGACCGGCGCGGAGTCCAGCGACAGGTAGCGGTCCAGGGTGGCCGGATCCCGGCCGGCTACGGCCAGGGCCTTGTTCATCCGGTCGGACAGCTCGGCGACCGAGCCCCACCAGCTTTCCAGATCGTCCCCGCTCACGCCCGTGGTCACCCAGCCCTGTCCGAAGCGTGCCACCAACCGCATCGAACGGGGCCCGTTGGCCGCCATGACGAAGGGCACCCGGGGCAGTTGTACGCAGCCCGGGTTGTTCCGCGCGTCCACGGCGGCGAACCAGTCACCGCGCCAGGTGACCCCGTCCTCGCGTAGCACCAGGTCGAGCAGCTCGGTGAACTCACCGAACCGGTCGACCCGTTGCCTGGGCGGCAGCGTCTCCCCGCCGAGTACGGCCGAATCAAAACCGATCCCACCGGCTCCGAGACCCAGTAGCACCCGGCCGCCGGAGATGTCGTCGAGCGCGGTCACCTGCCGGGCGAAGTGCACCGGATGACGGAAGTTGGGCGAGGCGACCAGGGTGCCCAGCCGGATCCGGGAGGTCACCATCGCCGCGGCGGTCAGCGTGGGCACCGAATCGAACCACGGCCCGTCGACGAGGTCACGCCAACCGAGATGGTCGTAGGTCCAGGCGTGGTCGAAGCCCCACTCCTCCGCCTGACGCCAGCGGTGCCGCACCTCGGCCCAGCGCTGGTCAGGCAGAACAACGATTCCGATCCGCATGGTCAGAGCGTACGGTCAACAGCCCTCGGCGGGTCGGCCACCTGTCACGACGATGGCCCGGCCCACCTGACACAGCAGGATTCTCGTACTGCTTCTATCGGATCCCGGACAGAAGGCTTCCGCTGGTCGGCCGATGAATGTGCTGTGGGTCGCGGGCTGGGGATGCCCGCCGTCGTGGGAGGTCAACCAGATGGCACGGACACCGATCGGGGTGCCGAAAATGGCGGCCCTGGCCCTGATCCTCGGGATTGTGGTCACCGGAGCCCTGAGCTCACAGCCGGCAATGGCCGCCGACAGCACACTCCCGGTACTGGCCGGGGTGACCCTCTCGCCGGATTCGGTGTCCGTCAACGGACTCGACCTGGTACCGGTCACCGTCAAGGTGCACCTGACCGACGAATCCGGGGTCGAGGAAAGCACCGGGATGGACGGCGTCAGCACACCCCTCGCCTTGCTGCAGCGGGTCTCCGCCGGCGCCCGGCAGACCGCAGGGGCTGAGCTGGCACTCAGCTCGGGGACAGCCCAGGACGGGGTCTGGAGCGCCACCATCCAGGTGCCCTCAACATGGGACGGTCAGTGGCAGGTCACCCGCGTCGTCGCCTCCGATACGTTCGGCAACAAGCTCGACGTGGATCCCCGTACCCAGTCCCAGTCAGCCTCGTTACGGGTGACCGGCACCCATCAACCGGCCCTGACCCTGACCTTCGTCCCCGATCCGGTGCTGGGTGACGGCCGGCTCACCATGCAGGGACGCGCCTACTACGTCGACACCGGCGCCGGCATCCCTGATCTCGGCCTCTTCATTGGTGTCGACAACACCTGCGTCGAGGGAAGAAACTCGCCGAACGCCACCACGAACGCCGCCGGTCTCTACTCGAAGACGTTCTCCGGAAACCTCAACAACGCGCTGCACTGTGTCGGCATACCGCGGCCGTCCAACATTTCGAGAAGCCCGGAGTACATCGCTTACCAGGGCGCATTCCCCCGGGTGAAATACAAGGTCCAAGCCTCCGCCGGCCGGGAGGCACTGGCGCTGGGCCAAAAACTGACCATCAGCGGCCGGGTCATCCCCGTCCTTGGCGGGGCAACGGTCCAGCTGCAACAACTGGTCAACGGCACCTGGCGTACCGTCCGGACCTCGTCGGCAACCGCCGGAGAATTCACCCTGACGATCACGCCAGAGGCGGCCGGACAGCACAGCTACCGGGTGTACCTGCCGGTCCGCGAGGACGACGCACTCAGTGGCGTGTCCCGCACCCTGTCGGTACGAGTCACGTCGGGCGATCCCGGCGGCGACGACGGAGGCCTACCGGTCACCGGACCTGCCCTGCCGCCCCTCGTGGGTGCTGCGACCGGGCTCATGATCGCCGGGGCGGCACTCATGATCGTCGGCCGTCGACGGCGCGGCCAACGGTACGACAACCCGGCAGCACCGACCGGTACGACCTGACCGAAGCGACGGTCCATTCCGGCCTGCCCCGCTCCTGAGACGTGACGTAGGTTCTAGCGTTGCGCCCGTACTCGGACGGGCGCAACGACGACGAAAGGCACAACACGTGTCGGAAGCGAGCTTCTCCGGGATCCACCACGTCACACTGAACGTACGCGACCTCGATGCCTCGGTACGGTGGTACAGCGAGGTCCTGGGCTTCTCGGTGTTGTTCCCGTTGAGCACCGACAGCTTCGAGCGCCGCGTCATGCGCCACCCCGGCGGCACCGTCATCGGGTTGACGAAGCACAAGCACGCGGATGCCGACGCGGAGTTCAGCGAACGCCGCACCGGGCTCGATCACGTTGCGTTCAACGTGGAAACGCACGCCGACCTGGAGGCATGGGTCGTTCGGTTCGACGAGGCCGGGGTCACCCATTCCGGAATCAAGGTCACGCCTGTCGGCTTCACGCTGCTTGCGTTCTGGGACCCGGACAACATCCAGCTTGAGATGTACCTCGCCCCGGCTACCGCGGCACGCTGAACGTCGGAAACCACAGCAGGCCCGTTTCGGCTGAAGCTGTGACATCGAAGGCCCTGGTCGGAAAGAGCTCCGAACCAGGGCCTCTCGGTTGGGGTTGGTGCCGTCGGGGCCCCGCCGCCGTGAGGTGACGACCGCTGCGGTCGGCCGTCGAACCGCTAGCGGAACTCGTGCACGACCTCGACCAACCCGACGATGTGCTCGTTGAACTCG
Source organism: Micromonospora echinofusca (assembly GCF_017614955.1). GTDB lineage: Bacteria > Actinomycetota > Actinomycetes > Mycobacteriales > Micromonosporaceae > Micromonospora > Micromonospora echinofusca_A. The sequence continues at coordinate 26,151 of NZ_WVUH01000040.1, forward strand.
TCCAACTCCTCAGCGGGTACCCACAGCTCCAGGATCGTCCTACCGCCAACCTGCTGGACCGGATAGCGGCTCAGGAACTCCGACTCCACTCGAAAGCGGGTCACGTAGCCGACGCCGGAACTCGGCACGTTCCAGTCCCGGGCGATCATGATCGCGTAGTCCTCGTTCAGGACCGGATAGAAAATCGGCTGGTCCGGCAGGCGCGGCGGCCACCTCCGCCACCCCGACTCGCGGACGAGATCCAGCTCGTCCGGTCCGGTCGGGCGCCACAGCACCGTCGTACCGCCATCGCTGCTCATGCCGACCTCGCTGCTCGGTGTCGTGGAGCCGCGACGGTACCGGCGCGCCGACAATCGGCACCACCGCTTTCTCCTCGTACTCCGCCAGATGCCGCAGTGGTACCACTCGTTACCGAACCGCCGGTAGGCAGGCGACACCCGACATGATCGTTCCGTGAGGTTGCATGGCACCCGACGGCGTCGGGTCTGCCTCAGCCTGTGGCCGGGGGACGGCCCGACCGGATCATCGGTCGTGGGTGTTCAGATGCCGCCCGGCGTACCACCGTCACTGCCGTATGCGGCGTCGTGCGAGAGACTGGGGTCGCCTCCGCCACCCTTGCCACGGAGCGTGCCTCGTCGGGTTCGACGCCTGTCACGCGCCATCTGGCGGGTGGCAGCCCGCGCCGCCCGCATCACTTCCGCACGGCCCTGTGGCTGGGCCGCATCCTTCCGACGGCGCAACAGCACGACGGCAACGGCGAGCCCACCCGCCAGTACGACAGCCAGCAGTCCCCAGGCCAACCCACTGCCACTCATGTTCCGACGCTAAGCCTCATCGAGAGTGACCAGTATCAACGTTCCGGTCAGTTGTCGGTCGCCGGACCCCGGACTGGTCCTGCCTACGCTGGGTTAGATGTCGCACCGAAAGGCAGTGCAGCGACATCGTCGCCGACACCATCCAGCTACGGCAGGCCCGTACGAAGCAGCGCGGGCGTCGGCCCGATCTCGACCCAGCCAAAGTACTGGGCCAGGCGGTACGATCGTTGATCTTGAGACAGCGAAGGCTCTGGTGGGGACTGACGTCCTGACCAGGGCCTTCGTGGTGGAGCGGGTGACGGGAATCGAACCCGCACTGTCAGCTTGGGAACCGTACACGATCCCCAGTTCAGCGGCTCCGGCCCCAGGTTAGAGCGACAATAAGTGGCCTGGAGTGACCTCCCCTGACCTTGTCTAATGGCCCGCTAATGGCCCGCGCTGACGTCTTGGTCAGCCCTGCCGTCCTCCCTGGCCGAGACGTAAGACCGGCTTTCAAGACCGGCTGCTGCGAGTCGTCGACCTGCGAAAACGTCGACGAGCGTCACCATTGTCGCGCTGTTGTCGCAGCCCTACAGGGTGATGTGTAAAGACGCCGTATGGGACTCGGCGGCGCGGGGTGTTCCGTCATGGACCCCCGCGCACAGCCGACTCCCCCGTCACGCTCAAGTCCAAGGGGCCGCAAGGTCTCCAACCTGACGCCTGGTTGTCGCCCGGTTAGTGCGTGTTTGGAACTTCTCATGTAGACGGTGAGGCGCGTCGTGATCAACGCGGTCGGTTCGGACAGGTTGGCCGGGTGCATCGTGCCGCGGCTACCCGTCCGACCTGAGGGACGCCCACAGAGACCTCGTCAGGGATTTGCTCCCGGGACCAAGCACGGCCGGTCGGCCGGAGAGACATCGATCAGCAGTATATGGCATGCCATGCCTGGCACCGGAGTCGGGCCAAGAAAACACCGTTTCTGATACAGTCCTGCCATCGGGTGGGAACCGGTTTGACGGGTGACGGTTTGATTGGTTGGAACTCTATATCCCTGGGCCCCGCTAATCATTAACCGCTAGATCCTCAGGGGAGGGCATGAGTAATCCTGACGTCTGGCATCAAGAGCTGTCTAAGCTAGAAACGCGAGCTTACAATACATACAAAGCTCGACTCGAAGCAAGTAAGCGCCTTGAGTCACGATCGCGAGCCGTTAATGGTCTCGTTGTGGCTCTAACGTTGTCAGCCCTCATCTCGGCGGCTGGCATGCTTAGGGACAGGGAAATTTACGGGCCCAACGGGGACGCAATCTGGCTATATATCTCAATTCTGACGTTCGCCGGTTCATTGACATCATCATCCATGGGATATGCCGCTCGAAGTCGCAACATGTTTCAGAACTATCGCAAGATTCAACGCCTTTCGGTACGGGCGGAGAGCGCCAAGAGCGACCCTGCCCAGTTCACCAGAGAGGCATTCGAGAAGTTGAGCTCGGAATATAATGATCTTCTCGATGAGAGCGAAAATCACACCACGGCTGACTACTTGCGCGCTCGATCACAATTTGCGCCTGGGACCAGGCCTAGCAAGGCTGAGCGCTTGCGCGTTTTTGCTTCCGACGCCCTGAGCTGGATACCTTGGCTCGCAGTCCTCGTCCCCGTAGCCCTTGTGGTGCCGGCCGTTATGGCCTTTTGGCCCTAGGTCTGCATCGGCTCTGGACCCTGCGGTTCTCATACGTTATACTGCTGCCATCGTTCAAGAGAACGTAGGCTTTGGCCCGGAGCTGGACGGCGCAACCGTCCCTTCAGATCGCTGATGAACGCCATCCTTGATCTGCATGCGAATGCAAGTCTTTCAGGGTTCGACCAGCCGCACGGGACCCGCCTCTGGCGGGTCCCGTTTGTTTTTGAAGGGGTATCGTGGAAGATTTCGCCACTACCATGAGAAACATAGCGCAGACTCGCATTCGCCGCTTCGAGCGGGCTGCAAAACGGCATTACGACGAATCAAAGCGCGAAGCACGTCGGGCCAATATCGACCCGCCAAAATCCCCTTACCCCAAGCCTACGGCATGGTCATTTAGAAATGATTTCAATCCTTTCATTGTAAGGTCGCGCGCAGACGTCTATGCCCACGGTATAAGCAAGTCACTAAAAGACAAAAAGTACAAAGTGGGTGACCCCTACATCTTCGAAGTCAAGAAACCGCAGGGCGGATCGAGAAGGATTACATCCTTCGGTATACCTGACGAAGCTCTTTCCCGGCGCACATACCGGTCGCTGATGAGCAAGAACATAGGCGCACTGAGCGGCCGATCGTACGCGTACAGGGCAGACATTAACGTTTTCGATGCCATTACATATATTTCAAGTGAATGGCGGGATCATCCTCGCCTATTTGTGGCCGAGTTTGATCTTCAAGACTACTTCGGGTCAGTGAAGCACCAGTATCTATTCCAACAGATGCAAGTATTGAAGCTTCGCATGACGCCGCGCGAACGACTGATCATAGAGGCGTTCTTGCGGACGGCCGACACGGGCCAATCCAAAGGATTCCCTCAAGGAACCTCCATAAGCCTCTTTTTATCGGGCGTAGCGCTGTCGCCGTTGGACCGATCTCTTGAGCGGCTCAATGTAGGCTTCGCAAGATTTTCGGATGACATCTTACTCTGGGGTGCAGACTACTCAGCCGTTAGAACTGGATCGGACATGCTCTTTGAGTGGTCAAATGACTCCGGAGTCGGCATCAGTACGTTCAAGAGTCGAGGGCTGCAGATCCTGTCCCCAAAAGGCTCGGTCGGCAGATCGGAAATTAGAGACGTCGACTCGGTTGATTTCCTGAGTCATAGGATATCGCTACGAGGCGTAAGGCTCGCGAAGCGGCCCGAGCGCAACATTCGGCAGCGATGCTCCGAATTAATTTATGCCAATTTATTGAGACAGCCGCTCGCCGGTACGCAGGATTTTGGGCGATTAAAGAACGGCTTAGACCGGGATTACCTAACCTTGCTATCGCAGCTGCGACGACTTTTCTATGGCGGCTTAAGCGAGCCGCAAGTCTACCGATTTTCCCGTTCCGGATACGTTCCACTCAATCACTTGACGGGCTTCGTGGCTAGACATCCGGTGGTGACCGAAGTGGACGACTGGCGAGCTTTAGACAAATGGCTTCGTAGGCAGATTTGGTTAGCTTTGAGGCGGCGTGCCCTTCTCCTTCGAAAGGCTGGCCACGAGGGGCCGTGTATCCCTTGGGATACTCCTGTTCACATGCTTAGCAGTCAGGTTTCCCATTCCACGCGTTCATTTGCTCTGCTGAACATGAGGATTCCGAGCACGGCACGGATGGCGCGCGTCGTTCTTAAGGCGACGGATCTGCATGGAACTCGGGTCACGGAGCGACCGCGGGGGATTTACTAGTCAATCCACCCGGAAACCGTGGGTCAAGGTCGGGTAAGAACCTGATTGGTGGAGCGGCTGCATGTCTTATGTTGATCGCTGCATCGGCGTGGCTCACGCGGTGGCATGCCTACCGCAAGGCGATGGACACCACTGCGGCCAGCCGAGGAAAAGGCGCTGCGAAGGGAGTGGCGCGCCTATCGCAACGCGATCGGTGACGCAATTACCAAGCCATCACGGCTCGCCACCGGGTCACGTCCGCGCTGATGGTGTAAGAGACGGCCATCGCGGGATCCGGTCTGATGTTATGCGGCGATCGGGGCGGGGTCGGTCTGGTCGGTGTCGTGTTGATCGTTGATGACGACCATGCGGGCTTT
>NZ_WVUH01000410.1 GCF_017614955.1 Micromonospora echinofusca
GTCCGACGCGGGCGGGGTGTCCGGCGGGTACGGCCGGCCGTCGGCGGTGTGCCAGGCGACCCGCTCCGGTGCCGCCCCGCACGCCCAGCGGCGGGCCGCTACCGCGTCCGCGTGCCAGCACCAGTCCGGCAGGTCGTACCAGTCCCGGGGGAGGCTGCCGAGGTCCTCGACCCGCAGCGTCAGGCGTTGGCGGGCCCGTTCGCCGTGCGGCAGGGTGGCCACCAGGACCGGGACACCCCGGCGGGCCGGGGTCGCCCACATCGGGGTCGCCTGCCGGGACAGCACCACCCGCAGCCGGGGCACCAGCGTGACGTCGTCCCTGCGGGGCAGGTACCGGCGCAGCAGGTCCGGCGCGAGGCCCACCAGGTCGGCCTCGATCCGGGCCGCCGCGTCGTGGCCGTACCGGGCGGCCACGTCCCGCAGGTCGACGTGCGCGTCGACGAGCCCGGCGGCACACACGCCCCGCCAGTCCCCGGCGGCGCGTCGGACGGCGACGGTGGCGACCATCGCGGGCGGGGCCGCGTACCCCAGCATCCGGAGGTAGCGCTCCCGGTCACGTCGACGTTCCACGGTCCATCCTGGAGGTTCGGGGAGCGGACCGACCGGAATCGAACTGGCGTCCTCCCAATTAAGGTCGGGCGCGACGACCTCTGCGCTACGGCCCGCCCGCGGACGAGTGTAGGGCGTCGTGCGACACGTGTTGCCAGGAGGTCGAGGACGACCCTAGGCTGCATGGGAGCGCTCCCGGGCTTGGGTCGGACACCGGCGTCACCGTCGTGACCGACCGACGGAGCGCACCGGGACCAGCGGCGACGGGGGCTGACGTCGCCCGTTCGCACTGCGCGCAGCGCATCCGCACCGCGTCCGTCGACGCATTCCCATGCCCGTACCCCCGAGCAGAAGTGAGACGACCTCATGGCACACATCCCGCGCCTGTCCCGGCGCAACCTGGTCGTGGCCGGCGCCATCGGTGCGCTGACCATGGGCACGTCGGTGGCCCTGCCGGCCGCCGACGCCACGGCAGCCACCGGCTGCGCCGTCACCTACACCACCAGCAGCTGGACCGGTGAGTTCACCGCCGCCATCACCATCAAGAACCTCGGTGACCCGGTCAACGGCTGGACTCTCGGCTTCACCTTCCCCGACTCCGGGCAGAAGGTGGGGCAGGGCTGGTCGGCCACGTACAGCCAGACCGGCAGCAGCGTCACCGCGAAGGACCTGGGCTACAACGCCTCGCTCACCACCGGCGCCAGCACCAGCATCGGCTTCAACGGCACCTGGACCACCAGCAACCCCGCGCCGACGTCGTTCACGCTGAACGGCACGGTCTGCACCGGCTCGACCACGCCCACCACGGCACCGCCGCCCACCACTGCTACAACGACGCCGCGCTCGACGCCCTCGCCGACGACTGGAGGTCCGACCTGCTGCGGGTCAGCATGTACGTCCAGGAGGACGGCTACGAGACCAACCCGACCATGTTCACCAACCGGGTGAACACCCTGGTCGACGAGGCCACCGAGCGCGGCATGTACGCGCTGGTCGACTTCCACACCCTGACCCCCGGTGACCCGATGTACAACCTGGACCGGGCCAAGACGTTCTTCGCCGCCGTGGCCGCCCGCAACGCGGGCAAGAACAACGTCATCTACGAGATCACCAACGAGCCCAACGGCGTCAGCTGGTCGACCATCAAGAACTACGCCGAGCAGGTCATCCCGGTGATCCGTGCCAGCGACCCGGACGCGGTGGTCATCGTCGGTACCCGGGGCTGGTCGTCGCTCGGGGTCTCCGAGGGCGGCAACTCCACCGAGGTCGTCAACAACCCGGTCAACGCCAGCAACATCATGTACGCGTTCCACTTCTACGCCGCCTCGCACCGGGACAACTACCGGGCCGAGCTGGAGCGGGCCGCCGCACGGCTGCCGGTGTTCGTCACCGAGTTCGGCACCGTGACCTACACCGGCGGCGGCGCGGTGGACACCGCCAGCAGCACCGCCTGGCTGGACCTGCTCGACCGGCTGAAGATCAGCTACGCGAACTGGACCTACTCCGACGCCGACGAGGGCAGCGCCGCGTTCCGCCCCGGCACCTGCTACGGCAGCACCTACGCCGGTACCGCCGTACTCACCGAGTCCGGCAACTTCATGCGCAACCGCATCCGTACCCCGGACAACTTCCCCACCAGCTGACCGCCCGACCGCTGTCGGCGCCCTGTCGGGACGGCAGGGCGCCGACGCCTATCCTGGCGGGCATGAGTCGCGCGGTGGAACAGTCGAACCGGGCGATGCTGCGGGCCCGGGACGCGATGGACCGCTCGTACGCCGAGCCGCTGGACATCCCCGCGCTGGCCCGCATCGCGCACGTCTCCGAGGCGCACTTCATCCGTACCTTCCGGGCCACCTTCGGGGAGACCCCGCACCGCTACCTCCAGCGTCGCCGGGTGGAACGGGCGATGTACCTGCTCGTGCAGAGCGACCTCGACGTCACCGACGTCTGCTACGCGGTCGGGTTCAGCAGCCTCGGCACGTTCAGCCGCACCTTCCGGCAGATCGTCGGCGAGTCGCCCAGCGGGTACCGCAGGAGCCGGACCCCGGCGGCCACCGACGCGGTACCGAACTGCTTCGCGAAGTCCTGGATGCGACCGAGCAGTTTTGGATAAGCAGCAGGTCAGAGCCCCCGCCTAGGGTGATCGACATGACGATTGACAAGATCACCCGCTCCCAGGTCTACGTGCTCGACCAGGACGAGGCCCTCGACTTCTACGTCGGCAAGCTCGGCATGGAGGTCAACACCGACCAGGACCTCGGCTTCATGCGCTGGTTGACGGTGAACGTCCCCGGCGACCCGGAGCGCGAGATCCTGCTGGAGAAGCCCGGCCCGCCGGCCATGGACCCGGCCACCGCCGAGCAGGTACGCGAACTGCTCACCAAGGGCGCGCTGGGCGGCGCGATCTTCCTGACCACCGACGACGCCCACAAGACGTACGAGGACCTGGTGGCCAAGGGCGTCGACATCACCGACGAGCCGGTGGACCGGCCGTACGGCATCGACTTCGGCATCCGGGACCCGTTCGGCAACCGGCTGCGGATCGGCCAGATGCACCCCCGCCCCTGACCGACGGCGGGACCGGCACCGGGGTCAGCGGGGCGGCGACCCGTCCGGTGGGCGGTTTAGCGCCCGCCGGACGGGGCACTTCAGGCCGACTCCCGACCGGACCGAGAGGAGACCGCGATGCGCCTGCCCACGTCCCGTGGTCCGGTCTCCGCCGCCCTGGTCGACACCCTGCGGCGCACCCCCGGCCCGCTGCCCGACGGCCTGCGGGACGCGGTCCGGGCCTGGGCGCGGCCCGACCCGGCCGACCCGGTGGAGGTCGTGCACGACGAGGACCTGCACCTGGTGCTGTTCGTCTGCTACGAGCTGCACTACCGGGGCTGGGACGGGGTCGACGACCGGTGGGAGTGGGAGCCGTCGCTGCTCGCGCTGCGCCGCGACGCGGAGAGCCGCTTCGAGCGGGCGCTGTCCGCCCTGGTCGGCCCGGTCCCGGCGCTGCGCCCCGAGGAGGTACCGCAGGCGCTGCTCGCGCTGGCCGCCGCCGACGACGGGCCGCCGCTGTCGACGACGGTACGACGGCAGGCGACGATCGCCCAGTTCCGCGAGTTCGTCACGCACCGGTCGGTGTACCACCTGCGGGAGGCCGACCCGCACACCTGGGCGATTCCCCGGCTCGGTGGTCTCGCCAAGGCGGCGCTGATCGAGATCCAGATCGACGAGTACGGCGGCGGCCAGTTGTCCCGGATGCACGCCCACCTGTTCCGGGACACCGCCCGGTGGCTCGGTCTGGACACCGGGTACGGCGCGCACGTCGACGCGGTGCCGGCGGTGACCCTGGCGGTGAACAACCTGATGTCCCTGTTCGGTCTGCACCGGCGCTGGCGGGGCGCGCTGCTCGGGCACCTGGCCGCCCTCGAGATGACCTCGTCCCTGCCGAACCGCCGGTACGGCGACGGACTGCGGCGGCTCGGTGGCCCGCCGGAGGCCACCCGCTTCTACGACGAGCACGTCGAGGCGGACGCCGTGCACGAGCAGATCGCCACGCACGACATGTGCGGGGCGTTCGCCGTCGCCGACCCGGAGGCCGCCGGGGACGTCTGGTTCGGGGCCGCCTGCTGTCTGGCCCTGGAGCGGCTGTTCGCCACCCACCTGCTGGACCGGTGGCAGGCCGGGGCCACGTCCCTGCGCGTCCTGGTGCCGGCCGGCTGATGGACCCGGAGCCCCCGTACCGGCGACGACCCGACCGTCCCGCCGACCTGTCGTACGTGCTGCCGCTGCGCTGGTCCGACGACACCGGGCTGGACGAGTTGACCGGCTACCTGCGGTGGCTCAGCCGACGGGCCGAGGTCACCGTGGTGGACGGCTCGGCCGCTCCCCTCTTCGCCCGGCACGCCCGGTCCTGGCGGCCGTACGTCCGGCACGTACCGCCCGACGCCCGGCTCACCTTCGCCAACGGCAAGGTCAGCGGGGTGACCACCGGCGTCCGGCTGGCCCGGCACGAGGCGGTGGTCATCGCCGACGACGACGTCCGCTACGACGACAGGGCACTGACCCGGATGCGCCGGCTGCTCGACACCGCCGACCTGGTCCGGCCGCAGAACTTCTTCCACCCGTTGCCCTGGCACGCCGCCTGGGACAGCGGCCGGACCCTGCTGAACCGGGCGTTCGGCGCCGACTACCCGGGGACCCTCGGGATCCGCCGGAGCGTCTTCCTGGCCATCGGTGGCTACGACGGCGACGTCCTGTTCGAGAACCTCGAACTGATCCGCACGGTCGGCTGCGCCGGTGGCGTGGAGCTGCGGGCGCACGACCTGTTCGTCCGACGGGTACCACCGGACGCCCGTCGGTTCTGGTCGCAACGGGTCCGGCAGGCGTACGACGACCTCGCCCAACCGGCGCGGATGCTGGTGTTCCTCGGTGTCGTACCCGCCGTGCTGGCGGCCCTGGCCCGGCGGCGCCCGGCAGCGCTGCTGGTCGGCGCGGCCGGTGTGGTGGCCGCCGCGGAGGTCGGCCGACGACGGGCGGGCGCCACCGCCGTCTACCCGGCCCACCTGCCGTTGCTGGCCCCCGTGTGGGTACTGGAGCGGGCGGTGTGCAGCTGGTTGGCGTTGGCGTTGCGGTACGGCCGGGGCGGGGTGCCCTACGCCGGTCGGCGACTGCGGACCGCCGCGCACAGCCGACGGCAGCTCAGACGGGCGGTCGTTCCCCACTGACGCTGCCGCGCGTCGGGTCCGGGTCGCCGACCTGTGTCGGGTGCAGCAGCGTCTCGCTGCGCTGGGGCACGCTGGCCGCCCGGAAGTCGAGCGCCTTGTGGGTGCCGTCGCAGAAGGGTTTGATCGCCGATCCGCCGCACCGGCACAGGGCGACCGTCCGTCGTCGCGCGTCGATCGTCTCCCCGCTCTGGGTCCGCAGTTCGAAGTCGCCGCGCAGCAGCAGCGGACCGTCCTCGTAGGTGGTGACGGTCGCGGCCGGCTGGTCCAGGTCAGGCATCGTCCAGGGATGCCCGGTGCCGTGCCGCCGAAACCTGTACCCGCGGTGTACACGTCACGAAGGGCCGGCCCGTGGTGGGCCGGCCCTTCGTGGTGTTCGGATGTGTCAGGCGGAGTAGCCGCGGGTGGCGGTCCAGTCGGCCAGGTCCTTGGCGGTGATCCAGTAGGAGGCCTGGTCGGGGTT
>NZ_WVUH01000411.1 GCF_017614955.1 Micromonospora echinofusca
GACCCACCCCGACGGCCAGTGCCACGCCCACGGGTACGCCCACCCCGTCGGCCGGGGCACTGGTCGTCGGCGACGGGGTGGGCGTACCCGTGGGCGTGGCACTGGCCGTCGGGGTGGGTCTGGTGGTCGGCTGGCAGCCGGGTGCCGCCTGGGCCGGCGTGGCGGTACGCGCCGCGACCAGTCCACCGGCCGCGATGCTGAGCAGCACCACCAGCACGGTGAAGAGCGGACGCCCGGCGGACCCGCCCGCTGTCGACGGGGGCAACGGCTCGCCCTGCCGGTCCACCGCCGTCGACGGCAGCAGTTCGGTGTCCCGCTCCGCCACCGACGGCAGCAGTTCGGTGTCCCGGTCCTGGTCGTGGGTAAGGCCGGCCGGGCTCGGTTCCTCGTCGTGCGGTCCGTCGTGCGGCCCGCCGGACGGCTCGGCGACCCTCGCCGGTCGGACCACGGTGGGTGCCCAGGCGAAGCCGAGGGCGCCACCGACCATGCCGAACAGCATGCCGATGAAGAAGCCGCCGAGGTTCACCGCGATCAACGAGAAGACGGCGGTCATCGCGCCGACGATCGCGTAGAACATCCGCTGCTGCGGGCTGAACCACATGAGCATGCCGCAGCTGACCAGCATGGTGGGGATCAGCCAGGAGAGGAACCCGGTGGGTCCCATCTGGAAGCTGAGCCCGCCGAGGCTCATCTGGGTGGTCAGGAAGATCTCCACCCCGGCGAGGGCGGTCAGCAGCCCGCCCCAGAAGGGTCGGGCCCGCCGCCATCGGCGGAAGCCGCGCCACGCCCGGGCGAGCCCCCCGGGCCGGGCGTGTTGCGGATTCGCGGTTGTCACGTGCTCCTCCTGAGCGGATCTGCTGGGTAGGGGGCAGGAACAGGCCCGCGGAAGGTGCCCTCCGCGGGCCTGGCATCAGCTCAGAAACATTCCTTGGCGTCGGCGCCCACGTTGACCTTGAGCTTGAGACCGGTCAGCGCGAAGGTGCCGGCGCTGGTGGAGCGGGCCACCTGCTTCAACCCGGTGATCTTGACCTCGTCGGCGCTCTGGCCGAAGGAGCCGGCCTGCGCGGTCGGTTCCAGGTCGGTGGCGTCCCGGCCGATCTTGATGTTCTTGAAGACGGCGTCGCCCTCCAGGGAGTCCATGTCGATCAGCAGGCCCTGGGCGGTGGCCGGGGTACCGCCACCACCGGCGTTGATGGTGAGCACCACGGGCATGCCGGGCACCTTCACCGACTGGCAGAGGTCGTAGAGCTTGGCCTCGTCGATGGCGGAGACGGCCACCGGGTGCACGGTGCCGTTCTTCTCCTTGGCCAGACCGCCGTACTGGGTGAAGCCCTTGCCCTCAAGGGTGGATGCGGACACCTTGAACGTCTGGCCGGAGACGGCGAACGAGGCGGCGATGGCACCGTTGGCCATGCCGAAGACGATCGCGCCGGCAACGGCGGTGGCGGGCACCATCAGCGCGGCGAACCGGCGCCAGCGGGTGCCGCCCTGCACCAGACGGTCCTCAGAATCCTTCACGGGGGTCCTCCTCGACGAGGGGTCACCGAGCGGCGGTCGCGGCTCGGGGAGAAAGCGGGGGATCGATGTCGGTCGCAGCGCCCACGCCGTACCGGCGGGTAACGCAGCGCGCGAGTGGATGTTCCCGCGTGGCGACGCAGCTCACAAGACCCGCGCTACTGGTCGGTAACCTCGAAGTCGACTCAAGATCGCCTATGGTTACCAACCGTCAACGTGTTGCAGGACACAGCTGATGGGCAAACCGGGCCGATTGCGACAGGGCACCCGTGATCGCCGCCGGAGCGTAGCCGCGAAACGCGTTTGTCACGTTTCCGTAACGGCAGCCTGATAAAGCGCTGTGGATGAGCCACCGACCAGCCGTCCGGACTGCTCCGACTCCACCGGTCGTCGACCGGAGTGCACTGGAGCGCCGCCACCGACGCCCGGGAGCGTTGGTTACCGTAGTCCTTCACAGTCGTACTGGCGCGGGACGAACGGTACGTCCACCGCGCGAGGTTGGTTGCGATCGAGGTTGCCTGTGAGTCTGTACGGCAAGAAGGAACTACCCGCCGACGAGCGCCCCACCGTCCAGGTCACCGCCGTCACCTGGCCGATGGAGGACACCCCCGTGGGGAGCCCGCCCACCACCGGTACCGGTGCGTCCGGGCCCCGCCGTGGCCGACGCGGGCTCCTGGTGACCGGTGGGGTGGTCGTCGCCCTCCTGGCGGCCACCGCCGGCACCGGTGGCTACGCGTACGCGGGCGAGGTGCCCCGGGGTATCCAGGTGCTCGGTGCCGAGCTGGGCGGCAAGAGCCGGGCGGCGGCGACCACCGCGCTCCAGGCCGAGCTGGACCGGCGGGCAGCCGAGTTCACCCAGCCGGTCCCGGTACGCGTCGCGGACCAGACCGTCCAACTCGACCCGGCGGCGATCGGGTTGACCGTCGACGTGCCTGCCACGGTCGAGGCCGCCGCAGCCGCCCGGCCCGACCCGCTGCGCCGGCTCTTCGGGTCCCACCCGGTCGACCCGGTGGTCGCGGTGGACCAGGCGAAGCTCGACGCGGTACTCCGGACCGCCCTCGGCAAGCAGGCCCGACAGATGACCATGCCCGGCATAAAGTTCAGCGGCACCACCCCGAAGCCGGCCTACCCGGCCCCGAGCCGGGACGTGGACGCCGAGGAGTCCGCCCGGGTGGTCCGGGCCGGGTGGCTGACCGGCCAACCGATCACCGTGCCGCTGGTCGAGAAGCACCCGGCGACCAGCCGGGAGGAGGTCGACCGGCTGGTCGCCGAACTGGCCAGACCGGCGGTGGCCGCCCCGGTGAAGGTCACCACCCCCGCCGGAGCGGTGACCATCGCGCCCCGGACCATCGCCAGCAGCCTCGTCTTCACCGCCGACAAGGCCGGCAAGCTCACCCACCGGGTGGACGCGAAGAAGCTCCGTACCGGTCTGGCCGGCCAGCTCTCGAAGATCGAGGTGGAGCCGAAGAACGCCCGGGTGTTGATCGAGGGGGGCAAGCCGAAGGTGGTTCCCGGCACGGCGGGCCGGCAGCTGGACACCGAGGCGCTCAGCACCGCCCTGCTCGACGTACTCCCGAAGACCGACGGGCGGGAGGTCAGCGGCACCCTGAAGGCCAGCGAACCGGAGACCACCCCGGAGGAGGTCGCCAAGCTGGGCATCAAGGAACGGGTCTCCACCTTCACCACGAAGTTCACCGGCGGTCTCTCCGCCCCGCGCAGCCAGAACATCGTCACCATCGCCAAGGCGGTCGACGGCGCGGTGGTGAAGCCGGGCGCGACCTTCTCCCTCAACGGGCATACCGGTGAGCGCTCGTACGCCAAGGGCTACCGCGACGCGCCGGTGATCCTGGACGGCAAGCTGGTACCCGGAGTGGGTGGCGGTACCTCACAGTTCACCACGACCCTGTTCAACGCCACCTACTACGCCGGGTTGGAGGACGTCGAGCACAAGCCGCACTCCTACTGGTTCAGCCGGTACCCCCCGGTCATCGAATCGACGATCTTCTGGCCCGACCTCGACTTCAAGTTCCGCAACAACACCCCGTACGGCGTGGTCATCGACACCTCGTACACGTCCAGTTCGGTGACCGTCTCGATCTGGAGCACCCGGATCTGGGACAGCGTCAAGACCGAGTGGAGTCCCCGGCGGAACATCACCAAGCCGAGGACGATCTACCTGCCGCCGGGGCCGAGCTGCATCGCCACCAACGGGATCGACGGGTTCACCCAGGACGCCTGGCGGATCTTCCGCAAGGACGGCCGGGAGGTCCGGCGGGAGAAGTTCAGCTGGACCTACCAGGCCGAGCCCCGGTACCTCTGCGCCAAGCAGCCGGGCACCTGACCGGGACACCGTTCCGCCCGACCGGAGCCGGGCACGACGAAGGGGCCGTGGCCCGCGATGTGGGAGGTCGCGGGCCACGGCCCTTTCCTGGTGGTGCCGGTTCAGTCGACGTGCAGCCCGGTGGCCACCGGCCCGGTGAAGGCGGAGGTACCGAAGAGCGAGTTGACCCGGGACGCCTCGGTGGCACTCGGGTACGCGTTGGTGCAGGAGACCGGCGCGCTGCTGCCGGACATCAGATCCGAGCAGAGACCGGTCCGGTTGTCCGGCAGGCCCAGGATGTGCCCGAGTTCGTGGGACGCGATCCGGGTCCGGTTGTAGCCCTGGTTGACCGCCTGCCAGCCCATGTAGATGACGCCGGAGCCCAGGCCGTACACGTACGCCCGGGGCCACCCCGAGTCGACGTAGATCTTCACGCTCGCCGGGGTGCCACGCTGAAGCTGCACGTTGGTGACCCGGCTGTTCCAGATCGCGGCGGCCTGGTCGAAGTTGGTGGCGAACTCGCCGGCCCGGCTGACGTCGTAGTAGACGATGCGGGCGGCGGCGGACGCCGGCGCGGCGGCGACGACCTGTACGCCGACCAGGGACAGGGCGACCGCCAGCAGGCCGGCGGCGGTACGGAACAACTGCCGTCGAATCATCCGAGTATCTCCCGATCGCAGGAATCGGCACCGTCCGGCGCCAACAATCGATACTCGTTAATTTAGTGACGGAGTGGCCCTGATCGCCGCATACCAGTTACCCCATACCGGGCCCCGACCCATCCGGACCGGTTGCCTCCCGGGAGCGGGGCCCACGGCCGGCCGCCCACGGTATTGCCCGTCAACGGCTCGTCGCCTGCGGTACGCCCGTCAGGGGCGGGCGGAAGCCAGCCCCTCCCGGACCCCCTCGGCGTCCCGGTCCGTGCCGTACACGGGCGTGTCCGGCTGCTGCCGCCAGCTCTCGTCCAGCGTCCCGGCATCGACCGGGTCGAAGCCCAGCTCGTCCACCAGGTCCATGACCATCCGCTTGGCCTGTTCGTCGTCCCCGGCCACCGGCAGGGCGATCCGGTTACCGGTACCCGCCGGGCGGCCCTGCTCCAGCAGGTGCTGCGCCTGGATGTTGTTGAACGCCTTGACCACCCGCGCACCGGACAGGTGACCGGCGACCCACCGGCTCGAACTGATGCTCCGGTCGGCGACCTCGGGGATCTCCCCGTCCCGCTGGACGTAGTAGTTGTTCGCGTCGACCACGACCCTGCCGTCGAACGCCTCCGCCGGTAGGTCCGGTACGGCGAACAACGGCACCGCGACCACCACCAGTTCGGCGGCAGCGGCGGCCTGGTCGACGGTCCCGGCGGTCGCGCCGGTTTCCGCAGCCAACCCGGCCAGTGACTCCGGCCCACGGGAGTTCGCCACCGTCACGTCGTGTCCGAGGGCGCACAGTCGACGGGTGAGCGTACCGCCGATGTGCCCCGACCCGATGATTCCGACCTTCATCACCGCACTCCTGACTCCACCGGACAACCGGTGGCTGAGGTTCGACCCGAGCCAGTCGGGGAGGTACCCCGGCCACCCCGGCCCGATGCACAACGAGGCGTTCGACACATGGTTGTCGACTGTGGCCCGGGTACGTGCCGGTTCAGCAAAAAGAGTGCGTGCTGAGGATGGGTGGGTGCCCGTCTCCGGGTTCCTCCCATATGCAGATACAGGTGTGGGCCACCCCGTTTCGGGGTGGCCCACACCTGTGAAGATGTCCGGCGGCGTCCTACTCTCCCACACCCTCCCGAGTGCAGTACCATCGGCGCTGGAAGGCTTAGCTTCCGGGTTCGGAATGTAACCGGGCGTTTCCCCTCCGCCATGACCGCCGTAACCCTATCG
>NZ_WVUH01000412.1 GCF_017614955.1 Micromonospora echinofusca
CGGGCGCGGATCACGGCTGTGGGGGCAGGCAGACGAGGGCGGTGACCGCGCCGTCGAACCGCAGCGGCCCGGCGGCGTACGGCGCCACGACGGTGTCGCCGCGCACGATCGGCAGTACCCCGCCGTCCCAGGCCACCCGGCCGGCGCCGGCGGTGACGACCAGCACGGCGAAGCTCGCCTCCGGCAGGGTCACCGTCTCCGTGCACGTCACCTGCCAGGCTCGGAAGAAGGTGTCGGCCCGGGGCGCGAAGAGGCTGACCAGGTCGCCTCCGCTGGTCCGGGACAGCACGGTCGGGTCGGGGGTCAGTTCGGTGAGCCGTCCGGCGTACCCGGCCAGGTCGAAGCAGGACAACGCGAGGTCCCAGCCCAGGCCGAGGGTGGCGGCCTCCGGTCCGACGCCGAACGCGGTGTGTTCGGCGAGGACGGAGAAGGACGTCGGTTCCTGGAGTTCGGCGATCAGTACCCCGGGGCCGATGGCGTGCGGCAGGCCGGCCGGTACGTAGAGCACCTGGCCCGGCCGGACCGGCAGGTCGTTCATGGCCGCGAGCATGGCGTCGGCGTTCTGGGCTGCGGTCCAGGCGCGCCAGTCGCCGGCGGTGACCGGGTCCCGCAGGCCCAGCCAGACCCGCGCCCCGGGTCGGGCGCGCAGCACGATCCAGCCCTCCGTCTTGCCGAACAGGCTGCCCAGGTGGGTACGGGCGAACTCGCGGGTCGGGTGGCAGTGCACCGGCAGGCGTTCCCCGGCGTCGAGGAGTTTGACCAGCAGGCCGCTCTGCCCGGCGAAGGCGTCGGCGACGACCGGTCCGAGCCAGCCGGTCGGGTCGGCGGCGACCAGGTCGCGCAGGGATCCGGCCGGGGTGCGGGACACCCCGGTGTCGGGTGGGGCGTGCGGCGGTCGGATCGCGGCGGGCAGCGCGGAGAGCGAGCCGACCCAGTCCTCGGGTCCGTCGACCGGCCGGTTGCCCCGGAACTCGCTGATCTGGCGGCCACCGGCGTAGTAGACGGGTACCCGGTTGTCGGTGAGGCGCAGCGGTTTCATCGGGGGCCTCCGGCGCGGTCGACGGGGTACAGCGGGCGGGGGGCCCGGGTGAACGTCAGGTAGTCCAGTCGGGGGGTGCTCGCGCCGGGCAGGTCGAGCAGGACGGCGTCGGTGTGGAGGCCCCGGAAGCCGGCCCGGTACATGGTGGCCGAGCGGACCACCACCACGTCGGCGTCGGCCGGTTCCAGGCCGGCGTGCCGGTAGCCGGCCGGGTCGAAGGTGGGTGCGGGTCGTTCGGTGACCAGGACGACCAGTCCGGTGCCGGTGTCCACGGTGGCCCAGCGGCCCATCGACACCTCCTGGCCGGTCATCGACTCGCCGCCGAGGACCACCGGGTCCGCGCCGGTGCGCACGACGGTGCCGCGCAGCGGTACCGGCGCCGACCAGCGGGCGTCGAGGGTGGCCCCGACGGGTGTGTCGACCGGTCCGCCCGGACCGGCGGCGCGGCAGGCGGCCACCGCCGGGGCGTCCACCACGGTGGCGTACGCGCGCAGTCCGGCGCCGTGGGTGAGCAGCGCGCCGATCACCTGGGCGTCGTCGGCGGTGGCCCCGGCGGTGGGCGAGTCGGCGGAGTGCACCAGCAGGACCGTTCCCGCGCCCGGTCGGGCCCGCGTGATCGCCTCGGTCACCGGTACCGCCTCGACGTCGAAGTCGGCCCGGGAGGCCCATGCCTCGTCGGCGAGCTGTTCGGCCACGGCCTGGGCGGCGTCGCTGTTGCCGGTGTGCGTGACGGTGACCCCGAAGCCGAGTTCCGGTACGTCCAGCCAGGGTTGGACCGGGAACAGCGACACGTCGAGGATGCCGCCGCCGGTGGCCTCCTCGGCCAGGGTGCGCAGCCGGCGCATCGGCGGGTCGGCGATGGCCTGCGCCTCGGCGGGTACCAGCATGGGCCGTTTGGCCAGGGCCGTGCCGACCGGTTCGCCCCGGGTCAGCATCCGCAGCAGCAGGGCCGCGCCGCGCCGGCCGGTGTCGGCCTGGTCGACGTGCGGGTAGGTGTGGTAGCCGACCAGCGCGTCGGCCGCGACCACGATCCGGTGGGTCAGGTTGGCGTGCAGGTCGTGGGTGACCACGATCGGCGTGTCCGGGCCGAGCACCGACCGGGCCGCCTCGGTCAGCGCCGCGTCGGCCGCCGGGTCGCCCTCGGCGACCAGCGCGCCGTGCAGGCTGAGGACCAGACCGTCGAACCCGCCGGCGGTCAGGCCGTCGCAGAGGAGGTCCCGGAGCCGGTCCAGCGCCGGGTCGGTCAGGGTGCCGCCGGACATCGCCCAGGCGCGCAGCAGCGGTACCGGTTGCGCGTCGGCGGCCCGCAGGGCCGCCACGGCCCCGGCGAGTTCGGTGTTGGTGCCGGCGGTGCGTCGGTCCGCCTCGGTGCCGAGCCACAGTCCGTGGGCGGTGAAGTCGTCCAGGGTGGAGGGTCGTGCGGAGAAGGTGTTGGTCTCCTGCACGATGCTCGCCACCGCGATCCGTGGGCGGGCCATCAGTGCATCACCCATCCGCCGTCGACGACCAGGAGCTGACCGGTGACGAAGTCGGCGTCCGGGCCGAGCAGGAAGCTGGTCGCGGCGGCCACGTCGTCCGGTTCGCCGCGCCGACGCAGGGACTGCACGGTGAACAGGGTGCGGGCCAGGTCGTCGGCGTCGCCGTACACGGCTTCGGCGGGGGTACGGATCGCGCCGGGTGCGAGCGCGTTGACCCGTACGCCGGCGGGGCCGAGTTCCCGGGCGAGGGACCGGGTGAGCCCGACCAGGGCGGCCTTCGAGGCGACGTAGTGCAGGTTGCCGGTGCGGCCGAGCAGCGGGGTGACCGAGGACATCACCACCACCGCGCCGTGGCCGCTGGCGACCAGTCCCGCCTCGGCGGCCCGTACGCAGAGGAAGGTGCCGGTGACGTTCACCGCGAACACGTCCGCCCAGTCCCCGGCGGTCAGGGTTCGCCAGTCGCCGCTCGCGGCGACCGAGGTGGCCGCGTTGCAGACCAGCGCGTCGACCGGTCCGAGCCGTTCGGTGACGGCGGTGACCATGGCGTCGACCTGGTCCGGTTCGCGCAGGTCGGCGGCGACGGGCAGGCCGCCGATCCGGTCGGCGAGGGCGTGGGCCGTCGCCTCGTCGCCGGGCGGGTGGTGCACGGCGACGGTCGCCCCGTCGGCGGCGAGCCGGGTGGCGATCCGCTGGCCGATCCCGCCGGTCGCCCCGGTGACCAGGGCCACCCGGCCGGCGAGCGGGCCGGTGGGTGTGCTGGCGGCCATCAGAACCTCGGGAACTTGGCGCGGAACCCGGTGCGGGCGGGGTCGACGAACTCGCTGCCCTCGCCGTGCCGGCGGTGGTGTTCGGCGTAGAAGCGCAGCTTGTCCTGGTCGATCTGGACGCCCAGGCCGGGTCCGGTGGGCACCTGCAACCGGCCGTCGTGGAACACGAAGGGTTCGGTGACGATGTCGTCGGCCTGTTCCAGCAGGTGGGTGTCGATGGCGTGGCTGACCATCGTCTCGGCTCCGGCGAGATGCAGCACGGCGGCGGTGGAGATGCCCAGTTCCCGGTCGCTGTGCAGGCTGAGTCCGAGGTTGAAGGTCTCGCAGACCTTGGCCAGTTGCAGCACCGCACCCGGGCCGCCCCAGAAGTGCACGTCGCCGAGGATCACGTCCAGGGCGCGTTGCCGGACCGCGAGCGGGATCTGTTCGAAGGTGACGCAGCACATGTTGGTGGCCAGGGGTACCGGGGTGCGTTCCCGGACCAGGGACATGCCCTCGATGCCCCAGGTCGGGTCCTCGCAGAACTCCAGGCCGTAGTCGGCCAGTTCGTTGAGGACCCGGATGCTGGTCTCCACCGACCACACCGCGTTCGGGTCCAGCCGCAGGTACCGCAGCCGGTCGCCGAGGCGGTCGCGCATCAGCCGGACCGAGCGGATCTCCTGCTCGGGCGGGAGTACCCCGTTCTTGAACTTGATGTCGCGGAAGCCGTACCGGTCGAAGAGTTCCTCGGCGTGGTCGACGGCGTTCTCCGGCTGGTCGGCGTCGCCGACGTCGGTCATCGAGGCGTACCGGTAGAAGACGTACGCGGCGAACTCGACCTGCTCGGTCTCGATGCCGCCCCACAGGTCGCCGCAGCGTTTGCCGAGTGCCTTGCCGACCAGGTCCCAGCAGGCCATCTCGACGGCGGCGCCGGCCAGCTTGGCGGCGCCGACCAGGGCGAGCTGCTCGCTGGTCATCCGGAACACCCCGAAGCGGCGGGTGATCCGGCCGACTTCGAGGGGGTCGACGCCGACGAAGAGGTCGCGGTGCAGTTCCAGGGCGCGGACGATCTCGTCGCCGCCCCGGGTCTCCCCCACCCCGACCAGCCCTTCGTCGGTGATCAGCTCGACGATGGTCCGGGTGGTGCTCACCTCCACCCCGAACGACCAGCGCAGCGGGCGGCGCAGCGGCACGGTGACCGGGGTGGCCCGGAAGTCGATGATCTTCACTGGTTCTCCTCCTCGGCGAGGACCGCCCGGACGGCGGCCAGGGTGGCATCGATGTGGCACTCGTCGTGTGCGGTGGACACGAACCAGGTGCCCCGGGGCAGGACCCTCACCCCGTGACGGAGCAGGGCGTGGGCGAAGTCGGCGTAGCGGGCCCGGTCCGCGGCGAGGGCCTGCCGGTAGTCGCGGGGGCGGACCTCGCCGAAGCGCACCTGGAACACGGCCGGGTAGCCGACGATCTCCACCGGCACCCCGGCGTCCGCGAAGGCCTCCCGCAGCCCGGCCATCAGCCGGCCGCCGGTGGCCGCGATCTGCTGGTACGGTCGGCCGCTGCTGATCTCGGTGAGGGTGGCCAGGGTGGCGGCCATCGCCACCGACTGGGTGTTGTACGTGCCCCCGTGCAGCACCGTGCCGGTGGCGAGCAGGTCCATGTAGCGTCGGCGGCCGACCAGCGCGGCCACCGGGAACCCGTTCGCGATGGCCTTGCCGAGCACGGTGAGGTCGGGCACCACGTCGAGCAGCCCCTGCGCGCCGCCGGGACCGACCCGGAACCCGGTGATCACCTCGTCGAAGATCAGCACCGTGCCGGTGGCGTCGCAGAGTTCACGGACGGCCGCCAGGTAGCCGGGTTCGGGGAGGATGCCGGCGTTGTTGAACATGACCGGCTCCATGATCACGGCGGCCACGTCCCGTCCGACCAGTCGGGCGCGGAGCAGGTCGATGTCGTTCCAGGGCAGCACGGCCACGCCCGGTCCGGCGAGTTGGCCCGCCGATCCGGGTACCGGCACCGGGTCGGTGGCGGGGCCGGCGGTGGCCGGGTCGGGGGCCACGCTCCACAGCACGTTGTCGAACCAGCCGTGGTAGTGCCCTTCGAACTTGACCACGGTGTCCCGCCCGGTGGCGGCGCGGGCGACCCGCAGCGCGGCCTGCACCGCTTCGCTGCCGGAGACGGAGAAGCGGACCAGTTCCGCCGAGGGGACCAGGTCGACCAGGAGCCGGGCGGCCTGGAACTCCAGGTCGGTCTGGCCGGCGACGAGGATGCTGCGGTCGAGTTGGGCATGGGCCGCCTCGACCACCGTGGCGGGGCGGTGGCCGAGCAGCATGGGTCCCATGCCGAGGAAGTAGTCGATCAGGTGGTTGCCGTCCACGTCGGTCAGGACGGGGCCGTCGGCGCTGGTGAAGACCAGGGGGTGCGGGCGCAGCC
>NZ_WVUH01000413.1 GCF_017614955.1 Micromonospora echinofusca
GGGCCCTTCCGCTACCGAATCCGTCAAGCGGGGGCCCTTCCTCACGTTAGGGCGGGGGGTGTCGGGGTAGCTGACGGAGATGGCGAGATCACAACCGTCGGGTCGGCGGGGCACCGTCGGGCACGCGTACAGCGCGCTCAACCTCCGCCTGGCCCTGGCCACCTTCGGACTGGTCTTCTTCACCGTCGTGGCGGTGATCGCGGCCCGCGCCGACCTGGTGTGGCTGGCGGTGCTCTTCGCCGTGGTGGCGTTGACGGCGGTGGTCGACCTGGTGGTCATCCAGCGTCGGCGGGCCGCCCGGCGCCGCGAGGAACCGCCGGGCACCCGGCACTCGCTCTTCGAGTGACAGGAGTACACGACAATGCCGATCGCCACCGTCAACCCGGCCACCGGTGAGGTACTGAAGACCTTCGACCCGACCCCCGACGGCGAGGTCGACGCGGCGATCGGCCGGGCCGACGAGGCGTACCGGGCCCTGCGGGGCACCACGGTGGCGCAACGCGGGGCGTGGTTGACCGCCGCCGCCGACCTGCTCGACGCCGAGGCCGAACAGATCGGCCGGTTGATGACCACCGAGATGGGCAAGACCCTCGCGGCGGCGAAGGCGGAGGCGGCCAAGTGCGCCACCGCCTGCCGGTACTACGCCGAAAACGCGGCGGACTTCCTCGCCGACGCGCCCGCCGACGCGGCGGCGGTAGGTGCCCGGCGGGCCTTCGTCCGCTACCAGCCGATCGGGCCGGTACTCGCGGTCATGCCGTGGAACTTCCCGCTCTGGCAGGTGGTCCGGTTCGCCGCCCCGGCGCTGATGGCCGGCAACACCGGCCTGCTCAAGCACGCCTCGAACGTGCCGCAGACCGCGCTGTGGCTGGCCGAGCTGTTCCACCGGGCGGGCTTCCCGGCCGGCGCGTTCGCCACCCTGCTGGTCGGCTCGGACGCCGTGGAGCGGATCATCGCCGACCCCCGGGTCCGCGCGGCCACGCTGACCGGCAGCGAGGGCGCCGGGCGGTCCATTGCGGCGGCGGCCGGACGCCACCTGAAGAAGACCGTGCTGGAACTCGGCGGCAGCGACCCGTTCGTGGTGATGCCCTCCGCCGACGTGGCCGCCGCCGCCGAGGTCGCCACCACCGCCCGCTGCCAGAACAACGGCCAGTCCTGCATCGCCGCCAAACGGTTCATCGTGCACACCGACGTCTTCGACGCGTTCGCCGAGGCGTTCACCGTCCGGATGGCCAAGCTGAGGGTCGGCGACCCGATGGACGCCGGCACGGACGTCGGGCCGCTCGCCACCGAGCGGGGCCGCGACGACGTCGACGGGCAGGTCCGTGACGCGGTCGACAAGGGGGCCCGGGTGCTGGTCGGTGGCGAGCGCCCCGACCGGGACGGCTGGTGGTACCCGCCGACGGTGGTCACCGACCTGACCCCGGCGATGCGGATGTGGGCCGAGGAGGTGTTCGGCCCGGTCGCCGGGCTCTACCGGGTGTCGTCGTACGACGAGGCGGTCGAGCTGGCCAACGGCACCGCGCTCGGCCTCGGCGCGAACGCCTGGACCCGGGACCCCGACGAACAGGAACGTTTCGCCACCGACCTGGACGCCGGCAGCGTCTTCGTCAACGGGATGACCACGTCGTACCCGCAACTGCCGTTCGGCGGGGTCCGCAACTCCGGGTACGGCCGGGAGTTGTCCGCTCTCGGCATGCGGGAGTTCTGCAACATCAAGACGGTCTGGGTGGGCGAGGGTGGCGCCCCGGCCGGCAACGCCGGTGCCGGCGCCCACGCCGAATAGGGTGCAAGGAAGGGCCCCCGCTTAACGGATTCGGTAGAGGAAGGGCCCCTTCCTAACACCGCTGCGCATTCGGGCACCGGGGCACCGGCTGGTGCCGGGCGGCGTCGGGTGGCACCGGCTGGTGCCGGGTGGCATTGGGTGGCACCGGAGGGTGCCGGGCGGCGTCGGGTGGCACCGGATGGTGCCGGGGCGTGCCGGGCGGCGCTCCGGGGTAGGTAGGGACACCATGACGGTGTTCGGCTTCCACAACTCCCACGAACAGGTCCACCCCTCCGCACTGCTGGAGGCGACGATCCACGCCGAGGCCGCCGGCTTCGACGCGGCCATGTCCTCGGACCACTTCTCCCCGTGGAGCGCCCGGCAGGGCCAGTCCGGGTTCGCCTGGTCCTGGCTCGGCGCGGCGCTCCAGGCGACGTCCCTGCCCTTCGGGGTGGTGAACGCGCCCGGTCAGCGGTACCACCCGGCGATCGTCGCGCAGGCGATCGGCACCCTCGGCGCGATGTACCCGGGCCGGTTCTGGGCGGCCCTCGGTACCGGCGAGGCGAGCAACGAGCACGTCACCGGCGACCGTTGGCCCCGCAAGGACGTCCGGGCCGCCCGGCTGCGCGAGTGCGTCGACGTGATCCGGGCCCTGCTCGCCGGCGAGGAGGTCAGCCACGACGGCCTGGTCACCGTGGACCGGGCCCGGCTGTGGACCCGCCCCGAACAGCCGCCGGCGCTGATCGGGGCGGCGGTGAGCGTACCCACGGCCCGCTGGTGTGCCGAGTGGGCCGACGGTCTGATCACGGTGAACGCCCCGCTCGACCACCTGCGCGGGATGGTCGACGCGTACCGGGACGCCGGTGGGCGGGGACCGCTGCACCTCCAGGTACACGTGAGCTGGGCGCCCGACGAGGCCGAGGCGGCCCGGATCGCGTACGACCAGTGGCGCAGCAACGTCTTCGCGCCGCCGGTCTGCTGGGACCTGGAACTGACCGACCACTTCGACACCGTCTCCGAGCAGGTACCGATGGAACAGGTCACCCGGGTGGTGAACGTCTCCGCCGACCTGGGCCGGCACGTGGGCTGGCTGGAGGACTACCTCGCACTCGGGTTCGACCAGATCTACCTGCACCACGTCGGCCGGGAACAGCACGCCTTCATCGACGCGTTCGGTACGCAGGTCCTGCCGAAACTACGTACCGCCGGATGACCGGTCTGGACGGCGGCGCCCCCTAGGCTCGCCGCATGGAGGCACTGTTCGAGGTCGTACTCTTCCTCGCCATCGCGACCCTCGGCGCGGCGCTCGCCCGACGGCTCGGTCTGCTCGCCCCGATCGTGCTGGTCGTGCTCGGCCTGGCGTTGTCGTACGTACCCGGTTTCCCGCAGTTCCAGTTGGAGCCGGAACTGGTGCTGGTGGGCATCCTGCCGCCGCTGCTCTACGTGGCGGCGCTGGAGACCTCGGTGCCGGCCTTCCGGTACAACCTGCGGCCGATCCTGCTGCTCGCCGTGGGGCTGGTGCTGTTCACCGCGTTCGTGGTCGGCTTCGTCCTGCACGTGCTGCTGCCGGGCGTACCGTTCGCGGTCTGCCTGGCGCTGGGCGCGGTGGTCGCCCCACCGGACGCGGTGGCGGCCACCGCGGTGGCCCGGCGGGTCGGGCTGCCCCGCCGGGTGGTGACCATCCTGGAGGGGGAGAGCCTGGTTAACGACGCGACCGCGCTGGTCCTGCTGCGGGTGGCGACCCTGGCCACCATCGGTTCGGCGGTCGGGGTCGGCGACGTCGCCCGCGAGGTGCTGGTGGCGACCGGCGGCGGCATCGTGATCGGGGCCCTGGGTGCGGTGGTCTTCGGTTTCCTGCACCAGCGGATCAGCGACCCGCTGCTGGACAACGCGCTGTCGCTGATCGTCCCGTTCGCGGTGGTGTTCGTCGCCGAGGAGATCCACGCCTCCGGGGTGGTCGCCGTGGTGGTCACCGGGCTGGCGCTCGGGCACCGGCTGCCGAGGCTGATGTCGGCCGCCTCCCGGTTGCAGATCGGCGCGGTCTGGCGGCTGGTCCGATTCCTGCTGGAGGGGCTGGTCTTCCTGCTGGTCGGGCTCCAGTTGCGGGAGGTGCTGGTGCACCTGGACACCCCGACCGGCACGCTGGTCGGGGTGACCGCCGCCGTGCTGGTCACCGTCTTCCTGACCCGGTTCGTCTGGCTCTTCCCGGCCACCTACCTGGCCCGGCTGGTGCCCCGGGTACGCCGCCGCGATCCGGCGCCGTCCCCCCGCTTCCCGCTGGTGATCGGCTGGGCCGGGATGCGCGGGGTGGTCACCCTGGCCGGTGCGCTCGCCCTGCCGCTCACCCTCGCCGGCGGCGAGCCGTACCCGAGGGAACTCTTCATCTGGCTCGCGTTCGCGGTGATCGTGGCGACCCTGGTCGGCCAGGGCGCCACCCTGCCGGCGGTGGCCCGGTGGTTGAAACTGCCCCCGGACGACGCGGTGCAGGACGCGCTCTCCGCAGCGGCGGTGCAGCAGCAGGCCAGCCGGGCGGCCCGGGACCGGCTCGACGAGATCGCCGGAGAGGCACCGGCGGCCGTGGTGGAACGGCTGCGCCGGTTGGGCGAGCACCGGACCAACACGGCCTGGGAGCGGCTGGGCGGTGCGGAGCGGGAAACCCCCTCCCAGGCGTACGCGCGGTTGCGGCAGGAGATGATCGACGCGGAGCGGGAGGTGTTCCGGGCGGCCCGGGACGCGGGCCGGATCCCGGAGGAGACACTGGTACGGGCCTACCGGGACCTGGACCTGGAGGAGTCCCTGCTGCGACGGGAGGACGAGGCGTGAGCTGCGAGCATCTGGCCGGGGCGGGTACGGCGGCACCGGAGGTCACCGGCTACTGCCCGCAGTGCCGGGCCATGGGCTCCACCGACTGGGTGCACCTGCGCTCCTGCCTGACCTGTGGGCAGGTCGGCTGCTGTGACTCCTCACCGAACCGGCACGCCACCGCCCACTTCGCCGAGACCGGGCACCCGGTGATCCGCTCCGCGCAGCCGGGCGAGTCCTGGCGCTGGTGCTACGTGGACGAGGAGATCGGCTGACCGTCCGGCGGGCCGGCAGGCGCCGGGAACGGTCGGGCAGCGGCGGTGCAGGTCCGGGCAGCGGCGGGCCGGTGTCGGTCAGGCGAGTCGGCGGGCCAGCACCTGACCCGGCCACGGTGGTCGGCCGGGCCGGGCGACGGTGAACCGCTCGGTGCGGGTGAAACCGGCCCGCTCGTACCAGCGGACCAGCGCCCCGTCGTCGCCCGCGTAGCAGTCCACCCGGAGCAGCCCGATCCCGGCCGCCCGGGTCAGTTCGGCCGCGTACGCCAGCAGCCGGCCGCCGATGTCCCGGCCGGCGTACGCCCGGTCGGTGACCAGCAGCCGGACGAACAGTTCCGGCTCGTCGACCGGTGGCACGTACTCGACGGTCGCACCGACCACCAGCGCGCCGACCGGCCGGTCACCCAGCACGGCCAGGTAGAGTCCGCCGCTGGCCGCGTACTCCTGGGCCTGCGCGACGCGACGCGGGTCGGTGGAGGCCGGTTCGGTACCCCACTGGCCGGTCCGGCCCCGGGCGACCAGCCAGGCGGTGGCGTCGTCGAGCAGCCGCAGGACGTGCGGGGCGTCGTCCGGGCCACCCGGGCGGATGGCCGGCTCGTCCCTGCCGGTCCCGGGCACCTGGTCGTCGTCGGTCACCCCGACATGGTGGCAGACCGGGTGGTCCGGGCTGCCCACCGTGTGCCCGGTTCGGGAGGTTTCGGTGCCGGTCGATGTCGGGTACGGCAGGGGGAGCCGCCCCCTGGAGGTTGCGATGACGTCCACCGCCGACCGGTTCCCCACCCGGCACCTGCCCCCGGTCACCGTACGGGACCTGCC
>NZ_WVUH01000414.1 GCF_017614955.1 Micromonospora echinofusca
GGCGGGGGACGGCGGATCTGGCAGGGGCATCATGCCGGCATGCTCCTCCACCGGATCAACCAGGCCGACCACTGCTCCCCGGATCACCGCAGTGCGGGCAGTGCGGATCGCGGCCCTCCGAGGGCCAGAGACAGACGACCGCCGCACCGGTCTCCGCCGCCAGGCGATGCGCCAGTTCCTGTCCGGTGGTACGCCAGCGCTGCCAGTCCTGCCCGGTTGCCGGCTCGGCGCAACCGTCGGGGCCACGCCAGGCCGCCGGCTGGTGCCGGTCCTGCCAGTCCGCCCAGGCTTGCAGGTCTGCGGCCAGCCCGGCGGAGAGGCCGAGTGCCTCGGGCCCCGCGCAGCCATCCACCTCGCGGGCCGGTCGGCCGGGCCGGGCGGGCAGCATGAAACGGGTCCACACCGGAAAGGCGCCGTAGTCGACGTCGAGGTCCAACCGGCGCACCCCGGCGGGACGACCGTGGGGACAGGCACGGGAATGCCGGCGGAATTCGTCCACGACCCTCCTGGCCGATGTCAGGCGCACCACCGGCCCGGCGCCCCGGGACGGGCCGGCCACCGACGGGCCGGTGGATCGTACCGCACACCGGGCCGCAGCCACTGCCGCCACTTTGCCCTGTTTCATTTTTGAAAACACCGGCACCCGCCCGCCACAATTCTGTTCCGCCGCGCCATCCGACCATTTTCTTGCCTTCGTATGCCCCGCTATCTAGCATCATTTCCGCCTTTCCGGCCGCCGCCCCGACAACGGCCGGGCGGCGCGAATTCAGAATGTTGCAGCAGTTGAGGTGGAGGCGTTGCATGTCGCATGAAACACCGACGTCGAGTGTTCCCCGTCGCCAACTCGGCCGGCTCCTCGCCCAACTCCGCGAGGAGGCTCTGATCAGCATGGACGCCGCCGCTGCGGAGCTGGACTGCTCCCGGCAGAAGGTCTGGCGCATCGAGAAGGGACTCACCCTGGTCCGGCTGCCGGATCTGCGGGCCATGTGCGATCTCTACCGGGTCCCGGACGAGTTGCGGTCGGTGGTGACGGGCCTCGCCCTGGAGACGAGGAACAAGGGATGGTGGCACACCTACGGCGACTGCGTACCCGAATGGTTCTCGCTCTATGCCAACCTGGAATCGTCGGCGACCACCATCCGGCAGTTCGACCCGCAGTTGATTCCCGGCCTGTTGCAGACCACCCACTACATCACCGCGCACTACCGGCGGAACCGTCCGGACCTCGGCATCGCCGAACGCGAGCGGGCGGTGGCCGCCCGGTGCGAGCGGCAACGGCTGCTCACCCGCCGGCTGCCGGCCGCACCGACCCTGCGGGTGGTGCTCGGCGAGGAGGCGCTGCGCCGTCCGGTGCTCGACCCGGCCGGGATGGCGACCCAGCTCCGCCACCTGTGCACCCTGGTCCGGCAGTTGCCGCACCTGCGGATCCGGGTGCTGCCCCGGGCCGCCTGGCCACCGCTGGTCACCGAGGCCGGCACCTTCGTCATCCTCGACTTCCAGCCCACCCGGGGCCGGAACTGGGTCGAGCCGAGCACGGTCTACGTCGAAGGGCTCACCGGTGCGCTCTATCTCGACCGGCCGGCCGAGGTCGCCGCCTACGAACGGGTCTGGGCGGGGCTGGAATCAGCGGCACTGGATCAGGAAGAATCGATACATCTGATCGAATCGATCGTGGAGGAACACCGTGGCCACTGAGACCGGCGCCACCTGGCGCACCAGCAGCCGCAGCGGCGCCACCGGCGGCAACTGCGTCGAGGTCGCCGACGATCTCGGGGTCGGGCTGGTGGGCGTACGGGACAGCAAGGACCGTTCCGGGCCGGTGCTGGCCTTCGACGCGCGGGCCTGGACCGCCTTCCTCGCCGGGATCCGGGCCGACCGTCTCGGCGGGTGACCGTCGCGCGCCGACCGGCCGCGCCGGGGCGGCGCACGGCGGCAGGGGCGTGCGGTTTCGGGCGGAAACGGCCCGGGTACCTGCGCCTGCGATGAAATCCCCACTGAACGCCACCCGGCTGCGGCGCGCGGCGCGCAACCTCTTCGGATGGCACACCCTGCGCCCGAACCAGCTCGCCGCGATGCGGGCGGTGATGAAGCGCCGCGACGCCCTGGTGGTGCTGCCCACCGGGGCCGGCAAGTCGGCGATCTACCAGATCCCAGCAAGCCTGATCCCCGGGCCGACGGTGGTGATCTCGCCGCTGCTCGCCCTGCAACAGGACCAGATCGCCGCGCTCAACGAACGCCAACGGCCGGAGCTGCGGGCGGTCCGGATCAGCTCGAACGAGACGGCCGCCCAGCAGGCGGCAGCGGTCGCCGAGCTGCGGGACGGCCGGGCCGAGTTCCTCTTCATCACCCCGGAACAGCTCAGCAACCCGGACCGGATGGCCGAGATCCGCGACCTGCGACCGGCCCTCGTGGCAATCGACGAGGCACACTGCATCTCCGCGTGGGGACACGACTTCCGCCCCGACTACCTGGCGCTCGGGCACCTGATCGACGGGCTCGGCCGGCCACCGGTGGTGGCCCTGACCGCGACCGCCTCGCCACCGGTACGCGACGACATCGTCGCCCGGCTCCGATTGACCGACCCGGAGATCGTCGTGTCCGGACTGGACCGGCCGAACATCTTCGTCGAGGTGGCGCACTGCCCGACCGAGGACTACCGGTGGCGGCGGCTGGTGGCGCTGCTCCGGGAGGACGAGCGGCCCGGGATCATCTACGTACCCACCCGGCGCTCCGCCGAGGAACTGGCCGCCCGGCTCACCGCCGCCGGTTTCCCGGCGCAGTACTACCACGGCGGGATGGCCGCCGGCGCCCGGGAGGAACTGCACGAGGCGTTCCTCGCCGACCGGGTACCGATCATGGTGGCCACCTCGGCGTTCGGCATGGGCATCGACAAGCCGAACATCGCCTGGGTGGTGCACATGGCGTTGCCCGACTCCCCGGACAGCTACTTCCAGGAGATCGGCCGGGCCGGACGCAACGACGAACCGGCCCGGGTACTGCTGCTCTGGCGGGCGGAGGACGTCGGGTTGCAGCGGTTCTTCACCGGCGGACTGCCGGACGAGGCCGAGTTGCGGGAGCTGGCCGCCCTGCTGCGGCGCGCCCCGACGACCCGGACCGCCCTGCGGGAACGCACCGGGCTGGGGGCCCGCAAGCTCGGCAACCTGCTCGCCCTGCTGGAGCAGGTGGGCGCCGCCGCTCCCCGGGCCGACCAGCGGATCGGCGCACCCCGGTACGCCCCGAAGCCGGCCGAGGCGGCCCGGGCCGCGCTCGCCGAGGCGGAACGGCAGCAGGCCGTGCAGCGGTCGCGTACCGACATGATGCGGGCGTTCGCCGAGACCCGGTCCTGCCGCAGCCAGACGTTGCTGGCGTACTTCGGCGAGCAGATGACCGCCGTCTGCGCGCACTGCGACAACTGCCACGCCGGCACCAGCGTCGCCGACGGCGGCGCGCACGGCCCGTTCCCGGTGCACAGCCAGGTACGCCACGCCGAGTGGGGCACCGGGCTGGTCCTCAGCTACGAGGCCGACCGGATGACGGTTCTCTTCGACGACGTGGGGTACAAGACGCTGTCCGTACCGGTGGTCAGCGAACAGGGACTGCTGGTCGCGGACTGACCGATCTGGCATACCCTCGGTGCCGGCCCGTGGTGCCGGACAGGTCCGGCCGCCGGCGGTCCGGTGGCGCGGGAGATGGGCAAGCGAATGGAAGGGGCACAGCCGTGATCGAGCAGCCGACGTACGCCAGCTTCGGTTTCACCGACGAGGAGTGGGGGTTGCTGGTCGGCCTGCCCCAGGCCGTGCTGACCGCAGCGAGCGCGGCCGAGTCCGACGGTACCCGCCGCACCATGGCGGAGAACGCCGCCGGACTCGACACCATCTCGGCAGGGCGCGAGTCGGGCAGCCCGCTGGTCGCCGCCGTCGCCACCGAACTGGTCGCCCGGGTGGGTGACCCGGAGGCCGGCGAGGAACTGCCGGTCATCGCGCCGTCCGACCCGCAGGCCCTGATCGACGACGTGCTCGGCCGGGCCCGGGCCGCCGCGTCGCTGCTCGCCGACCGGGTCGACGAGGGTGCGGCCGGGGCGTACCGGCACTGGCTGGTGGAGATCGCGGAAAACGTGGTGACGGCAGCCTCGACCGGCGGCATCCTGGGGATCGGCGGCGACGTGGTCAGCGACTCGGAGCGGCGGTTCCGCGACCGGCTGTCCCAGGTGCTCAACGACTGAGGTTCCGTACCGGATCCGATCAGCAGTCACGATCCGCGCAACGTCCCGGGCGTTGCCGCCCCGACCGGTGTCGGGACGGTGACACCGGGATGGTGCGCGGATTTTCGCAGGTACCTTCGGACTCCGATCGGCACCGATCGACGCGGTGCGGGACCAATCACAATGGACTGGCACAGCATCGGACGTAGCGGTTACATAACCAGGCTCAGGCAGCGACCGGACGCCGGGAGAAAGGGGCCGCAATGCTGGAGTCCGCCGTCGTGGACACCGAGGAACTGCCGCCGTCGGAGCGCTTCGGGCTCTGGCTGGACGCCATCGCCCGGATGTCGGCCCCGCTGAAGGTCTACACCGACCACGCCGACAACTTCACCGCCCGCGCCCATGCGATTCCACTCGGGCCGGTACAGCTCATCGACTACCGGTACCCGTCGATGGATGCCCGTCGGGCGAACAGCCGTACCGGCTCGGAACCCGACGTGTACATGCTGGCGTTGACCACCAGTGGCCGGAGCCGGATCACCCAGGACCGGCAGACCAGCGCCTTCACCGCCGGTGACTTCACCTTCTACGACGCGACCCGCTCGCACGAGGTGGCGCACTTCGGCGACCTCGGCCGGACCGGGCTGGCCACCTCGGTGTGCCTGGTCATCCCGCACGAACTGGTCAGTCTGCCGCCGGACAAGGTGGCCCGGCTCTTCGCCGGTCGACTCTCCTCCACGGAGGGGGTGGGCGCGCTGCTCGCGCAGTACATGACCCGGATCGCCCGGCACCCCGAGCAGTACCGGCCGCAGGACGCGCCGCAGCTCGGCACGATCGCCCTCGACCTGTTCACCACCATGCTCGGTACCCATCTGGACACGGTGGCGACCGTGCCGGCGGCCATCCGGCAGCGGGCCCTGCTGACCCGGGTGCACGCGTTCGTCCAGCGGCATCTCGCCGACCCCCGGCTCGATCCGGCGATGGTCGCCGCCGCGCACCACATGTCGGTCCGGTCCCTGCACCGGCTCTTCGCCCAGGAGCAGAGCAGCGTGGCGGAGTTCATCCGGCAACGGCGGCTCGACCGCTGCCGGCGGGACCTGATGAACCCGGCCCTCCAGCACCAGCCGGCGTACGCGGTGGGCGCCCGCTGGGGGTTCCCCGACCGCGCGCACTTCACCCGGGTCTTCCGGGCCGCCTACGGGGTGACCCCGCAGGCGTACCGGGAGCAGCGCGAGGTGCTCGCCTCCCCCGGCCTGGCACGTTCCGCCAACCTGGTGGCACCCGTGGACAACGACGGTCCCCCGATACTGGAGTCCGACCGGCGGTGACCGGTCGGGGACGGGGCGGTTCCGCGACGCAACGGGGGTTGCGGCGGCAACCGACGGCTGACCGGCCGGCGGTGTCCGCCCAGGTCGCGGGACCCCCGCCCCACCC
>NZ_WVUH01000415.1 GCF_017614955.1 Micromonospora echinofusca
GTGCCGGCTCGGCGGCCCGGTCCTGCGGCTCGGCGGTACCGCCCGACCCGCCCCGGGCCTCCCGGCGGGCCAGCCAGCCGTACGCGAACAGCGCCATCACCGCGAAGATCCACCACTGGACGGCGTACCCGCCGTTGAGCCAGTTGTTCTCGTGCTTGATCGGGATCGCCTCGAACATCGCCGGCTCCGCCGACGAGGTCTGCTCCTCCAGGAGCAGGTAGGCCCCGTAGACCGGGTAGGGCAGTTCGCGGGCGATCCGGGGCACCCCGACCCGCCGGGTCTCGATCCGACCGTTGCGCCGCTCCACCACCCCGGGGCTGCTCTCGGTCAGGTGCACCCGGCCGACGACCGTCACCTCACCGGTCGGTGCGTCGGGGATCTGCGGCTGGACGGTCGCCCCGCCGGGGGCCGGCGGCACCCAGCCCCGGTCCACCAGGACCGCCGACCCGTCGGCCAGCACCAGCGGGGTGAGCACCTCGAAACCGACCCGGCTCTCGACGGTACGGCCCCGGACCAGGATCACGTTCGCGTTGTCGTACCGGCCGGTGGCGGTGACCCGGGTCCACGCGGTGTCGGCCGACGGCGCGGCCCCGGCGGTACCCGCCGGACCGGTGGGCGCGGGTAGCCGGTCGCGCAGCGGGGCAGGGGCGACCCGTCCGGCGTTGTCGATCCGGTCGTTGATCGCGGTGCGTTCCTCGTACCGGCTGAACTGCCACATGCCGAGCAGCACCATCACCGCAGAGGCGACCAGTGTCAGGGCGAGGATGCCCAGCCACCGTGGGGTGAGCAGGAACCGGTACACGCCCACGAGGTTACCCGGGTGACCGGGGCCACCCGCCGGCACGGGCAACACGGCGCGGCGGTCGTGGTCCCGTCCGGGCGGTACGGCGCGGCGGTCGTCGTCCGGTCCGGGCGGTTCGTCGGGTCCGGCGGGGGGTCCGGTTGGGTATCGTCACGCGGGCGGATCGCGGCCCCGCCCCGCCGGGGCCGTCGCCGGCCCGTGCCGTGCGATCCTGCCCCGCCCTGCCCTCCGAGGAGTCGACGATGACCGTCGTGCCGCGCGTGGTGCTCAGCGCGCCCTCCTCCGGGCACGGTAAGACAGCCGTGGCCGTGGGCCTGCTCGCCGCGTTCGCCGCCCGGGGACTGGCCCCGGCCGCCTTCAAGATCGGTCCTGACCAGGTCGATGCCGCGTACCTGGGGTTGGCCGCCGGTCGGCCGGGCCGCAACCTGGACCCCCGGCTGGTCGGTGCGGCCCGGATCGCACCGCTCTTCGCGCACGGGGTGGCCGGCGCCCGGATCGCCCTGGTCGAGGGGACCATGGGGCTCTACGACAGTGTCGCCGGCCGGTCGGAGACCGAGTCGACGGCCGCCGTGGCCACCGCGTTGCGCAGCCCGGTGGTGCTGGTCGTCGACGTGGCCACCATGGGCCAGTCGGTCGCCGCACTGGTGCACGGGTTCCGGGCGTACGACGAACTGCTCTGGCTCGGTGGGGTGATCCTCAACCGGGTCGCCTCGGACCGGCACGGTGAGCTGCTGCGGGAGGCGCTGGACGACATCGCGGTACCGGTGCTCGGGGCGCTCGGCCGGGGTGACCTGCCGCCCGTGCTGCCGGCCCGGGACCGGGGGGTGGTGCCGGTGCTGCGGGCCGACGCCGAGGCGCTCCGTGCCGTGCAGCGGCTCGGTGCGGCGGTCGCCGCCCGGGTCGACGTGGACCGGTTGGCCGCGCTGGCCGGTTCGGCCCCACCGCTGCCGGTCGAACCGTGGACCCCGGCCGGGCCACCACCCGCAGGGCCGCCGTCGACCGGACGGCTGCCGGCCGGGCCACCACCCGTAGGGCCGCTGTCGACCGGACGGCTGCCGGCCGGGCCACCACCCGTAGGGCCGCTGTCGACCGGACGGCTGCCGGCCGGGCCACCACCCGTAGGGCCGCTGTCGACCGGACCGGTCGCCGGGCCCCGACCGGTGGTCGCGCTCGCCGGCGGGCCGCACGGCTCGTACAGCCATCCGGAGACCGCCGAGCTGCTCACCGCCGCCGGGGCCGAGGTGGTGACCGTCGACCCGCTCCGCGACGAGTCGCTGCCGCCCGGGACCGTCGCGCTGGTGGTGGGCGCCGCGCTGCCCGAGTCGTACGCCGGGGAGTTGACCGCCAACCGGCGGCTCGCCGCCGGGGTCGCCGGACTGGCCCGCGCCGGTCGACCGGTGCTCGCCGAGGGGGCCGGCCTGCTCTGGCTGGCCCGGGAGGTCGACGGCCAGCCGATGTGCGGGGTGCTCGACACCACCGCGACCACCCGGGACGGCGTCGTCGTCGGGTACCGCACGGCGGTGGCCGGCACGGACAGCCTGGTGGCCCCGGCCGGGACGCGGGTGGTCGGCTACAAGTGCCACCGGGCCGTGCTCAGCCCACGGGCCGGTGTCGCGCCGGCCTGGACCTGGTCCGGTGGCGCACCGGAGGGGTTCGTCCGGCAGGGTGTGCACGCCTCCCAGTTGGGCCTGCACTGGGCCGGGCTGCCGGAGATCGCCCGCCGGGTGGTCGACGCGGCGGCCCGGCCGGAACGGAACGAGGTGCGGACGTGATCGGTCAGGTGGCGGTACGCCGGTTCCCGACACTGACCGTCTCCACACCCCGTACCGAGGTGCGCCCGTTGCTCCCCGAGGACGCGAAGACGGTGGACGGGATCTTCGCCGACCGGCAGACCCGGCGGTGGTTGCCGGTGCGGGAGGAGACCGGCCAGATCGACGGGGCGGCGTGGTGCACCGACCTGGCCCGGCAGCGGCGGGACAGCGGCGACGGGGACCACTACGCGGTACTCCGGCGGGAGGACGACCGCCTGGTCGGCTGCCTGTGGACCCGGCGTACCGACTGGGGTGCCCGGGTCACCGAGGTGTCGTACGTGATCGCGGCGGAGGCCCGGGGCTTCGGGCTGGCCGCCGAGGCGGTCGACGCGCTGGCCATCGCGCTGATCCTGGAGCACGACTTCCAACGGGTGGAGTTGCGGGTGGCGCCCGGCAACCTGGCGTCCCGCCGGGTGGCGGAGAAGGCCGGGTTCAGCTACGAGGGTCTGCTGCGCAACGCCGGGGTGGTCCGGGGCGGCCGGGTCGACCTGGAGGTCTGGTCCTTCGTCGCCGCCGACCTGCGCTGACCGGCCCTATCCGCCGGCCTGCGCTGACCCCGGCAACGGACCTGGTCATGATCCACCCACGATCGCGTCGGACGGTTCGGGGAACTGGCGTACCGGTTGCCCCTTCAGCGCGTCGCGCAGGGTCTCCGCCACCGCGTTGATCGGTCTCTGCGACTGGCCGTCACCGACGGCGTTGAACGGGTTGTCCGGGTCGGCGATGAAGCTCGCCGCCGCCAGTTCCGGGGTGTACCCGACGAACCAGGCGGACCGGGTGCTGTCCGTGGTACCGGTCTTGCCGGCGACCGGGCGGCCCACCGTGCCCCGGACGCTGTCCGCTGTCGACCAGCCGCCACAGGAGCCCTTGGCCGGGGTGTCCCCGGTCGGGCAGCGGGCCGCGTCGGTGGCCGCCCGGGCGGCGTCCGCGGTCACCGCCTGCCGGCAGCGCGGCTTGGCGACCTCCTGCACCATCCCCGAGGCGGTGATGTACCGGGCCGGGGTGCCGTCCGGGTGGCTCACCTCCAGCACCGGCAGCGCCTCGCAGAACCGGCCGTCCGCCGCCACCGCCGCGTACGCGTTCGCCATCTCCAACGGGGTGGCGTCGGAGACGCCCAGGGTGAACGCGCCCCAGGTGTCCGCCTTCTCCGCCGAGGCCATGTCCCGGTCCACGTCGGTACGCCAGCGTAGCCCGAGCCGTTCGGCCAGCCGGACCGCCTTCTCGGCGCCGACCTGCTCCTCCAGCCACACGAAGTAGGTGTTCACCGACTTGCCGAAGCCGGACCACATGGTCTGCCGCCCGGTCATCGCGCCGCTGGCGTTGGACGGTGCCCAGCCGTTGTACACCTCCGACCGGTACCGGTGCGGCGAGTCGAACGCGGTGGACAGCGGCATGCCCTGGTCGAGGGCGGCCAGCATGACGAACATCTTGAACGTCGACCCGGCCTGGTACCCGGGCAGTGTGCCGCCGCCGAGCAGCGGGGCGACCGTGTTCGGGTAGTTGCTCTTCATCTTGCTGGTCGCGTTCGGGTTGGTGTGTTCACCGTTGTTGCTCAGGTCCAGCGAGTAGTTCCGGTTGACGGCCATCGCCTTGACCCGCCCGGTGCCCGGTTCGACGGCGACCAGGCCGTGCGCGAACGGGCTGCCGGTGCTCTCCTTGGCCTGGACGCCGTTCTCGGCGGCCTCCTGCACCTTAGGGTCGAGGCTGAGCACGATCTTGTAGCCGCCCCGGCGGAGCGCGTCGATGCGTTCCAGCGGGTTCTCCCCGAAGGCCGGTTGGGCGCTCCACCAGTTTTTCAGGTAGTCGCAGAAGAAGCCCCAGCTGTTGTACTTCTCCGGCAGGGCGGTGCAGTCCCGGGGCGGGTCGGTCAGCTTGAGCCGGATCGGCTCCTGTTTCATTTTCTGCACCATGTCGGGCGAGATGTACCCCATGACCTGCATCCGGTCGAGTACGTAGTTGCGCCGGTCGGTGGCGGCCTTCTGGTCGGAACTGGCCGGGTCGTACTCGGAGGGGGACTTCACCAGCCCGGCGAGGGTGGCCGCCTCGATCTGGTTGAGTTCGCTGGGCTTCTTGGAGAAGAAGATCTCCGAGGCGGCGTAGATGCCGTACGCCCGGTGGCCGAAGTACGCGGAGTTCAGGTAGCGCTCCAGGATCTCCGGCTTGCTCAGCTCCTTCTCCAGGTCGATGGCCGTCCGCATCTCGCGGATCTTGCGCATGCTGGTCTGCGCGGTGGCCTCCTGCACCTCCTTCGGGGTGCGGGCGCTGTCCCGCAGGGCCATCCGGACGTACTGCATGGTCAGGGTCGAGGCGCCCTGGGACACCCCGCCGGACTGGGAGTTGACCACGAAGGCACGGGCCACACCCTTGGCGTCCACCCCGTGGTGGGTGTAGAAGCGGGTGTCCTCGGCCGCGACGATCGCCTGCTGCATGTGCGGCGAGATGGCCGACAGCGGTACGTACGTGCGGTACTCCTCGTAGAACATCGTCAACGGGGTACGCCCGTCGCTGGCGTAGACGTACGAGGTCTGCGCGGGACGCACGTCCCGCAGCATCGACGCCTTCTGTCGGACGGCGTCGGCGGTGGTCTTCGCGCCGATGCCGAAGGCGGCGGCGAGGGGGTAGGCGGCGGCGGCCAGGACGATGCCGGCGATGAGCCCGGCACGGAGCAGGGGTACGAGCCGACCCGTGGCGGCGAGGGGTTGTCTCACGACCTTCAAGCTATGAAACCCGACGGCAGTACGTGAGGATTTCTCATGATTCCTCGGGTGGTGATACGGCTAACGCCACCCCCGCCTGTCCTGCCGGTGCCGTTCCCGGCAGGATCGCCCTCATGCACCGGCCGCCCCCGCAACCGACGACCGACCCCGGCACCCCGGTCCGGCGCGACGGCGCGCAGGTCGGTGCCGGGCCGGTCGA
The DNA here is from genome assembly GCF_017614955.1 of Micromonospora echinofusca. Taxonomy (GTDB): domain Bacteria; phylum Actinomycetota; class Actinomycetes; order Mycobacteriales; family Micromonosporaceae; genus Micromonospora; species Micromonospora echinofusca_A. The sequence continues at coordinate 5,530 of NZ_WVUH01000415.1, forward strand.
CCTCGGCCACCACGGTGACGCGGAGGTCGGTGCCGGGCCGGTCGACCTGAGCCACCACGGTGACGCGGAGGTCGGTGCCGGGCTGGTCGACCTCGCGGTGAACG
>NZ_WVUH01000416.1 GCF_017614955.1 Micromonospora echinofusca
GGGCGGGTGTTAAGCGGGGCCCCTTCCTATACCGAAAACGATAGGAAGGGGCCCTTCCTTACACCTCAGGCGCCGAGGGCGTGGTAGCCGCCGTCGACGTGGACGATCTCACCGGTGGTGGCCGGGAACCAGTCGGAGAGCAGGGCCAGGCAGGCCCGGGCGGCCGGCTCCTGGTCGGTGAGGTCCCAGCCGAGCGGGGAGCGCTCCTGCCAGGCGACCTCGAACTGTTCGAAGCCGGGGATCGACTTGGCTGCCATGGTGCGCAGCGGGCCGGCGGCGACGAGGTTGCTGCGGATCCCCTTCGGGCCCAGGTGCAGGGCCAGGTAGCGGGAGGCCGACTCCAGCCCGGCCTTGGCCACGCCCATCCAGTCGTAGACCGGCCACGCCTTGGTGGCGTCGAAGGTGAGTCCGACGATCGAACCGCCCGGGGACATCAGCGGCAGCACCGCCATGGCCAGCGACTTGTACGAGTAGGTGGAGACGTGCAGGGCGGTCGCCACGTCCTCCCACGGTGCGTCGAGGAAGCCGCCGCCGAGGCAGCTCTGCGGCGCGAAGCCGATCGAGTGGACCAGCCCGTCGATGCCGTCGACGTGCTCGCGTACCCGGTCGGCGAGGCCGGCCAGGTGCTCGGCGTTGGTCACGTCCACCTCGATCACCGGCGCCGGCTCGGGCAGCCGCTTGGCGATCCGCTCGACCAGCGAGAGCCGACCGAAGCCGGTCAGCACCACCGTCGCCCCGTTCTCCTGGGCCAGCTTCGCCGTGGAGAAGGCGATCGACTGGTCGGTGATGACACCGGTGACGAGCAGCCGCTTACCGGCCAGCAGTCCAGACACGTGCAGATCCTCCGTAAATCGTCCGTGGTGCGCTCGTGGTGCGGCCCGCCGGGGCGGACGACGCCGACCGGGGACCGGTCGGCGTCCGGGGTGTGCGCCCGATGCCCGACGCGGGGCCGGGCGGGTGCGGTCGGGTCAGTGCCCCATGCCCATGCCGCCGTCGACCGGGATGACCGCACCGGAGATGTAACCAGCGGAGTCTCCGGCCAGCCAGGTCACCACGCCGGCCACCTCGTCCGGGCTGGCGAACCGGCCCAGTGGGATGGACTTGCGGTACTGCTCCTTGCGGTCGTCCGGCAGGACCGCGGTCATGTCGGTGTCGATGAAGCCCGGTGCCACCACGTTCGCCGTGACGTTGCGGCTGCCCAGCTCGCGGGTGATGGACCGGGCCACCCCCACCAGGCCGGCCTTGCTGGCCGCGTAGTTGACCTGGCCCGGGCTGCCGTACAGACCGACCACCGAGGAGATGAAGATCATCCGCCCCCAGCGGGCCCGCACCATCTTGGTGGCGGCCCGCTTGGCGCACCGGAACGCGCCGGTCAGGTTGGTGTCGAGCACGTTGGTGAACTGCTCGTCCGACATCCGCATCAGCAGCGTGTCGTCGGTGATCCCCGCGTTGGCGACCAGCACCTCGACCGGCCCCAGCTCCGCCTCGACGGTGCTGAAGGCGCTGTCCACGGCGGCCGGGTCGGTGATGTCGCAGCGCACGCCGAACAGGTCCGGCGGGCCGCTCTCTCCCCGGTGGGTGACCGCCACCCGGTCACCCTGCTTGGCGAAGGCCTGCGCGATGGCCAGGCCGATCCCCCGGTTACCGCCGGTCACCAGCACGGTTCTGGCCACGGGTCCCCCTAGAAGAAAAAGCGTGTGGACGGTGCGCGTTGGAGATTAGGCGTTACCGGCAGGTAAGCGCTAACGCGACCCAGGTCACGCGGATACCTGACAGTCGCCACGGACACCGGGTCGGGGCGGTCCCGGCATCCGTGGGGACCGCCGCCCCGGCCGATCGGCCGACTGCGGAGGGTCGACAGCGCGGGTGTACGATGATCCGCGTTCCGGACCCCGCCGAGCTGTGGAGGTGATCGCTGTGCGAGATAGCGATCCTCCCAGTCGTGGCCGGGCCGATCGTCAGCCCCGCTGAGCCACGGCTCAGTCGAGTGAGCTGACCAGCTCCGCTCCACCCGCAACGACCCGTGCCGTCCGGGGTAGCGCCCGGACACCGGGCCCGCCGCCTCGCGGTGGCAGTTGGTGGAGCACCCCGGTCACGACTTCGTGTGTGCGCCCTGCCTGACCCCTGACGTCCGCGCCCCGGCGCGGCCGGACCAGTCGCCACCGGAGTAAAACTGCCATGAGCCGCTACGTCGCCCCGCTGGGCTTCACCCTCGCCGCCGTCTGGGTGGCCGTCCTCTTCGTCCTGGCCAGCAGCACCCACTGAAACCCGGTCGGGTGGTGGCCGGGCCGACCGGGTCGGCCCGGCCGGGTCACAGCAGCCGCGAGGTCCAGAGCAGGCTCATCCCGGCGGCGGTCAGGGCGAGCAGCAGCGCCAGCCCGGCGTACCACTGGGTGATCTCCCGGGGTTCGGTCCGGAACCCGATCGAGCTGCCCATGTCCTGGTAGACCTGCTTCAACTCGCTGACCGACGCCGCCTCGTAGAAGAAGCCCTGGGTGGTCTCGGCCAGTTCGGCGAGGGCGAGCCGGTCCACCGGCACCCGCTGGAGCTGACCGCCGATGTCGACCTGCCCGTCGTCGGTGCCGAAGGCGATGGTGGAGACCGGCACGTTGGCCGCCTGGGCCGCGGCGCCCGCCTCCTCCACCGACCGACCCGAGGTGCGGTACCCGTCGGAGAGCAGCACGATCCGGGCCGGCGGGATGCCCGCCGCCCCGTCGGCCGGTACCGACCGGATCGCCTCCAGGCAGGTGAAGACCGCCTCCCCGGTGGCCGTCGCCTCGGCCAGCACCAGCGCGTCGATGGCGGTGGTCACCGCCGCGCGGTCCTTCGACGGGGGTACCAGCACGTTCGCCGACTTGGCGAACGCCACCAGACCCAGGTTGTAGCTGGGTGGCAGCTCGGCGACGAACTGCTTGGCCGCCTCCTGGGCCGCCTCCAGCCGGTTCGGTGCCACGTCGTCGGCCTGCATCGACAGCGACACGTCGATGGCGAGCATGATCGTCGCCCGTTCCAGCGGTTCCTTCGTGTCGATCGCCGGACGGGCCAGCCCGCTGGCCAGCACCAGCAGGCTGAGCAGCAGGGTGCCGGCGGCGGCGTGCCGCCGCCAGCCCAGCCCCTTCGGGGCCAGGGTCTGGAGCAGTTCCACGTTGGTGAACCGCATGGCGTACGCCCGCCGGTGCAACTGCCGCCAGACGTACGCGCCGGCCAGGGCGAGCACCGGCAGCACCGCGAGCAGCCACCACGGTTGCAGGAATCGGATCATCGTGTCGTCCCCCTGGTGCGGGCGTGCCGCTGCGCGGCCACGAAACGCACCATGTCCAGCAGCCAGTCGGTATCGGTACGCAGACGCAGGTGGGCCGCACCGGCGGCCCGCAACTCGTCGGCGATCGCCGTCCGCTGGACGGCGGCGGCGTCGGCGTAGCGGCGTCGCAGCCGCGGATCGGCGGTCTGCACCTCGTGCAGCTCCCCCGTCTCCGGGTCGACCACCGCGAGCACCCCGACGTCGGGCAGTTCCAACTCACGCGGGTCGACCACCTCGATCGCCAACACGTCGTGCCGGACCGCGAGCTTACGCAACGGGCGCCCCCACTGGGCCGGCGGTGCCAGGAAATCGGAGATCACCACGGCCACCCCGCGCCGCCGGGGTGGCCGGTTCAGCAGGTCGACCAGCGCACCGAGATCGGTCCGACCGGGCCGGACCTCGGTCCCGGCGATCGCCCGCAGCAGCCCGTGCGCCTCGCGGCGGCCGGGTCGCGCCGGCAGGCGGAACAGCAGCGGCGCGACGGCGGCCGGTTCCGGGGCCGCCCGCCGCCACCGCGAACGGGCCGCCGGTGCCGGTACCGGCCCACCGCTGCCGACCACCGCGCCGACCCGGTTGCCGCCGCGCACGGTCAGGTGGGTCATCGCGGTCGCCGCCGCGATCACCAGGTCACGCTTGAGCCAGCGGCCGGTACCGAAGTCGAGGCTGGCCGAGAGGTCCACCGCCAGCCAGGTCTCCAGTTCCCGGTCGGCGACGGTACGCCGGACGTGCGGCACGGTCGTCCGGGCGGTCACCGGCCAGTCCATCCGGCGCACGTCGTCCCCGGGCCGGTACTCGCGGGACTCCCCCGCCTCGGTACCCGGCCCGGGGAGCAGCCCCGCGTAGTCGCCCTGGAGCAGGCCGTCGAGTTTCCGGGTGACCAGCAGTTGCAACCGGGACAGCACCGCCTCCGACCGGCCCCCGCCGGTACCCGTACCACCGGTTCCGCCCGGCACCGCGCCGGGCGGTCGTACCCCGGCTCCGGTCACGGCCGCTGCCCGGGCCAGCCGGCGGCCATCGGCGGCGCGGCGGGCGGCACCGGCGCCGCGTGCTGCCGGGGCGCGACCGAGGGCAGCGGTACCGTCGACATGATCCGGCCGACGATGTGGTCGGCCGGTACGTCGTCGGCCAGCGCGTCGTAGCTGAGCACCAGGCGGTGCCGCAGGATGTCCGGGGCGATGTCCTGCACGTCCTGGGGCAGCGCGTAGTCCCGGCCCCGGAGCAGGGCCAGGGCCCGGGTGGCCCGGACGATGCCGAGCGAGGCGCGGGGGCTCGCCCCGTACTGGATGAGCTGGCCCACGTCGGGCATCCCGTACTCGGCCGGGGAGCGGGTGGCCAGCACCAGCCGGACCGTGTAGTCGACCAGCGCGTTGTGCACGAAGACCTGGTCGGCCTTGCGTTGCAGGGCGATCAGATCGGTCGGGCTGAACACGGTGGCCGGCTCCGGCGGCGCGACGCCCATCCGGTAGATGATCTCGCGTTCCTCGGCGTCGGTCGGATAGCCCACCACGATCTTCATCAGGAACCGGTCCCGCTGCGCCTCGGGGAGCGGGTAGACCCCCTCCTGCTCGATCGGGTTCTGGGTGGCCATCACCAGGAACGGGTGGGGCACCGGGAAGGTCTCGCCACCGATCGACACCTGCTGCTCGCTCATCACCTCCAGCAACGCCGACTGCACCTTGGCCGGCGCCCGGTTGATCTCGTCGGCGAGCAGGAAGTTGACGAACACCGGGCCGAGTTCGACGTCGAACTTCTCGCTGGACTGCCGGTAGATCCGGGTACCCATGATGTCGGCGGGGACCAGGTCCGGGGTGAACTGCACCCGGGCGAAGGTACCGCCGACCACCCGGGCCAGGGTCTCCACGGCGAGGGTCTTCGCCACCCCCGGGACCCCTTCCAGCAGGCAGTGCCCCCGGGCCAGCAGCGCGACGAACATCCGCTCCACCATCCGGTCCTGGCCGACGATCACCCGCTTGACCTCGAACAGCGCGCGTTCGAGCAGGGTGGCGTCCTCGGCCGGCGTGCTACCCGGTGTGTCCGGGGCGGTGCCGTTCTCGGACGGGGTCGGAGCGTCGGGTGTGGTCGGCTGGGCCACCGGTCCTCCACAGCGTGATCAGTTGTCGGCGGGGATGCTGCGCCTCCAAGCCTCGCATGCCCGTCGGAGGGCCGAGGTGGGGAGAACACGATTGTGCTCCCACCCGGGCAGGAACACCCCGTCCCACCAGGGCGGGGCTGAATTCTCCCGGCCACGGGTAGACAGGTGGGGTCTCGGCGTGTGTACGAT